>CAILDU010000116.1 GCA_903833055.1 uncultured Verrucomicrobia subdivision 3 bacterium | reverse complement strand
ATGAATAAAACCGAGACGCCGATGATGATGAAAGCAATGGTAGAACTCATGTTATTTCTTTTTCTTGAACATTTGCAGCATGCGGTCCGTGACCATGAAGCCGCCAAACACGTTGGCTGATCCGAAAATGACCGCGACAAATCCGAGCGCTTGCGCGAGGTGCGTTTCCGCATCCGCCAGCACCAGGATGCCGCCGAATAAAATGATCCCGTGAATGGCGTTCGTGCCGGACATCAAGGGCGTGTGCAACATCGAAGGCACTTTGGAAATCACCTCGATGCCGACGAAGATGGCGAGGATGAAGATGAATAATACGTTGGTATCCATAAAATGTTAGCTGGCTTTGGGGAGCAGTTTTTCGTTCACGATTTTGCCGCCGTGCGTGACGAGGCAGCCTTTGATGATTTCGTCATCGAGCTTGAGCACGAAGGTCTTTTCTTTCTTGTCCCAGAATTCTTCGACGAGCGCGACGAGGTTCGCGGCGTAAACTTGGCTCGCATGCAGCGGGGCGCGACCTGGAAGATTAGCGATCCCGACAATTTTCACACCGTTGCGGTCAACGATTTCGTCGTATTTCACGCCTTCGACATTGCCGCCAGTTTCCACGGCCATATCTACGACGACGCTGCCGGGCTTCATGGCATTCAGCATTTCAGCGGTGACAAGCACCGGCGCTTTGCGACCGAAAACTTGCGCCGTGGTGATCACCACATCGGAATCGCCGCAGGTTTTCTTCATCGCATCGCGCTGCTTTTGAATCTGTTCTTCGGTGAGCGCCTTTGCGTAACCGTCCTTGGTCTGACCGGTTTCGCCAATGTCAATCTTAAGAAATTGCGCGCCGAGCGATTTCACCTGCTCTTCTACAACAGGTCGCGTGTCGTAAGCGGTGACTTTCGCGCCAAGACGTTTTGCGGTGGCGATGGCTTGGAGGCCGGCGACACCAACGCCGATGATGAAAACCTTGGAAGGCAAAATTGTGCCTGCCGCCGTGGTCATCATGGGAAAAATTTTATTGGAATAACGCGCGGCCAGAATCACCGCCTCGTAACCGCCCAGGTTCGCTTGCGAAGAAAGCACGTCCATCTTCTGCGCGCGAGTTGTGCGCGGGATGAATTCCATGCTGATGGCGCTGACGCCGCGTTCGGCAAATTTATTGACCAGCTCCTTCTCATTGAAGGGATCCAGCAAGCTCGCGTGTATCGCGCCCTGCTTGAGCCAGGCGATTTCTTCCAACGGCGGTTTGCGCAGGCGCAGCACAATATCTCCGGAAGCGACGAGCTCCTTGCGGTCAGCGGTGATGATGGCGCCAGCTTTAAGATAAGCCTCGTCCGAAAAACCGGCGGCGATACCGAGTCCGGCTTCCACTTCGACTTGCGCGCCGAGCTTAACGAGTTTAGCAACACTGTCCGGCGTGAGGGGCGCGCGGCTTTCGCCCGGATGATTTTCGCGTGGAACGGAAATTTTCATGGTTGAGAATCTGCCAGCAAGCTACCAGCCGCAGCCGTTGTGTGAAGCCCATTTTTTGCCTTTTACCGCACTTATTTTAGCTCAACTTATGAGCTGGATGCGACCACTTCACTTCGGTCGGCGGACGAAATTTTCTCAGCCGACGCAACATATCTTCCGCATTATTCTCCACTAAAACCAAGTCGTGGTGCTGCGGACGAATAAAACCCTCGTCGCGCGTGTGATCGAGAAATTGCATCAGCGGACGATAAAAATTAGCGACGTTCAGCAGACCGAACGGCTTCTGGTGCCAGCCCAATTGACTCCACGCCAGTACCTCGAACAATTCCTCAAACGTGCCAAAACCGCCCGGCAGCGCGATGAAACCATCCGCCAGCTCCGCCATTAACGCCTTGCGTTCATGCATCGTTTTGACGACGCGCAAATCCGGCAATGCTTCATGGACGACTTCCTCGATGACGAGCTTTTCCGGAATTACGCCGATGACGTGGCCGCCGTTTTGCAACACCGCGTCCGCCACGATGCCCATCAAGCCGACCCTACCGCCGCCATAAACCAGCTCAATTGTTTCGCGCGCGAGTAACGTGCCGAGTGCCTGCGCCGCCGCCGCGTATTCCGGGCGAACACCTTTGTTGGAACCACAATAGACCGCGATGCGTTTCATTTTTGTGAACCACGAAATACACAAACCACACGAAATAGAAAAGCCGGCGTTAAAACTTTTTCCGCGAAATGAGGCTGGACAACTATTTTCGTCCGGCGCAACCTCGAATCCATGAAAGCAACTGCCCTCGGCTTGGTAAGTTCCGCTGTCGCGGTTCACGCCGCGAGTCGGCGGTGGCTCAGCTTTTTTCGTTAGGCCGCAAGACGCATCACACTATGAAATCATTCACATTAATACTCTGTTTGGCGGCAGTTGTTGCCATTGGTTGCAAGAAGCAGCCGGCGGCGGATGGCAAGGACACAGTTTTGCCGGGACGGCATTTGTCCGAGCATCAGGTTGTCGAGATGGCATTCAGTCAGTTGCCGCAGAGTTCCGGCTATCGTTGCGAGTTCAAAGACGGCGTGTGGGATATTTTGGAGGTTCAGCCAGGTGTTTTTGGCGTTTCTTCGCGAACCACAAACGCGGAAGGTAAGATTACGGTTGAGTCCACAAATGCTACGCGAGTAGTTATGCGAGTGAGCGACGCCGATGGAAAGGTTGAGCAGGTCAAGACACCGTGAGATATGACGATTTTTCAGCCTAATACGAGGATAGGCTACAGCCTTCTCTGGTAAGCTATTCACACCGCCCGCACCGCCGCAATAAACGCCCGCACTTTCGCCGCGTCTTTTTTTCCGGGCGCGGATTCCACGCCGCTGGAAACATCCACCGCAAACGGCCGCACCTGCTTCACCGCGTCCGCCACATTTTCCGGCGTCAAACCGCCCGCTAGAAAAATCGGCTTACCAAATTTCTGCGCCGCCACGGCCAAGTCCCAATTAAATTTTTCACCCGTGCCTCCAAGTCCGCTTTTGGAATACGCATCCAGCAGAAAAGCATCTGTGTTAAAATTCTCCAATGTTTGCAATGATTCTGCGTCACGCACGCGCAAGGCTTTCACGCTCATCAAACCAAACTGCGTGCAAAAATCCGAATCTTCGTCGCCGTGAAATTGCAGGAGGTTCAAGCCGCACGCGGCGATGGCTTCCACAACCTGCGACTCTTCGGGATTCACAAACACGCCCACACGCAGCACAAACGGCGGCAGCGCACGCGAAATTTCCGACGCCGTCGCGAACGAAATATAGCGCGGACTTTTCTCGTAGAAATTCAATCCAATCATGTCCGCGCCCGCCTCGGCTGCCGCCAGCGCGTCGGCCACATTCGTGACGCCGCAAATTTTTACCTGCGTTTTCATTTATCTTTTCTCTTTTGTAGGAGTCGAGGTGACGAGACTCAAGACAATTGATTTAATTTTGTTTTGAGACTCCTCACGTCGTCACCTACTTTAACACAAATGCCGCGCACCGTTTATTTCGATTACAACGCCACCACACCGCTTGACGCGGACGTGCGCGCGGCGATGCTGCCGTTTCTCAACGAATTCTGGGGCAATCCTTCAAGCGTCCATCACATCGGCCGCAAAGCGCGCGCGCTGCTGGATGACGCACGCGATCGCGCGGCAAAATTTCTCGGCGCGAAACCGAGCGAAATAATTTTCACCAGCGGCGGAACCGAGGCGAACAATCTCGCCATCTTCGGCACGGCGCGCGCGCTCAAATCAAAAGGAAAACATTTAATAACTTCTGCCGTCGAGCATGACGCGGTGTTGCAATCGTTTGATTACTTGGAGAAAAAAGAAGGTTTTGCTGTCACGCGTTTGCCGGTCAATTCCGAAGGCCGCGTTGCGCCCGACGATTTGAAGAAAGCCATTCGCGCTGACACGATTTTGGTTTCCATCATGGCCGCGAACAATGAAATTGGCACAATCCAGCCGGTCGCCGAACTTGGCGCTATTTGCCGTGAGCACCGAATTGTTTTCCATTCCGACGCCGTTCAGTGGTTTGGCAAAGAGCCGTTTGAAAACATTTCGCAGTTTAATGCCGATTTAATTTCCGTTTGCGCCCACAAGTTTCACGGGCCAAAAGGCGCAGGCTTGCTTTACATCAAATCGCCGCTGCATCCCGATCCGATTATTTTTGGCGGCGGACACGAAAACGAACGGCGCGCCGGCACGGAAAATCTTCCAGCCATCATCGGTCTGGTTGCCGCGATGGAAAAATGTGTGAAGCCGCCAGTTTTTCCCAAGTCCAAAATACAGGAACAATTATTAAAATTGGCAGCGGCAGTTGAAAAAATTGACGGCTGCGAAATTGTCAGTCCGCGCGAAAATTGTTTGGGCAACACGCTTTCTTTTGTCGTTCGTGGTTCGGATGGCATCGCGTTGATGGCTGGGTTGGACATGGAAGGCATTTGCGCTTCGAGCGGTTCGGCGTGTTCCGCCGGTTCTTTGGAACCGAGTCATGTGATTTTGGCGATTGGTAAAAAGGAATCAGCCAATTCGCTCGTGCGTTTTTCGCTGGGTCGCGATTCGACGCTCGCGGAAGTTGATTTTGTAATTTCCGTTTTTCCGGAAATCATCCGTCGCGCACAACTCGCCGGAAAACCTGCGAGCCGTTTGTGAATGACTTGTTGATAGTTCCAACAACTTTGACTTTTTATTTTTTGCGGCTCGTATAGCTTGAACTGGTCGCAGTTAAAAAAATAAGATTTGGCCGGTGATGATTAAGCCGTTGGATGTTGTTGGGCTTGTTCACATCCCTTAATAAGAATAGAATTTTTAAAAGAAGACAGAATATTATAAGCGCATGAACCTCACGATTACCAAAGACCAAATCATCGCCGGATTGCAAGCCGTGCAAAACGTCGTCAGCACGCGCACCACGCTGCCGATTCTCTCAAACGTGCTCATTCGCGCTGAGGGCAGCCACGTTGAGTTTACCGCGACCGACCTTGATGTCACCGTCGCGTGCAAAGTCGAAGCCAAGGTGACCAAGCCAGGGGCCACTACGCTACCCGTAAAAAAACTCTTTGGCATCGTGCGCGAGTTGCAGGGCGAAATCGAAATTGAAACGGACGACAAAAATCTTTCGAGCATCCGCAGCGGTTCTTCATTTTTCAAAATACACGGACTCGCGGCGGATGAATTTCCGCCGTTGCCGAAATTTAAGGACGACAAGAAAGTTTCTTTGCCGCAGGAAAATATTCGCGGGATGATTCGCAAAACCAGTTTTGCCGTCTCGACCGACGAATCGCGCTATGTTCTCAACGGTATTTTCATCAGCCTCAAGGAAGGCAAGATGACGTTTGTCGCGACCGATGGTCGCCGTCTCGCGCTGGTGGATGAGGAAGTGGACATTTCGGAAAAGAGCGCGGGCGAATTTATTGTTCCCGCAAAAGCGGTCAATGAACTCAATCGCTTGCTGCAAGACAAAGGCGAAGTGGAATTAAAGTTCGGTGAAAACCAGGCTTCCTTTGCGCTGAAAAATGAAAATGGTTTTTCTGTTTTGCTCATCACAAAATTGATCGAGGGAAATTATCCAAATTATCGTCAGGTCATTCCCGGCGAAGCGAAGGAACGCATTGGCGTTGGCCGCGAAGAACTCGTGCAGGCGTTGCGCCGCGCGGAAATAATGACCAGCGAGAAGGCGAATTCCGTCAAGCTCGCGTTCGGCAAAAATCTGCTGACCATCACCGCGAATTCGCCGGAAGTTGGCGAGGCGCGCGAGACGATGGCCATCAACTACAAAGGCAAGGAACTCGCCATCGCCTTCAATCCGCGCTACCTCATTGACCCGCTCAACGCGCTGACCGAGGACGAAATTTTCATCGAGCTGATTGACGAACTCAGCCCCGGCGTGGTGAAAATCAATGGGCCGTTCCTCTACGTCGTCATGCCGATGCGGTTGAACTGAAAAAATCTGAAACAATCAAAGAGGCTGGATTAACGTCCAGCCTCTTTTTTATTGTAAAGCGTGGGCAGGAGTGAGAGTGCTCAATGTGCAAGTAGGCGTGTCGCCTACTTTGCCAATGTGATAAATACCACCATCAGGACAACTAGGAATTTTTCCAGCAGAGTTGAGTTTGATGTAAGGAGTCAGGTCGTTAGGAAAATTAATTTTAGCTCCAGTTTTCAAATCCTTTTCCAGTGCAAACTGATTTGCTGCGGCATCAATCTGCCGGAGGTTATTGATGCAAGGATTTGCTGCGTGTGTTTGGCGCGCTTTTAAAAAATTGGGGATGCCAACCACAACAATGAGCCCAATGAAAAGCCATAGGACAGCCGTTACAAGAAAAGCAGGTGACACAAATAGTTGATTTCGCTTTGGCTCATTCATTCAAATAAATCAACACCACCCACTGAATTCCGATGCGTAAAAACTTTACCGTCTCCGTCCGCCGGGCGCGAAATGGTAGCCGCCGTGGACGCGGCCACCGCGCACTTTGCCGGGAAAACCCGCCGGCGCACCCGCCTTGGGTTCTTCAAACAACGCGGTGTAGCGGTATTCAAATTTTTCCATTTTCACGCGCGGAATTTTCTGGCTGATGAAGCGTTCGATGGCAAAAACGTGCGGCGCATCTTCGGCGATCATGATCGTGAAGGCGTCGCCGGTGGCTTCGGCACGGCCCGTGCGGCCGATGCGGTGGATGTAATCTTCGGGATGCTGCGGCACGTCGTAATTGATGACGTGGCTCACGTCCGCGATGTCCAGCCCGCGCGCCGCGATGTCCGTGGCGACGAGCACCTCAAATTTGCCTTCGCGAAAACCTTCCAGCGCCTGTTCGCGTTCCTTCTGCGTGCGGTTGGAATGTAGCACAGCGACGGCGTGGTTCGCGCGCTTGAGCGTGGTGGCGACGCGGTCGGCACCGTGCTTCGTGCGGCAAAAAATAATCACGGAATCGTAGTTCACGCTTTCCAGCAGCGCGAGGAGCAGATCGGTTTTCTGCGTGTCGGAAACGGGATAGATGACGTGCTTGACGTTTTCCGCCGGCGAACGGCGCGCGCCGATTTCAATCGTTTCCGGATTGTGCATCGCCCATTGGATGAGCGTTTCAATCTGCGGCGGAATCGTGGCGGAAAAAAGCGCGGTGTGGCGTTTGCGCGGACATTGTTCCACGAGGCGGCGCACGTCGGGCAAAAATCCCATGTCGAGCATCCGGTCGGCTTCGTCGAGCACGAGAAATTCCACCTTGTCCAATTTCAAAGTGCCTTGTTCGAGATGATCCAGCAAACGTCCGGGCGTGGCGGCGACGATGTCCGCGCCCGCTTTCAATTCGTCATTTTGTTTGCCGTAACCGACGCCGCCGAAAACGACGGTGGTTTTCAAATCGGTAAAACGCGAGTAATCGCGAATGGCCGTTTCAACTTGCGCCGCGAGTTCGCGCGTGGGTTCGAGGATGAGCGCGCGCGGGCCGACGGGATTATGCGAGCCGAGTTTGGACAAAATTGGCAACGCAAACGCCGCCGTTTTTCCTGTGCCGGTCTGCGCGCTGCCGATGACATCCTTGCCGGACAGCACGAGCGGAATCGCGCGCAACTGAATCGGCGTCGGATCGGTGTAGCCCATGGCGCGGACGCCTTCGAGCATCTTTTCACTCAATCCCAGAGCGGCAAAACTCATGCGGCACTTCCTTCCGTCGTGGCTGAAACTTCCGGCTGAACCTGCGTTTCGACTGCGGGAGCGGCGGTATTTTCCACCGGCGATTCAATTTGCGCGACCGGTTCTGCCACGAGCGTTTCCGGCGTCACCGTTTCGATGGACGCAGCAGTTGCAGCTTCAGCGGCAGGTTTTGCGGCGGCAACTTTCTTTTCCTGCTTCACCGGTTTGGGCAAAGGTTTTTTCGCCGTTTCCATGCGGCCATCGGCAAATTCCAAAACCGCACCTTGATGAATCAGCCAATGCAAATCCACGATGACCGCTGTTTGTTCCGGCGTTGCTTCGGGCGCGACGGGTTTTGCTGGAGCGGCTGCAACTTCACCTTCGGTTGTCGGCACAATGGGAATTTCCGTGACCACGGCTTTCGCAACTTTCGGCGTCGGCGCGAGCGCTTCAATCAATTTCTTTCGTGTGCATTTCGCGTTGCCGTTGATGTATTCAATGATGCGCTTGATGTT
>CAILDU010000115.1 GCA_903833055.1 uncultured Verrucomicrobia subdivision 3 bacterium | reverse complement strand
TCGGTCAATTTTCCTTCTTCCAAAATCTGCAGCAGCATATTCCACACGTCGGGATGCGCCTTCTCGATTTCGTCGAAGAGCACGACGGAATACGGATTGCGCCGGACTTTTTCCGTAAGCTGTCCGCCTTCTTCGTAGCCCACATAGCCGGGCGGCGAACCAACGAGCCGCGACACGTTGAATTTTTCCATGTATTCGCTCATGTCGAGTTGAATGAGCGATTTCGTGTCGCCAAACATTTGTTCCGCGAGCGTTTTCGCCAAAAGCGTTTTGCCAACACCCGTCGGGCCGAGCAAAAGAAAAGTGCCAATCGGGCGGCGCGGATCTTTCAAATCCGCGCGCGAACGCTTCAGCGCCTTGCACAACGCGGACACCGCCTCGCGCTGGCCGACGACAACTTTTTCCATCTCGACTTCGACTGTGAGCAGGCGCGACATTTCGTCCTGACCCATGCGCTTGAGCGGAATGCCCGTCCACTTCGCGACGACGTGCAGAATTTCTTCCTCACCGACGACGACGCGT
Source organism: uncultured Verrucomicrobia subdivision 3 bacterium (assembly GCA_903833055.1). Classification (GTDB taxonomy): domain Bacteria; phylum Verrucomicrobiota; class Verrucomicrobiia; order Limisphaerales; family UBA11358; genus UBA11358. Next base: position 13,791 of record CAILDU010000115.1, on the reverse strand, counting down.
TTTTCATCGCCCTTCGCGCGCCATTCTTTGAGCAAAGTTTCGAGCTTGTCCTTCGCCTGTTTTTCCTGGTCGCGCATTTTCGCCGCGCCCTCGAAATCCTGATTTTTGATCGAGCTTTCTTTTTTGCCCTTGATGACTTCGATCTCGGCTTCCTGCGCCTTGATTTCCGGCGGACGCGTCATCGTGCTGATGCGCGCGCGCGAACCGGCTTCGTCCAAAACATCAATCGCCTTGTCCGGCAAAAATCTGTCCGTGATGTAACGGTCGGACAATTTCACCGCCGACTCGACCGCCAAATCGGTGAACTCCGCCTTGTGATGTTCTTCGTATTTGTGGCGCAAGCCTTTCAAAATCGCAATCGCGTCTTCGATGGACGGCGCCTCGACTTTCACCGATTGAAAACGGCGTTCGAGCGCGGCGTCTTTCTCGATGTATTTGCGATACTCGTTCATCGTGGTCGCGCCGACACATTGCATTTCACCGCGTGAAAGCGCGGGCTTGATGATGTTGCTCGCGTCCATCGTGCCTTCCGCCGAACCCGCGCCGACGATGGTGTGCAACTCGTCAATGAAGAGAATAATGTTTTTCGCGCGACGGATTTCGTCCATTACCGCTTTAATCCGCTCTTCAAATTGTCCGCGATATTTTGTGCCGGCAACCATCAACGCCAAGTCCAGTGTGATGACGCGCTTGGTCAACAAAATTTCCGGCACGTTGCCCTTCACGATTTCTTGCGCGAGACCTTCGACGATGGCAGTTTTTCCAACACCCGCTTCTCCGAGCAGAACCGGATTATTTTTCGTGCGACGGCAAAGAATCTGGATGACGCGCTCGATTTCGCTCGCGCGACCGATGACCGGATCCATGTCGCCCTTGCGCGCGATTTCCGTGAGGTCGCGGCCAAACGCTTTTAGCGCGGGCGTTTTGACATCGCCTTTTTTATCACCCGCAGTTCCGGTCGCAGCTTTTTCCGGCGTGGGTTCGCCCGGTTGCGCTTCTTCGCCGCCCGCTTGCGCGGCAAAATTCGGATCCAATTCTTTCAACACACGCTGCCGCGCTTCTTCAATGTCCACGTCCAGCGCACGTAAAACTTTCGCCGCCACGCCGTCGCCTTCGCGCAAAAGTCCAAGCAGCAAATGTTCCGTGCCGACGTAAGTGTGATTAAGATTTTTCGCCTCCTTCTGCGCGAGCGCGATGACTTTTTTCACGCGCGGCGTGTAAGGAATATTGCCGATCATCTTCTGATCGGGCCCGCTGCCAACCTGTTTCTCGACTTCAATGCGAACGCTGTCGAGGTCAATGCCCATGCTTTGCAAAACATTGACGGCGACGCCCTGCCCCAGCTTGATCAGGCCGAGCAGCAAATGCTCCGTGCCGAGAAAATTGTGGTTCAGGCGGTCGGCTTCCTTGCGCGCGAGCGCGAGCACCTGCTGCGCGCGCGGCGTAAAATTACTCATGGCTTCATCGCTCATATTGTTATTATTTTGCTACGAGTCGGGTAATTTGTCCAATGACAACCGGAAAAAATCTGACAGCCGCATTTTTATCCAACCGGCGAAATTAAAAAGCAAAATCGTATTCACACCCGTCGCCAAATTTGCCAAACTTGTCAGCAAACATTTATGAACATTGATTCCCTGCTCCAACAACGGCTCGTCTGCGTCGCGGTCATCGAAAAAACGGACGACGCCGTGCCGCTCACCGAGGCGCTGCTCGCGGGCGGATTGAACTGCATCGAAGTCACTTTCCGCACGGCGGGCGCGGCGGAATCCATCGCGCGCATCCGCAAACATTTGCCGAACGCCATCGTCGGCGCGGGAACTTTGCTGACCGCCGACCAAGTGAAACAAGCCGTGGACGCCGGCGCGCAATTCGGGGTTTCACCCGGTTTGAGCGAAGCCGTTTCCAAAGCCGCGCATGAAAATAAATTTCCACTGTTCCCCGGCGTCATCACGCCCGGCGAAATCATGCGCGCGCTGGAACTCGGCTGGAAGCACCTGAAGTTTTTTCCGGCGGAAACCTTTGGCGGCGTGAACGCGCTCAAGGCGCTCATCGGGCCGTTCGGACATACGGGTGTAAAATTCATTCCGACCGGCGGCATCACCGCCGCGACGCTGCCGAACTATTTGGCGATTCCGCAAGTCGCCGCCGTCGGCGGCTCGTGGATGGCCGAAAAGAAATTGGTCGCAGAAAAAGATTGGGCAAAAATCACCGCGTTCACAGCGGAGGCGATGAAGGTTATTGCGGCGGCTAAAAGTTGACGTTCAATTTCCGCAAGGTTTTGGAGTCCGCCAGCCCTCTGGCGCTTTTGAAACGCTTAAAAGCGGCAGAGGACTGCCGCAGTCCAAGACGCTGTCGCGTTAATCGTAAATCCAAAATCAATTTCCAACGGAAATTTGCAACGGCTGGTCGCGGCGCTCGGCGAAACGTTTCACATAATTTTCCCACTGGACGTGGTTCGTGAAATCGCCGCTGCGATCCCAGCTTGCGCCAAAATAGTAAGTGAACGGTTTGTCCACTTCCATCTGCGTGACGGCAAGCTGCGTGCGAATGGGAGGATAACCTTCGTGCGTCGGCTGCGGCACGTTCGCGTGTTTCACGCTGTCGGGCATTGACGGATTGTCGTTGGTGAATTCCTTCACAGAATTTTTCGGCAGGAGAATCGCCACCGCCGTCGTGCCTTTCGGCTGATCTTCCGGCTGCCAGTAAGTCAACCAGCCTTCGGTCAAATCGTTCGCGATGAATTCTTCGCGGTTCGTCGGACACGCGCGCTCGGCCACGCCGACGCCGATTGTGAAACGATTATTCATAAGCCATGAACCACTATTAGTTACGTCATTGTGAGTTTCATCTGTAAGTGTGCTCGTCACGCGCGTCAGCCACGAGCCGGCGTCAATGCTGAAGCGTTTCACTTCGGAAACTTTGCGGCCATTGCCCGCGTCCCACGCGTCGTAGGTCAGTTCAAACTCGGATCGGATTGGGCCGGTGGTGATGAGCTTCCAATTCTTCCAATTGCTGGAGACGTGGAGCTTCTGGCCGTCCCAGATGCCGAGGCCGCCGCAGCCACGGCTTTTGCCGACGCGATAATCGTCCATGAACGAGCCGTTGTCCTCGTGGTAATGTTTCGTGGCATACATCGTGTCCACGATGAGGCCGCGATCTTTTTTGATCCACACGTCCGCGCCGCTGCTGATGGTGCCCTCGGCCTTGATGAGCGCCTGGCCGTAAATGCGGTGCGCGATGCGGTCGCTTTCCCACGCAAAATCGTCGAAGCGTTCCGGCACATAACGCGCCATCGTCTTCACGATGGGCGGCGGCGTGGCGGCCAACGCACTTGCGTCCAAAATGTAAAATGTTTTTGTTTCGCCCGGCGCAAGGTCAACTTGGAAAAGTAATTTGTCAGGTGTTTGTTGCGAATCCAAAACACGCGAGGAAATACCGTCCATAATTGAAAATTCTACGGTCGCTGGTTGTGAATGGAAATCTCTAGCGATGTCGTTCAAATCAAATTCGATGGTTTCACAGTCACGGTGAAACGCGGATGGATTTTTAATTTTTGTTCCAAGTGACTTCCAAACAAATGGCCGACCAACTTCAGCAGTAATTGAAACATCCTGACTATTTGGCACGGCGGCATCCAAAACCGCCATCCGATAAACCTCGCTGCCCGCGAGCAAAAAGACGCCGCCGCCGTAAGGTGACGTGGCATCCGCCGAAAATTGCACCGGACGGTCGCCCGCCGGTTGCACGTGTGTGAGCCGACCATCGGCATTCACGCAGCCGACGAGCGCCGGCCACGCCTTGCGGACGGCGGATTCAAACGTCGCGCGGTCGAGCAAACCCTGATTCACGCCCCACGCGAGTCCGTAAGTGAACAGCGCCGAGCCGCTCGCTTCCGGCGTCGGAAAATCCTGCGGGTCGAGCAAGCTCGCGCGCCAAAGTCCGTCCGCCTGTTGCAGCGAAAGAATTTTTTTCGCCATGTCCGCAAACAATTGCTCGAAGCGCGGACGTTCGGGACTGTTCATCGGCAAGTATTGCAACGCGCGCACGATGCCGGCGAAAACCCAGCCATTGCCGCGCGACCAGAAAACTTTCGCGCCGTTCGTTTCAGTCTTTTTGAAAAACGTGCTGTCGCGGAAAAACAGGTTTTCATTTTTGTCGTAAAGAAAATCCGTCGTGCGCCAGAAATTCGTCACGGCGAAATTCAGATACTTTTCATCGCCGGTCGCCGCGTAAAGCCGTAGCCACGTCGGCGGCGCCATGAACAGCGCGTCGCACCACGACCACAATTCCTGCCCGTGATCCGGCTGCGAAAAATCGAGCGACTTGTCTTTGGGCGGATGGGCGAGGATCCAGTCAAACCGTTCGCGCATCGGCGCAATCATCTTGGGTTCGCGGTAGAGAGAATAGAGTTCCGCCCAAGTCTGGCCGATGCACTGGTCGTCGGCGTGATATTTCCGACCATGAAAAACGGGCAGCTCCCAGTGATTGGTTTCGCCAAGCGCGAGCATCGCGTCGCGGTATTTGGCGTCGCCGGAAATTCCCGCGAGCGCCATCATGCCCGCATCGCCAACGGCGCAAATCCAGCCGGTCGGACGATTCGTTTCCGGATGCGCGAGCTGCCAATCCGCGACGCGCTGCATCGCGTCGAGCACGGATTTGGGCGTGAGGTCGGCAGCATTCGTTTGCGCGGACGACGAAAAATTCGCGGCCGAAAAAAAAGTCGCGGCGAGCAGAAATGTTTTGAGAAAATTATTCATGGCGATGTTTGGAATTATTTCGTTTCCGAAAGTTTTTGCAATTCGATTCCCGCGAGGATGAACGGCCCGACGCCTTTCAAATCGTTTTTCACAATCGGCTCGCCGACGTAATAATCAAAACTGCCGGAACGAAATTTGCCATTGCTCGGCGAACCACCAAGACCCGCCACCTGACAACATTGCGTGAGCGTCCAACTTTTTTCGCCAGCGGGCTTGATGAGATTTTCGACAATGCCAGCGTAGCCTTTCGTAATCGCCGGAATGTAATCGCGCGACAGATAGCCTTGATTCACGCCTTTCGCGAGTGCATAAACGAACATCGCGGACGCGGTGGCTTCACGATAATTTCCTTTGCGCTCACCGGCATCCAGCACCTGCCACCAAAGTCCGGTCTTCGCGTCCTGCCATTTCAAAATGCCCGCCGCCGTCTTCTGCAACGTCGCGATGATTTGCGCGCGCGCCGGATGGTTTGTTGGAAAATAATCGAGCACATCCACCAGCGCCATCGCATACCAGCCTTCAGCGCGCCCCCAAAAATTCGACGAGCAACCGGTTTGCGGATTCGCCCACGGCTGGATTTTTGCCGCGTCCCAGCCATGATAATTCAAACCGGTTTTCGCATCGTAAGTGTGTTCGTCAATCAGACGAATTTGTTTGGCGACGTCATTGTAAACAAGCTGCGGATTTGGCGAAAAACGACCCATCGCCGCGTAAAACGGCGCACCCATATAAATGCCATCGAGCCACATTTGGTTTGTGTATCTTTGCTTGTGCCAGAATCCGCCGTCGAACGTGCGCGGTTGTTTTTCCAGTTGAAAAACCATTTTAGCACAGCCGGAAAAATACCGCTCCGTTGGCTCCGCACTGACCTTGGACAACTTAAGCAGTGTCTTGCAGGGATTCAGCGCATCGAGTTGAAATTCTTCCAGCTTGTAACCTTTGACCGTTCCGTCTGGCGAAACAAGCGACCCGACTTTGTCCTCGGAAAATTTCACGAAGCGCGCATCGGGAACCTGCTCGTTCAATTTAAGCAACGACAGCGTGAACAAGCCCATCGTGTAATCCCATTTCGGCGCGTTCGTCTGCCGCGCCATTTCGGAATTCGCCAGCCGCACCGACCATTCGAGCGGCGTTGCGCCGGAAAATTTTTGCGGCGCAGCGGTGGCACAGGAAACGAGCAACAAAGGCAGAAGTATGAATGATGAATGATGAAACAAATGCCAGACGCGTTTTTGCCACTTCATAATTATAATTTCATAATTCATAATTCGCCTTTCACCTTCCCATCCAGCCGCCGTCAATGTTCAGCACCGCGCCGTTCAAATAATCTGAATCGCCGCTTGCGAGAAATACGCAACCGCCCGCGATGTCTTCAGCCGCGCCCCAGCGACCTTCGGGAATACGATCCAAAATCGCCTTGTTGCGAACCGCGTCTTCGCGCAGCGCCTTCGTGTTTTCCGTGGCGATGTAGCCGGGCGCGATGGCGTTGACGTTGATGCGTTCCTTCGCCCATTCGTTCGACAAAGCTTTTGTGACGCCGGCAATTCCATGTTTGCTCGCCGCGTAAGCCGGAACCGTGATGCCGCCTTGAAACGAAAGCAGCGATGCAATGTTCACCAGCTTGAGCCGGGAATTTTCCGGTGCTTTCGCACGACCAGTTTCAATCCACCATTTGCCGACGGCTTGCATCAGAAAAAATGGCGAGTTTAGATTCGTCGCCATGACGGCGTTCCAATCCGCTTCCGAAAAGTCTTTCGCGGGCGCACGGCGAATGATTCCCGCGTTGTTCACGAGCGCGTCAATTTGTCCAGTCTTCGCGAGGATTTGCGCGATGACCTCGTGCGATTCCTTTTGCGTGCCCGTGCCAAGGTCGGCGTTGTTTGCTATGAATTTACCGCCAGCTTTTTCAACTGCTACGCCCGTTTCCGCAAGATCGCTGCGCGCAACGCCCACGACAGTTGCACCTTCTTTGGCGAACGCGACGCAAACGGCCTGACCAATGCCACGGCTCGCGCCAGTGACAACCACGACTTTATTTTTGAATTTCATAGCAAATATTTATCTTACTTTTTCGCGAATCACGACAACGCAAATAACAGCGATAATATCGTCCCCGCATGCCATCCAAGAAGACCAAGAACCCATATTGTCTTACGGATAATGGCTGCCGCGCGTCCAAACGGGAGCGTGATGAACTGCGACAAGAGTCCAACCAGCAAAAAGACACCGCAATATGGCAACAACTTGAAACCAAATTTCAGGCAATCCGACTGTGTCGGACGCGCAATCGCTCCCGTGAACGGCCCGCTCACAACCGCACACGCGGTGGCCGCGATATTTTTATTCTCCCGCCAGTCGCTAGGCGATTGCTCGATCATCGCCCAAAATGTCAACGCGCTGAACACCACCGCAAAACCAATCGTCGTGAAAAGGTGAAACTTGCTGAAATGATTGGCTAGCAGTTTCATTGCCGATTCAAGTCATCACCGCAAGTCCACCGGCTTCACTGCGTCCATGTCGTCGAACACTTGATTTTCGCCGGCCATGCCCCAGATGAATTTATAATTGCCCGTGGCGCAGCCGAAGTGCATTGACCAGTTTGGCGAAAGCGCCACTTCGTCGTTGTGCAAAAATAAGTGGCGAGTTTCCTGCGGCTCGCCAAAAAAGTGCGAGACAATTTTGTCGCCGAGGTCGAAGTAAAAATAAATCTCCGTGCGCCGCCAATGTGTATGGCCGGGAAAAGAATTCCAGACATTGCCGGGCTCGAGCGCGGTCAAACCCATGACGAGCTGGCAACTTTGAATACCGCCTTGATGGATGAATTTATAAATCGTGCGTTTGTTGGCGGTTTCCATCGCGCCGAGATTCACCGGCGCAGCCTCGGACGATTTCATCATGCGCGCGGGATGCGCGGCGTGCGCGGGACAGGAGAGAAAATAAAACTTCGCGGGATTATTCGCGTCATCGCTGGTGAACGAAACGGACTTGGTTCCCATCGGCAGATAAACGCAATCCAGTTTTTCGAGCGCGAAGGTCTGGCCGTCCGCAACGACCTTCCCTGCCCCGCCGACGTTGATGGCGCCGAGTTCGCGGCGTTCGAGGAAAAATGCGCGACCAGTTTCTTTGTGATTCGGCAGTTCGATAGCTTTCGCGGTCGGCATCACACCGCCAACGACGAGGCGGTCGAGGTCGGTGAAATGACCAGTGATTTCGCCCGGCACAAACAGATTGGAAATGGAAAAGGTGCCGCGCAATTCCGACGTGGACATTCCGATCAAGTCCTGCGGACGCGGCGTGCGGCGGATGGAATTTTCAAGCATGGCCGCAGTCTGGCAGAAAAGAAAACTGCGAACAAGAATTTGCCGACGGCGGAAAAATAAATTCCAGTTTACCTGTAAACCGCCGGAACAGTTTTGAAATCCGGCGCGACTAAAATTACGGCTTCACGTCGGTGCGAATGGCGGCGGCGATGTCGCTGCTGACCTTCGCGAGCGAGCGGCTGTGCGCGGCGGCGAGCGCGTCGAAGCTGCTGTCTGCCACCGGCTCACTTACGACCGCATGACCGGAAAGCGAAACATTGCCAACGGTTTTGTGAACCACCCACAGCGCGTCAATCCGCACCAACTTGCCGGGATTGGACGTGAATTTTTGGATATCAATCGTGACGAGATAGGCGGGATTAAAATTGGCGAGCGGCACGGCGGACACGCGCGGCGTGCCGAGCAGCGTCGCCAAATCGGCGGCCAAGACGCGACCGATGCCTTCGTTGAGGGGTTCCGCCCAGCGATTGAATTCGTCAACGGCCACGGTGTTGCGCGTGACTTGGGTGGTGAACTGCGGACGGTCCACTTCCGACGGAATGGCGACCGGCCCGATAAGCACGGCGTAGTCCGCCTGCGACTTGCCGTCGCCGACGGCGGCGGAATTCAGCGTGTAAAATTTCGACGGCGCGGATGTGCAGCCAGCAGCAAAAATAGCGGTGGCGGCGACGGCGGAAATTAAAATTAAATTATTAAAATAGTTTTTCATGGTTTGGCTTCTCCGGTTTTGCCGTGGATGAGCGCTTCGGGATGACGTTCGAGATAATCGGCCAGCACACGCAAGGCTTGCGCCGCGCTGCCGCCCTGCTTGAGCAAATTGTCGAGTTGGGAATTAAACATCGAGTTGGGCGCGATGAATGTGCCGGCGTCGCCAAGCACTTTGTCCGCGTTGGTGAGTGTGCCGCGCACGCTACCAAGTGTGGTGTCGAGCGACTTCATCAGGTTGAGCGCAGTGTCCTCGACCGCTTCAATCTGGCCGGGCATCGCGGGCAACTGCACCGGGTTTTGCGACCAATCCAAAGTCGCGGGCGTCGCGTCGGGATGCAAATCAATCGCCACATACAGCGCGCCGCTGATAAGGCTGCCGGTTTTCAACTGGGCACGCAGACCATGCGCAACCATCGCATCCATAACGCGCTGGTTGCTGGCGACGGCATCTTCGCCCGCAGGCAAATTGAGAAAACGAACGCCGTAGCGCGCGGCATCAATCGTGATAGTGACGGGCACGGTGAATTCAATTTTCTGCGCGTCGAACTGCGGATTGATGGCCGTAACTTCACCAATGGGAACGCCGTTTATAATCACCGGCGCGCCGACTTCTAGGCCGCGCACGGATTGTTTGAAGACAATCAAATAGGTGTGCGGCGTGTGCGGTGGCGGACGAAAAGCTTCGGCGCGGTCGCCAAATAAATTAAACGTCGTGCCGCCATCAGCGGGCGGCAACGGCGCATCGCTCGCGGGCGTTTCGAAGGCGATGCCACCGGCCAGAATGGACATGAGCGATTCCGTCTGGACGTGCAATCCGCTCGCGGACAGCGAGAGTTCAACTCCGCTCGCCGACCAGAAGCGCGTGTCGGGATTGACGTATTGATCGTAAGGCGCCTGAATAAAAATTTTCACGTTCAGAAATTTTCCACCCTTGTCGAGTTCGTAGGAAACCACCTGACCGGCGGGTAATTTGCGGAAAAAAATCGGCGTGCCTTCGCCGAGCGAACCCAGTTCGGCGGTTTTCAATGTAAACAATCTTCCAGGGACATCGCTGTTCAACGGGGGCGATTCGAGCGCGGTGAAACTGTGTTCGCTTTCCTTCGACTGGCCGAGTTGCACACCGATGTAGTAACCGGAAATCAATGTGCCGAGGCCACTGATGTTCAAGCCGGACATGCGCGGCTTCACGACCCAGAATTGCGTATCCTTGACGAGAAAATCTTTCGCCTTGGGATTCATCTGCGCCGTGGCGATGACCCGCTTGTGATCTTCCATCATGCGGATGGCCGTAATCATGCCGACGTTCAATCCGTCGTAATTAATCTTGGTCTTGTTCGCTTCCAAGCCATCCGCTGATTGGAAAATAATGGTGATCTCTGGCCCCTGCTCCATGATTTTTGGTGACCGCAATCCACACGCCCGCCGCCGCCGCGACAATCGGAATGACCCACACCAGCGAAAGGCGCGTGCGCTTTTTCGGAACGGTCTTGGCTTCGGTAACTTTTGGAAATGTTTTTTCGTTGTCAGGCATTTGGCACCTCGTCTTGAATTTCTTGCGCGTTGGCGGAATCCCAAATCAATCGCGGATCGAATGATTCGACCGCCAGCATAGTCAGCACCACCACCGCCGCAAAGAATAATAATCCCGGTCCCGGCTCGACGGACATGAGCGGTTGCAATTGGATGAGCGCCACCGTGAACGTATCCACGAACACATCCACCATGCTCCAGCGCCCGATGATTTCCACCATGCGATACAGCCGCACGCGCTGCGAATTATTTTTGATCGAGCCGCGCTTCACGCTGATAACGAGATAGAGCAACGCGAGAATTTTTGCGCTCGGAATCATGATGCTCGCGAACAGCACGATGATTGACAGCGGCCAGCCGGTTGGCGACCACAGCAACACCACGCCTTGCATGATAGTGTCCGATTCGCTCCCTTTGGACGTGTTGGTAATCATCACCGGCAGCAAGTTGGCGGGAATGTAACACGCCGCCGCCGCCATCAAATAAGCCAGCGTGCGCTCCAGACTTTTCGGCTTACGAAAATGCAAATCCTCATCGCAACGCGGACAGCGACCTTCCTCCGCGCCGTCGGCTGGACGTGAAAGCAAGCCGCAGCCGTGACAGCTTTGCAACCCCTGCTCCAGCGCGGTTGGATTCAGCGCGCTCACGACACGACCTCCGCGCTGGATTTTTTATTGGCCGGTGGCAGCGCTTCCGTTTCCGCCCACTCGACGCGTTCCCACACTTCGCGCGGATCAAAAGTGGATTGAATCGCCGCGAGCAAAAACACTAACGCGAACAGCGCAAACAGTGCCGTGCCTAAAATGACATGGGCGTAATCGGCAATTTTCGTCAGCGCCACGAGCACGCCGAGCAGCATCACTTCAATCATGCTCCACGTCCGCGTGAATTCCAGATGGCGCAGCAGCAAACCGACCCAGAACGGCGGACGCTCACGCCGACAGCCAATTAAAATTGCCAGCAGAAAACCGATTTGCAGCGCGGGTGAAATGACGGCGGCGAACAGCACGAGCATGGCGACGAGTTCCTGTCCGTCATGCCACAGTTGTTGCGCACCGCCGACCACGGTGGTGAACGCCTCGCGTCCGACCGCGTGCAGTCCGAGCATCGGCACGGTGTTCGCGATGAGGTAAAGCACCAGCGCCGCAACCGTCAGTGCGAACGTGCGGTTGTAAGAATCCGGTTTGTGCCGCCACAGTTCCTTGTTGCAGCGCGGACAGCGCACGGATGCGCCCGCCGGAACTTCCGGGATGCGTTGCAACAAATCACAGTCCAGACAAGCGACCAACGTCGCGTCCGGCAATGGCCGGTTGCAGTCAGGATGTTGATTTTGAAATTGCAAAATTATTTATCCTGCACGCAACGGAAGCCGACGTGATTGCTGCCGGTGTCCACATCGCCTTTGCCGCGTGTGCCCATCATGTAACGTGTGCAATATTGATCCGTGCACAAAAAGGAACCGCCACGATGCACGCGCTGCGGCTGATCGTCGCCGGGATTGTAGCTGGTGGTCGGGCCTTGCGGATTGCGCGCGACGGCGACGCCCGCGAGTTTGAGCCGCGCATAATAATCCGGGCGATACCAATCGCTGCACCATTGCCACACGTTGCCCGCCATGTCGTAAAGGCCGTAGCCGTTCGGCGGAAATTGAGCGACCGGCGCGAGTCCCGCGAAGCCATCCGCGCCCGTATCGTTCATCGGAAATTCTCCCTGATAGGTGTTCGCCATATGCTTGCCGCCGGGCTTGAACTCATCGCCCCAAAAATAAGTTTTGCCAGTCAAGCCACCGCGTCCGGCAAATTCCCATTCCGCTTCCGTGGGCAATCTTTTTTTCGCCCACTTCGCATAAGCCACCGCGTCCGCATAGGCGACTTGCACGACGGGATAATTGCCTTTGCCCTTAATGTCGCTATCCGGGCCGGTGGGATGACGCCAGTTCGCGCCGTGCACATAACGCCACCATTGAAAATAATCATCGAGCGCGACGGCGTTCGTCGTGGGCGTGAACACGGTGGAACCGGCCACGAGATTTTCCGGCGGCGCGGTGGGAAACTGTTCTTGCGTCGGCGCGATTTCGGCAATGGTTTTGTAGCCGGTCGCCTTGACAAATTCTTCAAACTTGTCGTTGGTCACATCCGTTTTGTCCATCCAAAAACCATCCACATAAACGCGGTGGATGGGCTGCGAATCAGTCACGGCGCTCATCGTGGCGCGCGTGCAAATGCCATCGTTCGGCGCGAGACAGCCCATGGAAAATTCGCCGCCGGGAATCCACACCATGCCGGCGGGCGCATTCGCGGGTGCGGCATTGGTATTCGGAATGGTCGGCGCAAACGGCGAAGTTTTAATCACCGCCGCATTCGTCTCCTCGTCAATTGCCAGCGCCGGAGAAATTCCGGCCACACTTAAAACGATTGCACCCAACAAAGAAAAATTTAGCCAGCTTGGTTTCATTAAATAAATTTCTACGGCTTACTTCGCCGATTTGGTTTCGTTCAAACTTTGCAGCAGTATGCGGCGCACTTCTTCAATCGTCAACGGATTGCCCTGACACGAATGCCCGCTCCGCACAATGAATTCCGATTCCGCATAAGCCACATGGGCGCTCGTGTATTTCACCACGCCATCTTCGCCTTGCGGTGGTTGAACGTTACTGTTGATGGCGATGATGGAATTACATTTAACGCCGGAGCCGACCGGAATGTCCGCCAGCGTCAGCATGAACGGATTGTCCGTCGCCATGCCGTTCAAGCTGGAAGGCACGCGGTCGCGCACCGATGGCGGCAGTTGCACCGTGTCCTTGATTTTCACGAGTCTGGCAAAATCATCCATCAATTCGCCGGGCATCTTGATAAAGCGGTTCAAAAACTTTTGGACAAAGTGCGTGTTCTGATAACTGCCGCGATGCGGCGTGGCGATGAAAATGACGCGCGCCACGCACGGCAGCGGCTTGAAGAAAAAATTCGTCCGCAACAATTCCCGCGTCGGCACGTCAATCGGCAACTCATCAATGTTCGTCTGCGAAACCAGTCGCCACAGTTTATCGCCGGTATCCGTCGCCGTGAGCTTCGCGAGCAAGCCGCCTTGGCTGTGGCCAATGACGACCATCTTTTGTAGCGCAGCATCTTTACCATCCGGGTCGAGCGACTTGACGATGTCCGTCAATTCGTTCCGCAAAATTCCCGCCGAAATCGTGATGGGCTTTCCGCTCGCATAATTGAACATCCAAAATTGATAACGCTCGCGGATGACCGGATCGGCGCGCAGCGTATTGCACATTTCCGCCCACCACACCGGACTGCTCGCCGTGCCGTGCACGAACACCACGGGAATTTTTCCCGGCGAATACGGTTGTATGAGGCGAACACCGGTGATGTGACTCGGCTTTTTCAGGCCAGTTGATGTGTTAGTCTGGGCCACAAGAAAGGACCAGACGATGAAAGGCAAACGGTATACGACGGAAGACAAGATTC
>CAILDU010000114.1 GCA_903833055.1 uncultured Verrucomicrobia subdivision 3 bacterium | reverse complement strand
TTGCACAGCCGCCAGTTTTTCCAATGCGCGCTGGCGCTCCAGCAAATGCCGGTCGTGGAAAAACTCGGCGCAGCGCTCGCGGAAAAATTAAAACCGCTCGGCGCGGTCACTGTCGTCGCGCCCGCGATGGGCGGACTGGTCATCGGTCAGGAAGTCGCGCGGCAGCTTGGTTTGCGATTTATTTTTGTGGAAAAAGAGGAAGGCAAACTCGTTTTGCGGCGCGGTTTCAAAATTGCAGCGGGCGAAAAAATTCTCGTCGTGGAAGATGTCGTCACGAAAGGCGGACGCGTGCAGGAAACCTTGGACATCGTCCGCGCGCACGGTGGCAATGTCGTCGGCGTGGCGATGGTGGTGGATCGTTCCAACGGCGTAGTAAATTTCGGAATACCGTTCGTCAGCTTGATTTCATTGCAAGTTGAGACGTTTGACCCGAGCAATCTTCCACCGGATCTCGCTAAAATTCCCGCCGTCAAACCGGGCAGCAAATAATTCACACTTCATGGCCGATAAAAACACTTGGCGCACAAAGCTGCGCGCCGTGCTGCCACACGAATGGATTTTCGGCACGTTTCTTTTGCTGACCGGCTTGCGGCTGTTCGTTCACGGCGGCGCGGCGCGACCGTGGTCATTTTTATTTTTCGGCTGTGTGCTCGCGAGCGGCGCCGTCTTTTTCTGGGCGGAAAATAATCTGACGCCGTGGCGATGGCGCGTGCGGCTGTTGTTTTATCCGAGCGCGATGGGCATTTCGTTTTACGCAATGGGCGTGGCGATTCCGCTTTTGGGCAATGGGAAAGTGGACACACTACTGCTCGGCTGGGATCACGCCTTGCTCGGCGAAACGCCCGCCGTGGCTTGGGAACATTGGTTGCGTCCGTGGGCGGAAGACGTGGCGATGGCGGGTTATTTATTTTTCTTTTATTACCTCGTCGCGGGACCAGCGGTTTATTGCATTCGAGATTTAAGATTATTTCGCAAGTGCATCGTCGGTTTATTCACGGTGTATGGATTTGCGTTCATGAGCTATACGGTGATGCCCGCAGGTGGGCCGTGGCGCTGGATGACATTTGCCACGCCGCTGCACGGGCCGTGGCTGCTCGATCGGGTGCTGGCGCCGGTGAACGCCGGCAGCAATGCCGTGGATGTTTTTCCGAGCGTGCATCTCGCGGCTTCGTTGTATCTGCTGCTGTTCGACTGGCAACACGGTCGCCGCCGTTTCTGGTGTTATTTGCTGCCCTGCGTCGTGCTTTGGTTTTCCACGATGTATCTGCGCTTCCATTATTTCGTGGACTTGCTGGCGGGCGCAGCGATGGCGCTCGCGGGCTGGTGGATGGCGAATAAATATGCCGCCGCAACCAACGAACAACCAATGTTCACCGCCGAGGTGGAACGCAAATCGCAACCGTAAATTAATTTGGCCGCTTCCGAAACGATCGTGGCCGGAACTTCCACCAACTCCCGGCCACCGCCAGACCAAACAAAGTGTAGCCCGCCACAAACATCCACGGTGGCGCGTCGTAATAAAGCAACTGCTGCAGCCAGTGTGCGATGAAAGTATTTTGATAGGTCGCATCACCAGCCTTTTCACGGAGACTCATTTCCAACGTGGTCAGCGGACAGACCACGCCCAGCCACACCTGCGCGACGACGAGTCCGATGGCGGCCAGATGTAGCGCGCGAAACCACGGATTGCGAATCCACTTCCAGCCGCAGAATCCGCCACACCAAATCATAGGCAGACTCACCACAACAAAAGCAACAAACACGATGTGCGTGACGAGCACCAAATCTGCCAGCGCGCGATAGATGCCGGCGTCCATCAAAGTTTCACGCGGAACGCGCTGACGTCGGTAATCTTCGCCAGGTCGCCCTTGTAAAATTCGTCGCGGTAAGCCTCGGTCTCGAGCAAATGCTGGCGCAAATCTTTCGCGTCGCGATTTAGGATGAATTTTAATTCCTTCAAATTGTCCGACCAGCGAAAGCCATTGAAAAATTCCGCACCCGCAAACTGCGTCTTGTAAAGTGCGCTGTCCGAGTAACAGGTTCCGAGATAAAGATTTTTTGCGCCACGCTCCGCGAACAGCGCCACCGCCGAAGTCATCATGAACATACCCAAATTGCGCGCGTAATAATTCAGGTCGTAAAACGCGTAATAGTAAAATGCGAGCGATTTGCCTTCGAGATACAACGTCGCCACGCCGATTTCCTTTTTCGTTTCCGCATCGGTGAACACAAGTAAGTGTGAAATAATCGGCGAGTCAAACAGCGCATCCAATCGCTCGTAACTCATTACGTCCTTGCCAAATTTGATGTCTGCGTAGGTCTTAAAAAATGTGCGTCGCTCCGGCGTGTAATCAAATTTATCGCGCGCCACCAACTTAACCTCGATGCCTGCGCCCTTGCGAATGATGCGGCGATTTTCGGACGACGGCTTGAACTTCGCCAAATTGACACGCACCTGGCGGCACAAATAAAATCGATCCAAATTGCGCGACGACGGCAAAAATCCGGCGTTGAAAATGTCCGCTGGCGTCTCGCCATCTTCCGGCAGCGCCCAGATCGCATACGGAAACTGGTAGTTGTCGTAGTCAGAATTCTGTTCGGAGAAGAGGAGTTTCATGGGAAAAACTTTGACACGGATTTCACGGATTAACACGGATTGGTTCAGCCTCGGTTGAATCCGTGCCAATTCGTGAAATCCGTGTCTCGCCTTGTTTTCCGTTCACCGACTTGCGCCGCAGCCGCAATCGCCAGTTTGTCAGCACATCGTAAGTCACGGATTTTTTCAGAGTCGCAATGTCGCGCACGGTGATTTCGTCGGCGCCCTGCTTGCCCATCAAGACCGCTTCGTCCCACATCTGCGCCTGCGGAATGTCCGTGATGTCCACCATCAACGCGTCCATCGCGATACCGCCGATGAGCGGTGCGCGCTGTCCGTGAATGAGCGCGCAACCTTCATTGCGCACACGCGGAAAACCGTCGCCGTAACCAATCGGCAGAATCGCAATACGCCGTTCCGTCTTCGCCGTGTAGCGCATCCCGTAGCCGACAACTTCGCCGACCTTCAATTTCTGAATCGCCGCGATTTTTGCTTTCACCGACATCACCGGCTCGATGCCGGGAATTGTCCGGCAAACTTGCGACGGAAAAACGCCGTAGAGCAAAATACCAACGCGCACCATGTCGAGATGCGCATTTGGCAAATCCAGAAAGCCGCCGCTGTTGCAAGCGTGGCGCAATTTTACAGAAATTTTCTTTTGATCCAACGCAGTTAAAATTTCCTGAAAGCGCGAAAACTGAATACTGGCAAAGGTTTTATCCGTTTCATCCGATTGCGAGAAATGCGTCATCACGCCTTCGAGCGACAATGATTTTTCCGCGAGAATTTTTTCGATGAGCGGCAGCGCCTCGTCCCAGCGCACGCCGTAACGGCTCATGCCCGTGTGGATTTTGACGTGCACCGGAACGCACTTGCCAAACTCCGCTGCGATTTTTGCCAGCTTGCGGACGGCGTGCGGCTCATTGACACACACGGTTAAATCATGCGCGACGCACCATTCGAGTTCGGCCTCCTGCCGTTCGCCGAGCAGCAGCAACGGCGCGGTGATGCCGCCTTCGCGCAGGTGCATCGCCTCTTCGAGCGTGCTCAAGCCAAAACCCCACGCGCCTTCCTCGATCGCGACGCGCGCCACGTCGAGCGCGCCGTGACCATAAGCCTCGTCCTTCACGACCGCCATCAAGCGAACCCTCTTCGGCAAATCGCCGCGAATCAATTGCAGATTGCGGCGCAGTTTGCCGAGGTCAATCTCGGTCCACGCCGGCCGCAACGGAAAATTTTCAGAATCTAATTTCATCGGACAACAAAAAGTTTTACCGCGAACCACGCTAAACACACGAAAAATCAGACACGGATTTCACAGATTAGCACGGATGAAAAATTCGCTTCGGCAATCTGTGAAAATCCGTGCGATCCGTGTCAAACATTTCCCGGCGGCCACAAACTTTGGCCGACATCCGTGCGGAAATAACTGCCGACGACGCGGATTTTACGAATGTTCGCGTAGGCTTTCGCAATCGCGGTTTTCAAATTTGGCGCGAGCGCAATCACGTCCGCGATACGATGGCCGGTGGAAATCAAATTTCCGTCCGCGCCGCGCGCGACTTCGTTCCACCACACGTCACAGTCGAATTTGCCATCCACTTCCAGCGGCAACTGCGGCCCGCGCACTTGCGTGAACGGATAGCCGTAGCCCGCCAGCGTGAGCGAACAACCAAAATTTATTTTTTCGGTGAATGATAATTTTAATTTTTCATTCCGCGCGGTTGCCAAAATAATTTCCGCCGGATTTTTCAGCATCCGCAAAATCATCGGGCCGGACGTGACGCCGATGCGGATGTTGTATTCGATGACGTGCCATTTGCCGCCGCGTTTGATCGCCGTCACTTGCAGCGGCCCATGATAATTCACCGCGCGCAGCCACGGTTTCAGCGGATGAATCAATTCGCGCGCGAGTCCGTATTTATCTTTTTCATCGCGCTCGACGAGTCCACCCAGCGGCGCGCCGGCGACGATGCCGAGATTGCCGTTGTGCGCGTATTTATATTCCTGATTGGTGACGAGCGAATAAATTTCACCACCGCTGACCAGCGCGATGTGCCCGGCCTCGGCGCGACCCAAATATTCTTGGAGAAAAACGCCCTCGGCATAATTCACATTCCGCAGCCACGCGCGCGTGTCCGCGACCGTCTCGCATAAAATCGTGTGAATTGGACTCGTCGGCGAGCAAAGCGGATTCTTAATGACGAACGGCTGCGGATTTTTTGCGAGAATTTTTTCGGCTTCAATGCGATTCGACGCGACGAATGATTTTGGAAATGGAATTTTATATTTCGCGCACAGCTCACGCGCAAAGTCGCGTTCGCGCTCAATCCGCATGGCTTCGCCAGTCGGAGAAAAAATGCCGACGCCAGATTTAATCAGGTCGTTCGCCCACGGTTGCATCGCCCAGTCAATTGATTGCGGAATTACAACCTCAATTTTGTTTTCGCGAACCAGCGGAACCGGACTTGGAAATGTGTCGCGCGAAAAAGTTTTACCGACGAGCGACGGCGAAAAGTGCCCGTAATTACGCGTCAAATACGTCGTGACGTTCGCGCCCGCATCCGCGAGCGCGCCGCCGAGACTGTGCGCGAACGAGCCGACGCCGAGAATCATCACGTTGTCGGCGGGTTTTTGAACTGGAATTTTGCGCGGCATTTTGCGCAGGAATTGTTTCGCAGTTTGGCTCGCGGTGCAATCAGAAGTAATTCACCGCCTCGACTTCCGGCGGCGGCGCGGGCAAAATGTTTTCATGGCCGACGAAAATTCCCGACGCACCGAAAAACTGGAAGCCAGCCTCGCGCACCTCGAACATCAGGTCGAGCAGTTGAACGGCGTCGTCATCGAGCAGGGCAAATTGCTGGAGCGATTGAAAAAAGAAGTCCATCGCCAGTCGCACGCGATGGAATCGCTGGAACTCGAACGCATCAAATCCAACAACGCCAAGCCGCCGCATTATCAGTGAACGCGCCTGTGGAAAAAACTGTTTCGCCGCTCGCCGCGCCCGTCGCTTCCGTTTGGGGCGTGGGCGAGGAGCGCGCGAAACTGTTGGCACGATTGAACATTTTAACGGTCGAAGATTTGTTGCTGCACAAGCCGCGCCGTTACGAAGATCGCCGGAAATTTCTTTCCATCCGCGATTTGAAACCGGATGAACCGGCGACGGTGCGTGGAAAAATTATTGCCGCCGGCATCAAGCGTTTCAAAAAAGGCACGCGCGCGATGTTCGAATGCGTGTTCGACGACGGCACGGCGAATTTGCATTGCCGCTGGTGGCAGGCGCAGCCGTGGATGCCGGACTGGTATGCGGTCGGGCGCGAGTTTCTGATTTTTGGCAAACTGGACAACGCCAAAAAACCGCGCACGTTCACGCATCCTGAAACGGAACTGGTCGAGCCGGGCGACGATGAGTTTGTGCACGTCAACCGCATCGTGCCGGTGCATCCGCTGACAGAGGGTTTGACCGCGCGCGTGATGCGGACGCTCGTCTGGCGCGCGCTGGAAAAATTTGAAAACGAAGTCGCCGAGCCGGAGTGGAGTCAGTTGCAAGTTGAAGGTTCCAAGTTGAAGGTTGAAAAAACTGTGGCAACTGCGCGCAAAGAACCTTCAACCTTTAACCTGCAACTTGCAACCTTGCTTCCGGCGCGCTCGAACGCCATTCGCATGATCCATTTTCCCGAAGAATTGACGGATGTGGAAATCGCGCGGCAACGGCTGGCGTTGGATGAATTTGTGGCGCTACAATTCCAAATCCAATCGCGCCGGAAAAAGTTTGAGGCATTGTCGAAAGCACTTCCGTGCAGTGGTGACAATCGTTTGATGAAACCGTTTCTCGCGCAACTCGGTTTCAAACTTACAGCGGCACAGGCGAATGTGCTCAAAGAAATCCGCGCGGACATGGGTGGAAAACATCCGATGCGGCGGCTGTTGCAAGGCGATGTGGGTTCGGGAAAAACTGCGGTCGCGGCGTGCAGCGCGTTGATGGCGATTGAAAGCGGATTCAATGTCGCGCTGATGGCGCCGACGGAAATTTTGGCGGAACAACATTTTCGGAATTTTTCAAAATGGTTTGAACCGCTCGGAATTAAAATTGAGTTGCAAACCGGCAGTCGGAAAACATTTCAGCCGACAACGACCAGCGTGGCGCGCGGCAAACTTTCAACTTTCAACCGCCAACCTTCAACCTTGTTCATCGGGACACACGCTTTGTTCACGGCGGGTTTTGATTTGCCGATGCTCGGACTTGTGATCATTGACGAGCAGCACAAGTTCGGCGTGGCGCAGCGCGAAACGCTTGTCCGCAAAGGGAATTATCCGCATCTGCTCGTGATGACGGCGACGCCGATTCCGCGCACGCTCGGCCTGACGCTTTACGGTGACTTGGATGTTTCAGTGATTGACGAAATGCCCGGCGGACGCGGTGCGATCAAAACTTTTGTGCGGGCGACGGTGAAATTGCCGAAGGTTTTTGATTTCATCCGCGAGAAAATTTCCGGTGGGCGACAGGCTTACATTGTTTATCCGCGCGTGGATGTGGTGGATACGGACAAGGACATCAAGGCGGTGACGAAAGAATTTGCGAATGTAGAAAAGGCGCTGACCGGATTCAAAGTCGGTTTGCTACACGGACGCATCAAGCCTGCGGAAAAAGAAAAAGTTATGGCAGCGTTTCGCGCCAATGAAATCAAGGCACTCGTCGCTACGTCATTAATTGAAGTTGGCGTGGATGTGCCGAACGCGACGGTGATGCTCATCGAAAATGCGGAGCATTTCGGGCTGGCGCAATTGCATCAATTGCGCGGGCGCATCGGGCGCGGCGCGCACGAGAGTTTTTGCATTTTGATTTCCGACGCACAAAACGCGGACGCGCTGGCGCGCTTGAAAATTTTGGAAGAGACGAATGACGGCTTCAAAATCGCGGAGGCGGATTTGAAACTGCGCGGGCCGGGTGAATTGCTCGGACGGGAACAGAGCGGCGTGATTGATTTACGATTTGGAAATCTGGCGGAAGATTTGAATTTAATCCGGCAGGCGCGGGAATTGGTGAAGAAAATTCTTTAGCGAAATAAAAAATTACGTTTCCATTTTCAAGCGAACAGGCGTAATTTGCGGACATGAAAACATTTAATTTATTTTTCATCCTTCCGGTCGCGTTAATTTTAACAGCCGGTTGCGGCGACAGTTCCAAGCCGGGCACGTCGGCCAATACGGTTTCCAACCTGGTGGATGCGCCGCTGAATTATGTCGGCGCGGTGGTGCAGGCGCAGAAATATTCGGAGAAGCAGATTGATTTGGCCTATGTAAATCAAGCCATCCAGCAGTTTCAGGCGGGCGAAGGACGGCTGCCGAAAGATTTGAACGAGATGGTGGAAATGCACTATCTCGGAAAACTTCCCGAAGCGCCGTTCGGTTATAAAATTGTTTATGACGCGACGGCGGGCGCAATCAAAGTGGTAAAACAATAAATCATGCCGCTTCCCACTTTCAATCAAACGGAGTTGCCAGCATTCGAGCGCGGACTGTGGAGCCGCGCGTGGTTCATCGTGCTGCTGTGTCTAGTTTTTGCAGCGGTGGATTGGGAGTTGATGCCGCTGAAAGTATTTCCATTCATTTTTGTTTTTCCGCTGATGCTGGCAGCGTGGAATCGCAGTCTGCCGTTTGCGTTGATTTGCGCGGTGGGGCTGTCATTGACGCGGCTGTCGCACCAATTTGCCTTTGATGAAAAACCTTATACGGCAGACGAAGTGGCGGCGGCGCTAATCCGTTTTTTTGTATTGCTGCTGCTGGCGGCGCTGACCCACATCATCGGCAAACAGACCCGCCAACTTCGGCTACGCGTCCGGATGCTCGAAGGTATTTTGCCCATCTGCTCGCATTGCAAAAGCATCCGCGACAAAAATAATAATTGGGTGCAATTGGAAGGCTACATCACAGCGCATTCCGAAGCGCAGTTTTCTCACAGCCTCTGCCCGCAATGTTTTAAGAGTTTTTACGGCGAAGAACCGCCAAAGGAACCGGCGACCGGCGGTGCGGATTCAAAAAAATAATTTTAATCCATCGCCAAAAAATCAGGCGATGGTTTGATTACTTCGACGGTTGAAACCAGGTTGCCGACGGAGCTTTCCAGACATA
This sequence comes from uncultured Verrucomicrobia subdivision 3 bacterium, assembly GCA_903833055.1. Lineage (GTDB taxonomy): Bacteria > Verrucomicrobiota > Verrucomicrobiia > Limisphaerales > UBA11358 > UBA11358. Next base: position 6,537 of record CAILDU010000114.1, on the reverse strand, counting down.
GACGGTTGCAATTTCCGGAGAAACTTTCCCGAAAACAAAGGGCAGCGGCCCGTAACCGACGGCATAGAAACCCGCGCCAGCATTGAGGCTCCAGGTGGTGAGCAGTTCCGAATTTGGAACAGTCACAACGTCAATCAAGGTCGCCTGATTTTGATCGGGCAATTGAATGCTGGTGTTGCCGACGGGAATGGCGAGCAGATCGCCGGGCTTCAAAATGGAGCGTTTGAAATCCAACGGCACGCCGCCCGCTTGCGCCAGATAAAATTGAAATCCCCAATGGCCTTGAAACCACAACGGCGTTGAATTTCCACCGTAGCGGACGCTGATGGTTTGCGCGCATTGGCGCACGGCGCAGGCGGTGGAAAAATCCGCGCGCGCCACCAGCATGGTCAACACGCCACCAACGATGAGACTTGTAACGATGCCGACCGACCAGAAATTTTGTGCGGCAGAATGTTTTGCTTGCAGTTGGCGCGAGACGAGAATTGCGACCGCTGGCGTCATGGGTAAAATGGAACGGGCGTTGACGGTCCAATTGCAACACGCGGCGAAATAAAATGTTCCGGCAATCCAGAAAAATAGCAGCAGCGAATTTGCATCGCGGCAGCGGCGGATTTCAACCAACGCCAAAATCAGCAGCAATGAACCGCCGGTCGCCCAAAAAATCATCTGGAGTTTTACAAATGTTTGCGTCAGGCCGTGAAGCGAGTTGTAGCGATTCCATAATGCGTCATCGAAAAATAAAATTCCGGCGACCAAAAATAATGCCGCGACCAAGATTTTGATTCCGTGTTTGCGCCAGCATTGCGGCGCAAGAAAAACGGCCGTGGCCATACCGCCGCCTACGAACGCGAGCGCGATTAAAGCGTTTTGGATTTTTGAAAAGCCGATAACACTTTTTGAAAAGGTGGCGTAATCCATCGCCCGGTAGAGCAAACTGTATCCGTAAGCGGATGCGGTGACGTATTGGTAGGCGCAGAGAATCACCAATGGTAGCAACAGAAATTGCGCCCACTGCCGCAGCGGACGCCGGTTGGCCAAACTGTAAGCCGCCAGCAACGGCACGAGGCAGACGCCAAAATATTTCGTCATTTCCGCGAGTGCAATCAGCAGTCCCGCGAGCGCAAGTTTGCGAGAGTTATCCTGTCCTTCAACCCAGAACACAATTGCCCAAATCCAAAATGCCAGCATGGATACGTCGCACATCACCGTTGTGGCGGAAACCAGAAACACCGGCGCGAATAAAGTTGTCAGCGCGGCGAGCAACGGATTTGCGCCGAGCCGCGCGGCCAGCCGATGCGTTCCCAAAATTACGGCGATGGCGGGAAGTATAAACGCGAAGTGTAGCGCCACTTCACTCCAACCAAAAATGGCCGCCGACAACGCAATGAAGTATCCGGCGAGCGGCGGGTTCTCCGTAATTTTCCACATCGGAAGTTCCGTGATGTCCCAAGCGACGTTGAAGCCAAATGGATTGAATGGGTGCGCTTGCACCTGATGGCCGACCCAAATGAACAGCGGATCATCAATGTTGAACGGCTTGGCCAGAAACGGCAGCAGCACGGCAAAAGTGATGAGCGGCAACGTCCAATTAGGATGTTGCGCGATCCAGCGACGGTTTTTCTCGAACATGACGGACATGGTTTAACCGAGACGCGGCGCGTAAAAAACATTTTTCGCTCGCAAAACGCCCGCCGGCGAAAGAGAATTCAGCCTTGTTTTCAATATGAACGAACAGATTGTCATTCTCGATTTCGGCTCGCAATACACGCAGGTCATCGCCCGGCGCGTGCGCGAGTGCAATGTCTATTCCACCATCGTCAGCTACAAAACTTCCGCCGCGAAAATCGCGGCGATGAAGCCGCGCGGAATTATTTTGTCGGGCGGGCCGTCGAGCGTTTACGCGCCGGACGCGCCGCTGCCGGACAAGACGATTTTTGAACTCGGCGTGCCGGTGCTTGGCATTTGTTTCGGCGTGCAATTGCTCGCGCAATTTCTCGGCGGCAAAGTGGAAAAAGGTCTCAAGCGCGAATACGGTAAAGGCACGTTGACCATCAAGGATAAATCCTGCGCGCTGTTTTCAAAATTGCCGACGAACTTGCAGGTGTGGAATTCGCACGGCGACAAACTGACGAAAATCCCCAATGGATTCAAGGCGGTTGCGGTCACGGAGAATTCCGAATACGCGGCGATTGAGAATCGCGCGAAGAAGTTTTTTGGTTTGCAGTTCCATCCGGAAGTCGTGCACACGCCGCGCGGCAAAGAAATTTTGACCAACTTTGTCCACGGCGTTTGCGGCTGCGGCAAAAATTGGACGATGCGGAATTACATCGAGCAGGCGGTTGAAGAAATTCGCGCGCAAGTTGGCAAGGAACATGTCGTGCTCGGTTTGAGTGGCGGCGTGGATTCGAGTGTGGCGGCGGCGCTGTTGCACAAGGCGATTGGCGACCAGCTCACCTGTATTTTTGTGAACAATGGTTTGCTGCGCGCGCGGGAGGCGGAAGTGGTGCAGGAAGTTTTTGGCCGTAATTTCAAAGTGAAGTTGCGATACGAAAATGCCGCGAAATTATTTCTCGGCAAACTCAAGGGCGTGACCGATCCAGAGCGCAAACGGAAAATTATCGGTAAGACATTCATTGATGTTTTTCAGTCGGCGACGAAGCGCGTGGGTAAAGCAAAATTTCTCGCGCAGGGAACTTTGTATCCCGATGTCATCGAGTCCGTGCCGATTGCCGGCAATCCCGCTGCGCTCATCAAATCGCATCACAACGTCGGTGGTTTGCCAAAGGGCATGAAGTTTCAACTGGTCGAACCGCTGAAAAATTTGTTCAAGGACGAAGTGCGTTTGCTCGGCGAAGAACTTGGTGTGCCGAAGGAAATTGTCTGGCGGCAGCCGTTTCCGGGACCGGGTTTGGCCGTGCGGATCCTTGGCGAAGTGACACCGGCGCGCTGTGAGATTTTGCGGAACGCCGATGCGATTGTGGTTGAGGAAATGAAATTGAGCGGACTGTATTACAAGATTTGGCAGAGCTTCGCGGTGTTGCTGCCGGTGCGGAGCGTGGGCGTGATGGGCGATGAACGCACTTACGAATACACGATTGCGATTCGCGCGGTGGAATCGCAGGACGGCATGACGGCGGATTGGGTGAAACTGCCTTACGACCTGCTAGAAAAACTCGCGAGCCGCATCATCAACGAGGTGAAAGGCGTAAATCGCTGCGTGCTCGACATCACCAGCAAGCCGCCGGGAACGATTGAGTGGGAATGAATTGAACCTTCACTTCCCCGCGTTTTAATTGATTAAAACTTCCAAGTGAAAGTTGCGAGAACGGCGTGGGTCATTGTGCCGTCCGTATTGAAGGTCACACCATTGTCGGACCAGCCGTGGTCGGTCGTGCCGGTGAATTTGTAAACGAAACCCAAATCAATGTGTTCGCTGATGGCATATTTAAATCCCGCCTCGGCCTGATACGCAAAGGTAAAATCCGTGGAGCTGTAACTGGAATGACTGCCAAAACCGAAGAGTGGAACATTCTGGGCGGTCAAATAAGTGGCGGCGCCACCGATGCCGACGCCGACGAAGTGCGTCCAACCGCCCTTGAGCGGCAGTTTGTAAATGGCATTCACCAAAACCGGGATTTCATAAATGTCCGCGCTCGCACCGAATGAAGAAAGCGTATTACCGGCGATGCTGCTGATGGAGTTGGCAATTACGCCCGTTTCCAGTTCGGCGGCGAAGTTTTCGCAAAAATTGTAGCCGAACGTGACGTCGCCGCGCACGCCAGTGTCGAAGTTGACGGTGCCATTGCCGCCGTGGGCATTAATGTTTTGCTGCCACGCCGCGCCGACATCGCCGCTCACATACATCTTGCTAGCCACGGAGTTGGTCTCGATGGCGGAAGGCGTATTGGTTTGCGCGCCGACTTGATTAGCCAGCAACAAGGCGCTGCCGGTGGTGGCAAATAAAAACGTTTTTTTCATGTGGTTGATTTCTAAATTTTCACGCCTCGTTTGACAAGGCAATTGTTAATCAGGGCGTGGTTCCCGTGAGATTGCCGGCGCTGATGTGGAGGCCGGCCAGATCGGTTTCAATCAAGCCAAGTCCCGCCAGATTGCCGCCGGTGTCGAACGTCAATAAATTTGATGCGTCGGTGAAAATCGCGTTGAGGGCGGACAGGTTTGCGCCAGCGGCAAGATTTTTGAACACGTTCGCCGTGGCGATTTTCGTGGTGGTTACGAGGTTGATGCCGCCGTGAACGGCCAAGAATCCTTTGGCGCTGCCAAGTGAAACCGTGGTCTTGCCTGCGACATCGCCGAGCAGACCGCCGGAGACAATCGCCGCGCCCGCCGCAAAGCTCTTGATGGTGACGTTGCCCATGATACCGAAGCGGGTTGCTACCAGACCGGTGATGGCTTGACCAGCCACCGCGATGCGTCCGGTCATTGTGCCGCCGATGGCCACGTCGCCGAGCAGATTGCCGAGCGTAATAATTTTGCCGCTATCATTGCCCTTGATGGAGATGCCGCCATACCGGACAAGTGCGCCAGCGGCATTCGTCACGGGTTGGCCGCTGCCATCTTGCAATAGCAAACCGATGTTGCCCTGCGCAGCAATCACGCCACTGAATGCACCATTAGTTTTCACCGAGCTAATCAAATTGCCACGGCTGATGATTTGGCCGGTAATCGCACCTTGCGCGAAAATGGTCGTCACACCGTTGATAGCGTCGCCAGCTCCGAACGTCGCTGAACCCAAATCGCCGTCAGTGGTTTGGATGATTCCGTAAATGCCGCCGCTGGTTACATTGATGTTGCCGAAGATGCTGGTCGCGGTGACATTGCCCAAGCCAGCCGTGCCGCCCACGGTGATGTTCCCAAGCGAACCAGTGCTGGTGAGGTTGGCGATGGAAACCAAGCTGTTGACCGCTGCACCGCTGCCAACAAAAGCCAGATTCGTGATCAACGGATTTGATTTTTTCGCCAAGCTCGGAACCACCTGCACATAGGCCGTGATGGGCGCGTTGTCGTTCAATTGGTCGTTCAGCGTCATAACCAGTTGCAAATTCAGACTGGTGTTGTCATGCGCGTAAAGTTTCACGCTGCCGGTTTCATTGAACGGAATTACAAAGGCGTCGGTGGCGAGATTCAACGCGGCTTTGCTGCCGAGCAAATTCCAGAGCACTTGCGGATTGGTCGCGGAACCGAGGCTGCCGAGCAGCGCGACCGGCACGCCGAGCGCGGTGGTCAGCACCGAGAAGGCCAGTCCTTCGATACCCGCGACGTTGATGAAGCCGATGGGCAATCTGCCACTGACTTCCACGCCCGTAATGCTGTCCACCGGCAACACCACCCCACCGAGGCTGGTGGTGGTCAGGTCGGTGAACAATTGCAATTCCGGAGCGGTCAGCTTGATGAGCAAGTCACCTTGCAACGCGATGTTGCTGATGCCGGTCTGGCCGCCGAGATACGAATCAACGCGTGACAAATTAAACTTGGCCGTAGAACTGTTGATGACCGCCAACACCAAGTTGAAGGAACGCGCAGTAATTGGATTCACGAGCTGTTCGCCACCGCCGCCACTGTTCGTGGTGACACTGATGCGGATGGCCAGTTGCGGATCACTGGACGTTTCCGAGTCATACACAAAAGCGAAGTGGATGTTGTCCGCCAATTCGCCACCTCCAACAGGCGTCGCCTGAATCTGACGTTCAATGCCGCCTTCGATGACCTGCAAAACTTTGTTGCCGTAACCGGCTAGCACCGTGATAACGTTGATGTCGACTGCAATAATCTTGCCCGGCGTGCCGCCGTCCACCGTCAAGGTGTCCAGCAGGCCGGTCACGTTGAGCAAGCCAGCCAAGTCGCCGCCAATGGTCATTGTGCCGATGGCCGACGCATCAATTTCGCTACCGCTAGTGAGCGAACCCGTAATGGTCGCTGTCGAAATCGGACCCGAATCATCAAGCAGACCGGTGAAATCGCCATTCACATAAAGCGTGGTGTCTTCAAAGTTCAGCAACGTGAGGCTTTCAATCGTGACGCTGCTGTTGAAGGAAAGAATCGCCGTGTCCGTTCCCGCACCGGCATCAATCGTCATGGCTGTGGTCGGTGTGACGCTGTTAATTGTGAACGTGTCATCACCGCTGCCGAGTGAAATGTTCAACACGGACAAGCCGCTGTAAGTAATTCCAGCCTCGCCCATCGCCAAGCCCGTCAACGTCGTCGAGGTCAAGGTGCCCGTCTTGTTCCCTTCGCTGCCCGTGTCATCCACGTTCAACGTATCACTACCACTGCCTTGGATAATCAATGCACCTTGGATGTTGTCCACTATCCCGCCTGCCAATGTCGGCGCCAGGCTGCCCACGTTAATCGTGTTGCTACCAGCACCCGTGTTCAGCGTCGTCACCGTAATCTGACCGGGCTCGACTTTCTGGACCATGTTGGGTGTTAGTCCAAGCACTGGTTTGAGTTTATGTTTTCGTTGTTTCTTTGTCCATTCCCAGTGGAGGGAGGGCGAAGCCCGACCGGAGCTGGGAA
>CAILDU010000113.1 GCA_903833055.1 uncultured Verrucomicrobia subdivision 3 bacterium | reverse complement strand
CGCCGACAGTTCCTAACCCGCTCCGAACTGAATTCGTAAACGGAACCGTTGCGCGAAAACAAATACTCGCGCGCATGGTGTTCACAGATCTTAAGCGACAGCAATATGAGTGGGGGAACGAATACGGCAAAAAGACGAAAGCTTCGTTGAAGTGGATTTATTTATTGCAGCGTCGAGAGGATTACCAGCGACTCACGCAGATTTATTGTGGCACGGCTCCGTCACCTGAGGATGCAGCCGGAGCAATGGTAAGGTTCGGCAACAACCAGCGCCGCAGTCGCAGCTATCGCAAGCACAAGGCAAAAAATGACGTAAAGAAAAAATAGCAAAGCTCGTTTTTGACCCAGTTTTTGGAACCACGTCAAAACTAATATTCGTCAGAAATCGTTACAATCGGTTTGAGAGTCTTCCGCATTTTCCAATCCACTCGTCAGGATCAGTGACAAATTTTCCCGTCAGCCTCGGCAGCAAAAAAGCCGTGGTATGAATTAGGTATCGTGACGCGGAAAAAGGTTTTTCCGAATCGCAGTGGCCGTGGAATTAACCGCCGAAATAAATATATTTCGGATGTTGTCTTTGAAGATGACCGGCCTGCGAAAATTCCGCCGAACGATAATTATGGGAAAAATAAATTGCACGAAACCGACCGCTTCACCTTACGTCGATGCCGTGTGCGTCGCCGCTGAAGACATGGGCGTTATCGAAACCAAATACGGGAAGCGCCCGATGGTCAAGTTCACTTTCGAGATCGCCAAGCTGAACGAATACGGCGAGAAGCGCAGGCTCACCCGCCTCTTTCATAAGCACACGCACCCCAAAAGTGCTTGGAGTATCGCCGCGAAATCATGGTTGGATCGCGACCTCGCTGCTGAGGAAGAAAATTCTGGCGCAGTGAATTTGAAATCCTTCGTGGATGAACCCGCCTGTCTGAAAATTGAGCCGGGTGCCGTGTATAACGGGAAGCGCTACGACAACATCACCGAGATTTTGGCTGCCGATGATGATTACGATGTCACGGAAGAAATTGATGACGGCGCGTGTGAAATCAGCACGCCCGAGGAACCCGAGGAGGTGAACGGATAAATCAACCGACCCGTCAGCTCGCCTGCTGAAAAATAAAAAAGCGGGCGAGCTCGCCGGTCATTAACTTAAAAAATTTATGACGAATGAAATTAATCCGGCCAGCAGTCCGGTCAACACTGCTCCGCGCACGGCCACGGAAATTGCCGCGAATGTATTGGGAGAAATCGCGTGGGCCAGTCCGACGATGGGCTACTGCGAATGTCCCGGTAAAAAATCCCATAGCTCGAAGGATGGTGGAAAAGACTGTGTAGTTTACCTCGACCATGTGCCGACCGTGAACTGTCTGCACGCAAGTTGCAAAACTGCCGTGGAAGCGACGAATAAGAAATTGCGTGCAGCGATTTTAAATCCGACCGGTGACGCTAGTTTTGAAATGCGTAAACCAACGGCCGAGGAACGTGCCCGAATCGCTGAACGCGACTTGAAGTCGAGGATGCAGCTCAGGGCGCGAAAATCACTGCCTTCGATTTTGAAAAAATATCGTTGGCCTTACGCCGAGATCCTGAACGACTCGCCGGTTGATGTGAAGGTGAGTGAAGAAAATCATTGGCGATTGTTACTGGGGAAATTCCAGCCCGATGACGTGGTATGGATTGGTGAACGCGATAGCTCCGGTAAGCCAGAGAACGCCGCGAACTTTCGCACGGTAAACGAATGGCTGAAATGTGAATGGGCACCGCATCAGTTCCTCTGCCCGTCCACGTTTAAAAATAATTCGTGGTCGCGGTCGAATGAAAATGTGTTGGCGCGTCGTTTCCTTGTCGTTGAATCCGATTTGTTAACGCGTGACGAAGTCGGTGCTGTGTTCCGTTATCTCGGCGAATGCGGATTGAAGTTGGTGGCCGTCGTGGACACGGCCGGTAAAAGTCTGCACGGTTGGTTTGAGTTTCCGGCCGACGAAGAATTGATGAACGACCTGCGCTTGATTTTACCAGCGCTGAAATGTGATCCGAAAATGTTGACGGCGAGCCAGCCTGCGCGTCTGCCCAGTGCGATGCGAGGCGAGAAGCGTCAGCGATTGATATTCCTCGCGAAAGAGGAAACGAAATTGGTTAACGAAGTGAACTGAAAGGAATTATTTATATGACTGCAATTTTTGAAAAATTACCCCTACCGCCCGTGTATTATCATGGGCGCGAAGCGAGCTACTGGCGCGAAGATGCTGCTGGTGGTTGGATTAAAGTTAACGAAACGGGCGCGAAGAATTTCGCGGCCGACTACGGTTATATGAAGCGCACTGAACGCGAGGCGAACAGTGAAGCCGATGATTGTTTGATGCGCATTCAAAGCCGCCAGAACGTCGCGTATGTTGGTTCGTTAGCCGGATTTGATGCCGGCGTTTATCCGATGTCTGGAAGCCTCGTGTTGGTTACGAGCAGCCCGAAGTTTATTAAAGCGAAGGCCGGTGAATGGCCGGTGCTGAAAAAACTTTTTGAAAATATGTTCGTGGACGGCGAGCTGGATCAGCGTCCATGGTTTTATGGTTGGATAAAAACGGCGATGAGTTCGTTTCGCGCGCGTAGGTGGCGTGCGAGTCAATTGCTGGCCATGGCGGGCGAGCACGGTTCAGGAAAAAGCCTGACGCAAAATTTGCTCACCGAAATATTTGGTGGCCGTAGTGTGAAGCCATATCGCGTCATGAGTGGCGGCACGACTTTTAACGCCGACCTTTTTGCCGGAGAGCATCTGGTTATGGAAGACGAAACTGAAAGCGTGGATATACGCTCCCGCCGTCACTTCGCCGCACACATCAAGTCTTTGCTCGCGAGTAGGGATCAGAGTTGCCACGGGAAACATCGCGACGCTTTGACGCTGCAGCCGATTTGGCGTATGAGCATTTCGCTAAACGAAGTGCCGGAACGCTTGATGGTGCTGCCGCCCCTTGACGACGATGTGCGCGATAAAATCATCGCGTTAAAAGTTGCGAAGAGGCCGACACCGATGCCGACCGATACACCTGAGCTTGCCGAACTCTTTTGGAAAAAGATGGTGAGTGAATTGCCGGCGTTTCTGGCGTTTCTCGAAAGCTGGACGATACCAGCCGATATAGCGGATTCACGCTACGGTGTCCGCGCTTATCAGAATCCAGAAATCGTCGAAAAGTTGAACGAGTTGAATCCCGAAGACCGCCTGCTCGAAATAATCGACCTGCAGTTTTTCAGGAATTCGTTGTGTCGCGAACCGTGGACTGGCACGGCTGCGGAACTGGAACGTAGGCTCACTGGCGATGGTGCGAAGTGTGAGCGCGAAGCTGGAAGATTATTGGGTTGGTCAGCGGCCTGTGGTTCGTATCTCGCACGTCTCGCAAAATCCGACCGCCTGCACATTGCTGGCCGCGTCACGGCTCGATCAGGTGGTGGCGGTATCAAAGCTTGGACGATTAACCCGCCTAGTGCTGCTGAACCCGCTACGGTCGTTCCTGTGACCGACACTGCTCCGGCTAACCCGCCAGCACTGCCT
>CAILDU010000112.1 GCA_903833055.1 uncultured Verrucomicrobia subdivision 3 bacterium | reverse complement strand
AGGGCGGACTGGAAAAATGTCTTGCAAATCCCGGGAGCAGGCAGAAAATCACGAAAACCACCCACGCCGTTCGTGGGTTACAAACCAAATGGGAAATCCCAGTTTAATGGTTAAGGTTCTAATTTTCGACAGGCTGACTATTGTTTTAGGGATTACGGGTTAGCTAAGGGGGGATCTGATGAAAATATCAATTATTTGTAAGGCATCCGGTCATTGAACCAGTCATAGTCAACGCTGACACCTAGAGAAAAATTGCCAGGACCAGGAGGATTAGGAACCTTCAGCACTTTCTGCGTCGCGACACGCCCATCCAGCCATTTGTGAATTTCCGAATGACCATCCGCAAACGATAAGCTGGCCGCACCACTATGATTATTTCCCGGCATCTCCCGCATCACTTCCGCACCTATTATCGCCCCCGGGGTGAAATTAAAAATGCTGTCATCCATCCAGTCAGGATGCTCATCCAGCGTAACAACAATCATGGACGGCCCCGGCGAGCCTAAATCAGCAGTTTTTCTGGCAGCAAAATAATTTCGTCCATTAGCCCCCGCTACACTAGTCCCAGAACCACCCATATACGCATTCATTGAAATACTTTTAACCCGGTCGCCATTCGCCGCCTGATACTGATCGCCGGGGCATTTGTAAACCGCCGCCGTCTTAATATAGTCCGCCATCAGGGCAACCGACCCCCCTTTGTTTGTGCTAACCAACATTGCAGAGTTAGTGTTGGCATTGTTATTTTGCCAATCCATAAAATAACCATCATCCCCCTTGCTCGGAACAAATGAATCACCTTGATTCCCATTGTAAGCCGAACCATTGTTCATCAAATACTCTTGATTATCCCCGCTGAACATGATCCAGCCGAGCACCACCTGCTTGGTGTTATTCAGACAAGAAATCCCCTGCGCCTTTTTCTTGGCCGACGCCAGCGCCGGCAGCAACATCGCCGCCAAGATGGCAATAATAGCGATGACCACCAGCAACTCAATCAGGGTGAACGCGCGGGAACCGGCAGGCTGAAAATTATTTTTTTGCATATTGCGGGAACGCAGGCACGGCGATGAATTGGACATGGCTTTCATTCAATTAGATTCTGGTGATGCTTAACACTAACACACGCCATCCGTTTGAGTAATATGAACACGGCCAAAACATTTGCGAATTATGCCAACTGCGGTCGGCACTGATTCGCGGCATTTACAACGGCGCACGCATCGGCAAACTACTCGCAGCCCTCGGCATCATGCGCACAACTTCGTCATCACTAGCGGTTCTGTCCGCATTCGTATTGGGCGCGCTGCTGCTCGTCGCCCCCGTCGCCACCCGCGCCGACCCGGTGTGGATAGCCGCTGATGGCGCAGACAAAAATTCCGGTTCGCAATCCCAACCGTTCGCCACGCTGTCCGCCGCCCTAGAAAACATAGACGCGCAAACCACGCAAAAATCCGCAAGCAACGATTGGCGGCGAATTATTTTGCGCGGTGGAATTTATCCGCTGACTCGTCCGCTCATTATTCGAATGGACGAAGTCAGCATTGAAGCCGCGCCCGGCGAACATCCGGTCTTGAGCGGCGGCGTGGAAATCAACGGCTGGAAACAAGTGGCGAAGGACATTTCCGGACTGCCGGAAAGCGGGCGCGGAAAAATTTGGGTGGCCGATGCGCCGAAAACTGGCGGGCACGCTTTGGAGTTCCGCCAGCTTTGGGTGAATGACGCGAAAGCCATTCGCGCCCGCGAACCGAACGGCGAAAATCTCGCGCGCCTCATCGCGTGGGATAAAAAGAATCAGGTCGCGACGATTCCAGCAGAAGCGCTCGTCGGCATTAAAAATCCGGCGCGGCTCGAAATGATTATTGATCAAGTCTGGGAAATTGCTGCGCTGCGCGTGAACTCCATTCGCATTAAAGAAACCAATGCGCTCGTCACGTTCAAGCAGCCTGAAAGCAGACTGGAATTCACCCATCCGTGGCCACCGATAATTGTAAATTCCAACTACGCCGCGCCCTTTTTTCTGGCGAACGCCATTGAGTTTCTCGATTCGCCCGGCGAATGGTTTGAAGATGTGTCCGCTGGCAAAATTTATTACTGGCCGCGCGCTGGTGAAGATATGACCAGCGCAAAAGTTTTTGCGCCGATGATTGAAACGCTCCTGCAAATCGAAGGTGCGCCCAATAAGCCGGTTTCCAACATTCAATTCAAAGGCATCACGTTCGCACACACGACGTGGCTGCGCCCATCCGCGCAAGGCCACGTTCCGTTGCAAGCAGGAATGTTTTTGCTGGATGCCAAAAAACTTTCGCCGCACGGCACAAGCTATCATCCAGGTCTCGACAACCTCGCGTGGATTGGCCGTCCGCCCGGCGCGGTTTCGGTAAAAAATGCGAATCACATTTCGTTTGAAAATTGCACCTTTGAACATCTCGCGTCCGCTGGCTTGGATTTTCAAAGCGGCACGCACGACGATTTAATTTCAGGCTGCGCGTTCACCGACATTGGCGGCAACGGTATCCAACTTGGAAAATTTTCCGACGCGAATGTTGAAACGCACGTTCCCTACAATCCGTCTGACGAACGCGAAATCTGCTCCCATGAAATCATCGCCAATAACATCGTCACCGACTGCGGCAATGAAGATTGGGGCTGCGTCGGTATCGGCATTGGCTACGCGCGCAATATCGCCATCACGCACAACGAAGTTTTTAATTTGCCTTACACCGGCATCAGTGTCGGCTGGGGCTGGACGAAAATGACCAACGCATTGCGCGATAATTTTATTTTTTCAAACCGCGTTCACAATGTCGGGCAGCGACTTGGCGATCTCGGCGGCATTTACAATTTGTCCGCGCAACCCGGCACGGTCGTTGCGGAAAATTATATTGCCGACATCACGCCCAGTCCGTTCGTGCCGGATCCGCAACATTGGTTTTATATTTATCTCGACGAAGGTTCGTCCGGCATCACCGTGCGCGACAACTGGTGTCCGGCGGAAAAATTTCTAAAGAACGCGAACGGTCCCGGCAACATGTGGACGAATAACGGCCCGCAGGTTTCCGAAACAATAAAAAATGCCGCCGGACTGGAACCCGCATTTCAAGATTTGTCCAAATAGAACCAATCAAAGCCACCATGAAAAAATTGTCGCTGTTAACTTTGCTCGCCGCGTTTGCGCTCGCGATTTCCGCCCACGCCGAATTGATACCGACGGATTTGCGCTGTGATTACGCGGTGAATCCGCTCGGCGTGGATTCGCCAAACCCACGCCTGTTTTGGAAACTCGACGGCGACGAGCGCGGACAAAAGCAAACCGCGTATCAAATCCTCGCTGCGTCGTCCGCAAAAAATCTCGCGGCGGACAATGGAGATTTGTGGGACAGCAGCAAGGTGAATTCCGACGAGACAATTCAAATTCCGTTTCCCGGCGGAAAATTAAAATCATCGGAACAGGTTTTCTGGAAAGTGCGCGTATGGGATGAAAACGGAAAAGTTTCCGCGTGGAGCAAACCGGCGACATGGACGATGGGAATTTTGGATGCGGACTGGACGGGCGCGAATTGGATTGGCGCGGCGGACACAAATATTCCCTCGCTGCTTCTGCGCCGCGAATTTGTCGTGAAGCCCGGACTCAAGCGCGCGCTCGTGAACGTCTGCGGTCTCGGCGAATACGAAATGACACTCAACGGCAAACGCGTCGGTGATGATTTTCTTTCGCCCGGCTGGACGAAGTATGACCAGACCTGCCTCTACGACACGCACGACATCACGGCGGATTTGAAAGCCGGGAAAAATGCCGTGGGCATTGAGCTGGGCAATGGAATGTATCAAGTGCTCGGCGGCGGACGTTACACGAAATTCAAAGGCTCGTTCGGCCCGCAAAAAGCCATCGCGCAAATCCGGCTCGAATACGCCGACGGCTCGGTGGAATTGATTGATACGGACGAAACCTGGCGCGCTACGGCTGGGCCAATCACGTTCAATTCCATTTACGGCGGCGAAGATTTTGACGCGCGGCTGGCTCAGAAAAATTGGAACAAAATTAATTTCGACGATGCTAAATGGTCGCCCGCAATGGTCGTCAACGGACCGGGCGGAGAATTGCGTGGGCTGTCCTGCGCCGCGCCGCCGGTGAAATTTTTTGAAACGCACCACGCCGTTTCTTCGCACTCGCTCACGAATGGTGACATCGTTTTCGACCTCGGCCAAAATGCCGCGCACGTTCCAATTATTTCCGTGACCGGCGCGGCGGGCAGCAAAGTAAAATTGTTTCCGTCGGAACTTCTCGATGGCGAAGGCGGCATCAATCAAAGCTCCATGGGCGCGGGCCATCGCGGCGCGCTTTGGTGCGAATTTACGAAAGCGACCAACGGCGAGGAAACGTGGTCGCCGAAATTTTTCTACGTTGGCTGCCGTTATTTTCAGGCGCACCTTACGCCAGCGGCAACCAAAGGCGAGTTGCCAAAAATAAATTCGCTCGGCGGCATCGTCATTCATTCTGCGTCTGATTCTGTTGGCGAATTTCAATGTTCCAACGATTTATTCAACCGCACGTTCACGCTCGTCCGCTGGTCGCAGCAGAATAATATGGTGAGTTTGCTGACCGATTGTCCGCATCGCGAAAAACTCGGCTGGCTGGAAGAAGATCACTTGAACGGGCCGGCGTTGCGCTACGATTTCGACCTCGCGCAACTGTTCACCAAGACGATTAACGACATCGCCGATTCGCAACTCACGAACGGTCTCGTGCCGACGACCGCGCCGGAATACACCGTGTTCCGCGACAAAAATGATCCGGCGCATTTGCGCGGAATGTTTGGTGATTCGCCGGAATGGAGCAGCACATTCATCCTCGTGCCGTGGCAGCAATATGAATTCGACGGCGACGTGAACCTGTTCCGCATGCACTACGACGCGATGACCAATTACCTCGCCTATCTTGGCAGCCGCGCGGACAATTACATCGTCAACTACGGCCTCGGCGACTGGTATGATATCGGCCCGAAAAAACCCTGGGTTTCGCAGCTCACACCCATCGCGCTCACGGCCACGGCGTTTTATTTTGAGAATGTAAAAATCATGGCGCAGGCCGCCACGCTGCTCGGAAAAACGGGCGATGCCAAAAACTTTTCTGCGCTCGCGGAAAAAATTCGCGGCGCGTTTAACGAAAAATTTTACGACGCGACGAATCATTTTTACGCCACCGATTCACAGTGCGGGAACGCGATTCCGCTGGTCTTCGATATTTGTGAAACCTCGAACCGCGCGGGCGTAGTGGACGCAATTGTCCGCGACGTGCGGTCGCGCGGCAACGCGCTCACGGCGGGCGATGTCGGCTACCGCTATTTGCTCCGCGCGCTCGCGGACGGCGGGCGCAGCGACGTGATTTTTGACATCAATAACCAGACCAACAAACCCGGCTACGGCATGCAGCTCACCAAAGGCAAAACCAGTTTGACCGAGGCGTGGGACGGCGGCTCGTCGCAGGATCATTTCATGCTCGGCCAGATTCAGGAATGGTTTTATCACGACCTGACAGGAATTCAGAACGCCAATGGCAGCGCAGGTTTCAAGCATATCGTTATCGCGCCGCAGCCCGTCGGCAACGTGACGTGGGTGAAGGCAAGCTACCATTCCATTCGTGGAAAAATTGTCAGCGACTGGAAACGCGACGGTGAAAAATTTACTTTGAACGCGACCATTCCACCGAACACGACAGCCATGATTTTTATTCCCGCAAAATCTCGTGAAGCGGTTGCACCAATTAAAGGCGCAACTTTTTTGCGGATGGAAACTGGCCGCGCGGTTTTTGCCACCGGCTCCGGCGAATACTCCTTCCGCTCAAAAAATTAACCGCAGGGAACGCGGACATTTAACCGCAAAGAACGCAGAGGACACAAAGAATTCAAAGCAAGATGATGACTTCAAAAAATTTGCACGACGTAAACTGAATATGAAAAACTTTTTCCTCTGCGTTCCTTGCGTTCTTTGCGGTTAAATCAGTTCCGACTTACGGCAGTTTACCGAAATAAAAACTCACCGCGCCGGAGTAGTCGCCGTGCGCCACAGTCGGCTGGCCTTGCGGACCGCCGAACTTGGCTTCCTTGAATTTGCTGCCGATAGGCGGAATCGCATCGAGAAAACCGAGGCCGCATTTCGGCACGGGCGCAAAGGCTTTGCCGGTGAGATTCGGCGGCGCAAATTCCGGTGTCAGCATTTGCACGAACGGCACGGCGCTGCGATTCAGCACGGTAATTTGTCCTTCCGTCGTGTCGAGTTGCAGCCAGCGCACGTTCGCAAAAAAGCCTTTGAACTCGGGATAAATCCAGTCGCGAAAGCCGGTGAGCGTGTTGTTGTAATCATTTTCCCAAACGCCGAGCGTCACGCCGCGCAAACGATTTTGCCAAACGCGATACGGCCCGTCGCCGAGCCAGCGTTTGTGCTGCACCAAACTTTCGGGATAATCAAAAAGGACGCCGAGAAAATCGTTCGTGCCGTGCGCGGTGTAAACGTAATTGCAATCAATCCAGCCGTTGCCGTTCACGCGCCACGAAATGGATTTCAAGTTGCCGTCAAATTTGGCGGACACAATTGCGTCCGGCCCATCTTCGTCAAAATGAATTTCCCGCAACGTCGCGCGACCAACCGCCAGGCGCGGGCCGTTCGCCAGTGAAAAATTTTGCGCGCCACGCCGGAAGCCAAGGAGCAGGCCGGTTTGTTTGCTGAAGGTCGCGGTCAACTCGCCGGATTTCACTTCGATGACGCCGTTGGTTTCCGTTGCGATGGCGTGCTGCGCGGCGGGTTCGTGCGTCAGACTGAAAGCAGCGTCAGATTTTAACGGCCAAACCCAAGTGAACAATTCACGGCCAGCCGGATCTTCTGCGCGTAACGCGAGCGCGTCACTGGCTGCGCGAGAAATCGGTTCAAATTTTATTTCGCCTTTGCCGCCCGCCGGAATCGCGGGCGATTTCAAAACGCCGCTGCTGACAATGGTAAATCCAGAATTTGTTTCTCCCGGCTGCGGAAACCGCCGGAACTCCCAAGTGAATTTGCACTGGCTCGCGTCAGTGAAACTAAAATGATTTTCAATCGCAAATCCGCCGTTCGTGCGCGTGACTTGAATCGGCGACCAGATTTCTTTAATCGCATAATAACTGCCTTCGCGCTGGCGATACGGGCCGACGATGCCATCCGGCGCTTGATTGCCCGCCACGTCAATTTCGCCGGTGTCAGGTCGCTTAATGCCGTCGTCGAGCAGCGCCCAGATGAAACCGCCGCCGAGCGTTTTGCTCGCGGTCATCATGCGCCAGTAATCGTCCAAGCCCGCGCCCGCGCCGCCGTCGTAAAGGCCGTGCATGAATTCCGTGGGCAAATAAATATATTTGGCACGGTCATTGGTCGCGACGAGCTCCTGATTGTTGGAGTAATAAACACTCTGGCCGCCGCAGGCGATTTCGGCTTTATCGTAGGCGAGATAATGCGCCGTATTCACGCCACCAAACGTCGCCCACGGATGCAGCACGCGGCGTTTTTGCGGATCGAGTTCGCCAAAAAATTTGTCGAGCGTGAGATTGAAACCACCTTCGTTGCCATTGTCCCAAAATAAAATGGAAGGATGGTTCACGTCACGCACGACCATTTCGCGAACGAGTTTCGGACCGATGTCGTTGTCGTAAAAATGATGCCAGCCGGCGAGTTCGTCCAAAACGTAAAGGCCCAGTTCGTCGCACAGATCGAGAAACTGTTCATCGGGCGGGTAGTGCGACATGCGGACGGCGTTCATGTTCGCATCCTTCATCGTCGCGATGTCGAGACGATGCACGGTCTCGCTCAAGCAACGCCCGGAATCCGGCCAGAACGAATGGCGATCCGCGCCTTTCAAAATAATTTTGTGGCCGTTGACGTAAAGACCATCGCCGTCGCGCACTTCCATCGTGCGAAAACCAAAACGCTGCGAAACTTCGTGAATTACTTTTCCATTTTTTTTCAAACGGAAAATCGCATTGTAAAGATTGGGCGTTTCAGCAGTCCAAAGTTTTGGCGAAACGATTTGAGATTTCAGACTTGCCGTGTCAGGACGACCGCCGCCGAAAATAATTCCGTTATGAAATGGTTCGCCGACATTTTTTCCGTCGAGCGTTTGGATTTGCGCTTCAACTTCGTCCGCGTTCGTAACGCCATTCAGAAAAACCTGCGCCGAAAAACTTCCGTCCGCCTTGGCGTCAATCGCCACGCGCTCGATAAATTGTGACGGCACGGCTTCGAGATAAACCGGACGAAAAATGCCGCCGAAAACCCAGTAGTCGGCGTTGCGCTCGGCGTCGTTGACGGATTTGTTGGCGGAATGTTTGGCGACGGTGACTTCGAGTTTGTTGGTCGCGCCAAATTTCACGAGCGAGGTCACTTCGTATTTGAAGCGGTAGAAACTGCCTTGATGAATTGCGCCGACGGACTGTCCGTTCAACTTCGCATCCGTGTCCGTCATCACGCCGTCGAATACGAGAAAAATTCTTTTGCCTGACCAGCTTTGCGGGACTGAAAACTCGTGTTCGTAAAGTCCACGTTCATCAAACGCGTTGGTGGCGTCTTTGTGGTAAGTGAGATGCCCAAAACCTTTCACGTCCCATTGCGACGGCACGGGGAGATTTGTCCAGAAGCCGGAATTCGCGCCGCTCGTGCAGAAAAACTTCCACGGCACGGCGTCGTCCTTGCCGTGGCCGGAGAGAAATTGAGTTTCCGTTTCTTGGGCGAAAGAGTTTAAACCGCAGAGAGCGCAAAGAGCGCACAGAATTTCAAAGCGGTGGATCGAAAAAATTTTCATTTTTGTGTTCTCTGCGTTCTCTGCGGTTAGAAATCAACCTTTCAAATGCTGGCGAAATTCAGTGGGCGTCATGCCGGTATTATGCCGGAAAAAATGGCTGAAGTAAAATTCGCTGGAGAAATTGAGCTGGCCGGAAACGTCTTTGATGGAAAGCCGTTTGTCGGCGAGGAGTAGCCGCGATTGATCGAGCCGCGCGCGCTGGATGTGCTGATGAATCGTCCCCTGCCCGTGCGTGTGAAACAAAGCGCGCAGGCCGGAGTAACTGATTTTGGCGACGGTCGCGAGTTCGAGTGCTTTCCAGTCGCGCGCTGGATTGGCAGAGATGGCGTTCAGCACGCGCACGACGGGCGGCGGCAGTTCGGCGTGCGGCGAGGTAAGCAAATCGCGCGACATGAGCAATTTGCCGAGCAGATGCGTGATGGCGAGGTGCACCTGCCATTCCCAGCCAACGGGTTTGCGGCGAACTAGCCGGAGTAATTCATTTTGGGTTTGCGCGGCAAAACGTAAATCGTCCAAAGTAAATTCCGCGTTTTCGAGATCGCGAATTTCTTCGTGCCAAAATTCCAAGCCGGGTCCGCCGAAGCGAAAACCGGCGATGGCCAGATGTCGGCCAGCCTGCGGAATGTAGGTGCGCGGGGAATTCATATCCACCAGCCAGACTTCGCCGCCGCGCCGAAGTTGAAAACGGCGGGAACGGTATTCCAATTCGCCCGCGCCGGACTGCACCCAGAACAGATGCGCGCCGGGTTTTTCAAAACGTTCGTGGTGGTCGGTCTGCTCGACGCGACGAACGCCGATGGAAAAAAGATGCCAGAGTAACCGGCGCGCGATGGGCGACGGATCGACAAAAATCAGATTGTCGGCCTTGGGTGAAGCGGGCGGCATGGCTATTTAATTACAAAATCACGGCTCGCGTGTCCACTGTTCCGGCCACGAATAAGAACCCGGCTTGATGGT
>CAILDU010000111.1 GCA_903833055.1 uncultured Verrucomicrobia subdivision 3 bacterium | reverse complement strand
GGCGGCAGAAATGGCTTTATCAATCGCCGGGCTGTCGAGGTTCGTGCCATCGCCGATTGCGCCAAAGCTGCGGACGTTGAAATAATTTTGGCCGGTCGTTTCAGCGGCGTGCAAGCCCGCATTGAGTAACAGCAAACAGAGCAGTTGGCGGAGAAAAGTGGGTTTCATATTTCAGAATTGAGTGTGAATCAGCAAGGACGTGTGGGCGGAATTATTAGTTACCGCCGCCGGAATAGCCAACCGAATTGGGGACAACCGCTTCAACTTTAATTTGCGCTTGCTACCCATTCGCGACCCGCGTATAGTTTGCGACCTTTTTTAGAACTAATTTATTATGCGTCGTCCCAAAGGCATCAAGACCAAAAAAGCCGCTACCAAGCGGTTTAAGATCACCGCCACCGGCAAAGTTCTGCGCGCCCGCGCGGGTCGCCGTCACTTGGCACAAACCAAAAACGCCAAGCGCCGCCGTCGTTTGGGCAAGGCCGCTGTGCTGGACAAAACGGATATGTATCGCATCACGCAATGCATGCCGTTCAGCCATCGCGGCTGATTTAACCGACTCAATTTTTAACCACTAACTACCATGCGTGTAACCAATTCTCCCGCTTCCCGCAAACGTCGCAAACGGATGTTGACGGCGGCCAAAGGCTTCCGTCTCAAACGTTCCAAACTTTACCGCTACGCGTCCGACGCCGTTGACCACGGCCGTCAATACGCCTACCGCGATCGCCGCACGAAGAAGCGCGTTTATCGCTATCTCTGGCAGGCGCGCATCAACGCCGCCGCGCGCGAAGCTGGCATTACTTACAGCCGTTTCATCGAAGGTTTGATTGCCGCCAAGTGCGAACTTGATCGCAAAATCATTTCCGATCTCGCCGCGACCGACAGCGCCGCGTTCCTCGAAATCGTGAACCTCGCGAAGAACGCGCTCAAGTCCAAGCCGGGTGCCGTTTTGGCCAAGGCTTAATCGAAACCGAAAAAATTCTCGACGGGCGGACTGAAAAGTTCGCCCGTTTTTTATTGCCGCAAAAAGGCGCAGAAGACGCAAAAAATTCCGCTTCATTTCTTTTGTGACTTTTGTGCCTTTTTGCGGCTAAACTTTTGGAAATTATTATGGCTGGCTTTCTCGACGACATCGAACCGCTTAAACAAACCGCGTTGAATGAATTAAAAAACGCGCCCGACCTCGCCGCTTTGGAGCAAACCAAAGGCGTGTGGATTGGGCCGAACGGCAAGTTCACCGCGCTGATGAAACAGCTCGGCACTTTGTCGAAAGAAGAAAAGCCCGCCGCCGGCAAACTCATCAATGCCGCCAAAGTGGAACTCGAAGCCGCGCTGGCCTCACGTCGCGAGGAATTGGAACTGAAAGCCGCGCTGCCAAAAGAGCCGACGGATTTCACTTTGCCCGGACGCCGTCGCGCACTCGGAAAATTGCATCCGCTCACACAAGTCACCGACGACATCGTGCGCGCCTTTCGCAAGATTGGTTTCGCCGTCGCCGATGGCCCGGAGATCGAGGACGAGTATCATTGTTTCGATGCGCTCAACACGCCCGCCGACCATCCCGCGCGCGATTCGCAGGACACATTTTATTTGGGAACAAACTCTGAACCCGGAACCCTGAACCCGAAACATCTTTTACGCACGCACACCTCGTCCGTGCAAATCCGCGTCATGGAAAAGCAGCCGCCGCCCGTGCGCATCATCGTTCCCGGTCGCGTCTATCGCCGCGACAACGCCGACGCCACGCACAATCCGACGTTTCACCAGATTGAAGGACTTTACGTTGATAAAAATGTAACTGTCGGTGATTTGAAAGGCACAGTTGAATTTGTTTTCAAAGAACTCATGGGCAACGACGTGAAGATTCGTTTTCGTCCGCACTATTTCAGCTACACCGAGCCGAGCTACGAGATTGATTTCACCAACGCGCTCGTCAAGAAGATGGGCAAAGACTGGCTGGAGATCGCCGGCTGCGGCATGGTGCATCCGCAAGTGTTCGAGACCGTCGGCTACGAT
>CAILDU010000110.1 GCA_903833055.1 uncultured Verrucomicrobia subdivision 3 bacterium | reverse complement strand
CTGAACGGTTCCGGCATCTGGAAATTCCCGACCGCGTGGAAATCGCCACCGGCCACGGCGGCTTGCCGTTCGTGAAAATCCAAACACCGTGGAGCACGGCGGAAATTTACCTGAACGGCGCGCACGTCACCCATTTTCAAAAATTTGGCGAAGCGCCGCTGCTGTTCATGAGCCGCAAAAGTTTTTTTGCGCCGGGCAAACCGATTCGCGGCGGCATCCCAATCTGCTATCCGTGGTTTGGGAATCGCGCCGGTGAACCGTCCCACGGTTTTGTGCGCTCGCTCGCTTGGGAACTGGTTGAGACATCCGCCGCGCCCGACGGGGCGGTGACGCTGCGCCTGCACTTGCCGAAAACTTCCCTGCCGCCGGAATGGGCTGGGCTGCGCACGGATCTGGTGGTTCGCGTGTCTGAAAAACTCATGGTGGGACTCTCCGCCAAAAACGAATCCACCGGCCAAACGCTGGAGATTGAAAACTGTCTGCATTCTTATTTTTACGTCGGCGATATCAGCGCCGTTTCGCTGACCGGGCTGGGCGACGCACCGTTCAATGACTTCGCGGCCGGCGACACCGGCACGCAGAAGGTGGAAAACGACCCCGTATTGCGCATCGCGAAGGAGACGAACCGCGTTTACGCCGACTCGACCAGCACGGTGGAAATCCGCGACGAAAATCTCCGGCGCATCATCTCCGTCGAGAAATTAAATTCCAGTTCCACCGTCGTCTGGAACCCGTGGACCACGCAAAAACTACCCGACGACTTCGACCCAGCCGAGCACCAGATCATGGTCTGCGTCGAATCCGGCAACGTGAAGCAGAATAAAATCTCACTCGCTCCGGGCGAGACCACGACGCTGGGAATTGTCTTGAGCAGCGCGCCGCTGAAATGATTTCGCTTTCTGAAATTCAGTCGACGGGCGTGGACTTGGTCGCTCAAGTGGGAGAAATTTTTTCGCCGAGCGGGATTCTTTCCAAGGCGAGCAATTTTGAGTTCCGTCCGCAGCAGCAGGAGATGGCCGTGGCCGTCGCGCGTGCGTTGCAGAACCGCGAGCATCTTGCGGTCGAAGCTGGAACTGGCGTCGGCAAATCGCTGGCGTATCTGATTCCAGCCATCCTGTTCGCCGGCGCGCAAAAGAAGAAAGCCGTCGTCTCCACGCACACCATCAACTTGCAAGAGCAGCTCACGGAAAAGGACCTGCCGATGCTCGCAGGTGTGCTCGGCTCGCTGCCAGAGCCGGTGAAATTCAGCTACGCGATGCTGAAAGGCCGCGCGAATTATCTCTGCACGCGCCGTTTGCAGAAGGCGATGCAGCAAAGCGGAAATTTGTTTACGTCGTCCGAGGCCGAGGAATTGCAGCGCATCTACGAATGGTCGAAGGAAACGAAGGACGGCAGTTTGTCGGATTTCGAGATCGAACCGGACCCGAAAGTCTGGGCGCAGGTCTGTTCCGAGCGTGGGCTATGCTCGCCGAAGACGTGCGGGCATCAGTCGGATTTTGCGCGCGATCACGATGCCTGTTTTTTTCAGCGCGTGCGCAACCGCATCCTGTCCGCCGACGTGGTGATTCTGAATCACACGCTTTTCTTCACGTTGCTCGGCGGCGTGGACGAGGAGATGGAGGGCGGGATTTTGTTCAAGAATGACTTCGTGATTTTTGACGAGGCGCACACGATGGAAAGCGTCGCGTCGCGGCACATCGGTTTGAGCGTGTCGAGCGGGCAGGTGCGTTATTCGCTGAACCGCTTGTGGAATCCGCGCACGGAAAAAGGCCTGCTCGCGACGTTGCGAAAAGGCGCGGCGGTAAAACTGGTCGCCGACATTTTAAGCGAGTCAGACAAGTTTTTTGAAAATGTGGAATCGGCGTGCGAAGAAATTTCGGCGGCGACGAAACCAAAATTTGGTGGCGAAGGCGCACGCAAGCGCGCTTGGACAGAATTGCGGATTCGTCGCGCGGAACTCGTAAAAGATAATGTCACCTTGCCGATTCAGCGTTTGCGCGAAGCCGTGAGCGAGTTGGTGAAGTTGAGCGACGACAAGGACATCGGGCAGGAACTTATCGAGTGCAATCGGCGGCTGGGCGAGTTGAAGATCGAGGTCGCGGAATTTTTAAGCCAGCAGGCGGATGACCATGTTTATTGGGTGGAACGCGGCGGCAAGACGCAGCGGAATCTGTCACTGAACGCCGCGCCGGTGGACGTGGCGGAATTTTTGCGGCTGCGTTTGTTTGAAAGCGATACGAGCGTGGTGATGACAAGCGCGACGCTCGCCACGAATACCAAATCGCAATCAGGCTTAAATTATTTTTCCAAACGCGTCGGATGCGAATCCGCGACGATGCTGCAAGTCGGCACGCCGTTCGATTACGAGCGGCAGATGAAATTATTCGCCGTCAAAAAAATGCCCGATCCGCGCGAGGCCGGTTACGCGGATGCGCTCGTGCATTGGGTGGAACATTTCGTCCGGCAGACGCACGGCAAGGCGTTCGTTTTATTTACGAGTTACAAGTTGATGCAGGAAGTTGCGGAGCGGATGCGGCCATTTTTTGAAGAATTAAAACTGGAATTATTTGTGCAAGGCACGGGCACGCCGCGCTCGACGATGCTGGAAAAATTCAAGGACGACACGGACTCGGTGCTGTTCGGCACGGACAGTTTTTGGCAGGGCGTGGATGTGCCGGGCGAGGCACTCTCAAATGTCATCATCACGCGGCTGCCGTTCGCGGTGCCGGATCATCCGCTGATCGAGGCGCGGCTCGAAGCGATTGAGGCGCGCGGCGGCAATTCCTTCGGCGAATTTTCCTTGCCGGAAGCGATCCTGAAATTTCGCCAGGGCGTGGGGCGATTGATCCGCACAAAAACGGACACGGGCATCGTGGTGGTTCTCGATAATCGGATTTTGACGAAGCAATACGGCCAGGCGTTTCTGGATGCGCTGCCGAAATGTCCGGTGGAAATTATCTGACCGGTTTCTTAACTTGTGCGGGGAAAGTGGGCTTGGTAAATTAAAGCGTCAGTTTTTCGTCACGCCTGTCCGATGGTGTAATGGTAGCACAGAGCTCTTTGGAGGCTTTAGTCATGGTTCGAATCCATGTCGGACAACCACGCTTAATCGCAATTTCAACCAATATTCACGCCACTTTTCTGCGTGTTGGTTTTTAATTTACCATCTTCATCCAATACCGCAAGCCCAACAGAACAGATCAATTCAAAGAAGTTTACTGGCAATTTTACTGGCACTTGTTTCAAACGGATTGGACAATTTTTAAGCTCATTTTACCCAGACTTGTCCCGCAGCATATTTTGAATCACCATCTTTCGAGTTGCCGCAATAAACCAAATAATTGTTATGGCTCTCGACAAACATGGTGTGCCTGAACGAAAAATTGAGCGGGATCTTTTTCCGGAGAAGAAGCCAGAGGTGGTGAAACCGAAGAAAGTTGAGCCGGTTCAGGTTTTGATTTCGGCGCAGTTGAAGCAGGCGGCCGATTTATTGCAAAAGGCTTGGGGGCAACATCAGGAAGAACAGATGGTGGAGCTGGATATTGAGAATGTGCTGCTCAAATTCACCAATGACGAGTTGCGAGAAACATTTTTGGATTCACTGAAAAAACTGGCTCCGCTCATCAACCGCAATTTCCCATCAACGCATCCACTCACCAAGCCCGCTGAACACGAATTGGAAAACCCGCATAAAGCCAAAGGTGTGTGGACAGGCTTTTGGCGTAAATATTTTTTGCCCAGTGTATTTGACGAGTTGATGCAGGATATAGTTGGAACAAATCTGGACTCGATATTTACACAGCCGGGGACTCTGAAAATTGCCCAAGCTTATCTCGACGCCTACGCAATGGGTTTTGTGCGTATGGAATTAGATGTAGAGGAAGGCGCAGATCATAGTGCGGTTGAGACGCTGACGAATTCATTGCGCGAAGGCCAAGTCCTGTTCGTAAAATTTCTTAAATTGCTGGTTAAATCGCTGCCAGCATCGGACGTTCATCGTGTCATCATCCAAAAGGAAAACAAAATTGAGGTGGATGGCAAACAGTCTGCGATCAAAGGAGCGGCGTTACGGGCATTATTGGCACTGGCTTTACTGCGGAACGAAGCCGAGTTCACCGTCGAAGAATTTGCAAAACTTTATCACGGCGGCAGTGTGGATGATGCAAAGACTGATTTTGATAATGCGATAAAAGCACTGACGAAAGAGTTGCCGCAAATTTCGTCACAAACTCCGTCAAAAGGTCACCGCACCATAACGGGAATCACCTTTGTAATGAATGAGAACGATGCGGTGATCAGCAAGCGACTGGCGGGCTTCTACAAAAAATAATCTGCGATTCAAACTTAAAGCGGGTAGCTAAAAACTAAAGATAGCGCGGCCGGTTTTGTCGGTTCTTCTTCGGATTCTTGATTTTTAACCACAGTGTTTCGGCGCGTGAAAGCGTGTAATTCCCTCACAGCCACAGCGTATTTCCGTGTAAAAATTATCATCCCCCGTTTCGGTGTGCGAAATTGTCTTGTGGCACGAGATGGAAATCTTCTTGGAAAATTAAAATGCCGAGTCGCTGGCGGACGGAGACGTTGTGTCCGGAAAAATTTATTTTCCGTTGCGGTTGGAAAACGCGATCCGTCGTCCAGTGAAAATCCGTATTATGAAAACATTAACCGAAATAAATTCTGTCTGCACGAGTGTCGAAGACCTTGGCGTGGTTGAAACCGATTACGGCTCGAAGCCGCAGGTAAAATTCACGTTTGAAACCCGTCCCGAAAACGATGACGGCCACGGTCGTAAGTTGTGCCGAACATTCAATAAATTTTTCCACGAGAAAAGTGCCCTGTGCATTGCGATAAAAAGTTGGACCGGTCGCGATCTCGCTGAGGAATTTGAAAAAATTGGCGAACCTGACTTGCGAGAATTCGTAGGCGATGAAGCCACGTTGAAGATTGAGCCTCGCATAGGCCGTCGTGGAACGGCGTATGAAAATATCGCGGAAGTATTACCGGCTGAAAAAGCCGTTGCCGCGTGCGAAGGCGCGGAAGAGAACGAATAAGTAAACCGACCCGCTGCCTCGCCTGCGAAATAAAAATGGCGGGCGAGGCTGCTGGTCACGAAGGAAATAAATTATGAGTAACGAATCAAATCCGGCCAGCAGTCCGATCAACACTGCTCCGCGCACGGCCACGGAAATTGCCGCGAATGTGTTGGGAGAAATCGCATGGGCTAGTCCGACGATGGGCTACTGCGAATGTCCCGGTAAAAAATCGCACAGCTCGAAGGACGGCGGAAAAGATTGCGTGGTTTACCTCGACCATGTGCCGACCGTGAACTGTTTACACGCGAGTTGCAAAGCTGCCGTGGAAGCGGCGAATAAAAAATTGCGTGCAGCGATTTTAAATCCGACCGGTGACGCTGGTTTTGAAATGCGTAAACCAACGGCCGAGGAACGTGCCCGAATCGCTGAACGCGATTTGAAGTCGAGGATGCAGCTCAGGGCACGAAAAGCGTTGCCTTCGATTTTGAAAAAATATCGTTGGCCTTACGCCGAGATTCTGAACGACTCGCCGGTAGATGTGAAGGTGAGTGAAGAAAATCATTGGCGATTGTTGTTGGGGAAATTCCAGCCCGATGACGTGGTATGGATTGGTGAACGCGATAGCTCTGGCAAGCCCGAGAACGCCGCGAACTTTCGCACCGTAACCGAATGGCTGAAGCTTGAATGGGCACCGCACCAGTTTCTTTGTCCGTCCTCGTTTAAAAATACTTCGTGGTCACGGTCGAATGAAAATGTGTTGGCGCGTCGTTTCCTCGTCGTTGAATCCGATTTGTTAACGCGTGACGAAGTTGGTGCCGTGTTCCGTTACCTTGGCGAATGTGGTTTGAAGTTGGTCGCTGTCGTGGACACGGCCGGTAAAAGTCTGCACGGTTGGTTTGAATATCCGGCGGACGACGAATTGATGAACGAACTGCGCTTGATTTTACCAGCGCTGAAATGTGATCCGAAAATGCTGACCGCGAGCCAGCCTGCGCGTTTGCCGAGTGCGATGCGAGACGAGAAGCGTCAGCGATTGATATTCCTCGCGAAAGAGGAAACGAAATTGGTTAACGAAGTGAACTGAAAGGAATTATTTTTATGACTGCAATTTTTGAAAAATTACCACTACCGCCCGTGTATTATCATGGGCGCGAAGCGAGCTACTGGCGCGAAGATGATGCTGGTGGCTGGATTAAAGTTAACGAAACGGGCGCGAAGAATTTCGCGGCCGACTACGGTTATATGAAGCGCACTGAACGCGAGGCTAACAGTGAAGCCGATGATTGTTTGATGCGCATTCAAAGCCGCCAGAACGTCGCGTATGTTGGTTCGTTAGCCGGATTTGATGCCGGCGTTTATCCGATGTCTGGAAGCCTCGTGTT
>CAILDU010000109.1 GCA_903833055.1 uncultured Verrucomicrobia subdivision 3 bacterium | reverse complement strand
TCAAAAAATCCGCTTGCTTCTTCCGCCCGCAAAGCTGTTCTTTAGTCGAAGCAAAATCCCCGATTATGAAAAGTGTCAAAAACTCGACGCCGACGCTTGGCGTCATCTACGGCAACCGCGACTTTTTTCCCGATCACCTCGTCACCGAGGCGCGCGCGGACATCGCCAAACTATTTGCGCAGCTTGGCGTCAAAGCGATTCAGCTTGGTGAAGGTGATTCCAAGCTCGGCGGCGTGGAGACGCACAACGACGCGCGCAAATGCGCGGAATTGTTTCGCAAACACGCGGGTGAAATTGATGGTGTGCTCGTGGTGCTGCCGAATTTCGGCGACGAAAAAGGTGTCGCGGACACGCTCAAATTATCCAAGCTGAACGTGCCAATTTTGATTCAGGGTTATCCCGATGATTTGTCTCGGCTCGATGTCGCGCGCCGCCGCGATGCTTATTGCGGGAAAATTTCTGTCGCCAACAATTTAGTTCAAGCGGGCATAAAATTTTCGCTGACGAACAAGCACGTTTGTCATCCGACTTCGGAAAGTTTCGCGCTCGACCTGCAAAAATTTCTTGGCGTTTGCCGCGTCGTGAATGGCGTTCGCGGCGTTCGTCTCGGCGCGGTTGGCGCAAGGCCGGGCGCGTTTAACACGGTTCGTTATTCGGAAAAAATTCTCGAACGCCACGGCGTCAGTGTCACGACGGTTGACCTTTCGGAAATTCTCGGCAAAGCGACGAAGATGGATGCGAATGCCGTCGCCGTAAAAAATAAATTGGCGGAAATCACCGGCTACGCGCCCGCGCCGGGCGTGCCGCCAGAAAAATTATTGCAGATGGCGAAGATGGGCGTTGTTCTCACCGATTGGGTTGAGGCAAATCACCTCGACGCGACGGCGATTCAATGTTGGACGAGCGTGCAGGAAAATTACGGCTGCAATGTTTGCACGTTGATGAGCATGATGAGCGAAAAATTCATGCCCAGTGCGTGCGAAGTGGATGTGACCGGCGTGCTCACGATGTATGCGATGCAGCTTGCCGGCAATACGCCCGCTGCGCTCGTGGATTGGAATAATAATTACGCGGACGACGATGACAAATGCGTGTTATTCCATTGCGGCAATTGGGCGAAATCATTTTTGCCCGACATTAAAATTTCCAATGCGCCGATCATCGGCACGGCGGTTGGCGTGCAAAATACTTACGGCGCGCTCGACGGTCGCACGCCCGCCGGCCCGCTGACTTTTGGACGAATCACAACTGCGGATACTGACGGAAAAATCCGCACTTACATCGGCGAAGGCGAGCTGACCAATGACGAGTTGAAAACGTTCGGCAACCGCGCCGTCGCCAAAGTTCCGAATTTGCAAAAACTCATGCGCCACGTTTGCGCGCAAGGTTTTGAACATCACGTCGTGATGACGCAATCGAAGTCCGCCGAAATTCTGGCGGAGGCGTTCGGAAATTATTTCGACTGGGAAGTGCATCATCACAATGCGCCGCAAGTTTGATATGGGAAAAATTGTTTTATCCGATCGCGATCTCGCGTTGAAATCCGTCCATCTGCGGAAGAAAACGCTTGAAGCAATTTATGATGCGGGCGCGGGTCACACGGGCGGCGGGCTTTCGTGCCTCGACATTTTGAACGTGCTTTACAATCGCATTCTCAACGTGTCGCCGGAAACTTTCGGCAGTGCGACGCGTGACCGTTACGTTCAGAGCAAAGGCCATTCGGTCGAGGCGCTTTACGCGGTGCTGGCGGATCGCGGATTTTTTCCCGAAGCGGATTTGAAAACCATCTGCCACTATCAGTCGCACATGGTTGGCCATCCGACGCGGCACATTTCAGGAATTGAAATGAACACCGGCGCGCTCGGTCACGGTTTACCGATTTGCATCGGCATGGCGCTCGCGGGGAAGATGGATTCAGCTTCGTATCGTGTTTTTACTTTGCTTGGCGATGGCGAACTCGCCGAAGGCTCGAACTGGGAAGCCGCGCTCGCCGCCGCGCATTATAAGTTGGATAACCTCACGGCCATCATTGACCACAACACGCTTCAGATCAGCGGTCACACGCGCGATGTGATGAGCAACGAACCGCTCGACGAAAAGTGGCGCGCGTTCGGCTGGGCTGTCAAAGTCGTGAACGGCCACGATTACGCCGCGCTCACCGAGGCGTTGAGCCAGCCCGCTGAAATTGGCAAACCAACGTGCATCATCGCGAACACGACGAAAGGCAAAGGCGTGAGCTTCATGGAAAATGTCGCGAAGTGGCATCACGGCGTGCCGAGCGACGCGGAATTGAAACAGGCGTTGAGCGAATTGGATGCCGCCGCCGCAAAATTGAAGGAGGCCGCATGAGCGCGCCCGCACCATCTATGTTCACGCCCGCCGCAAAAGCGATGGCGGAAAAACTCGGCCTGAAAATGGGTCGCGCCAATCTCGAAGAATTCGCCGCGACGCTGGAAGAACTGGCGAAAGCGAATCCAAATATCATAGCGGTTACAAGTGATTCGCGCGGTTCGGGCAAGCTTGCACCGTTTGGAAAAAACTTGCCGAAGCAACTCGTCGAAGTCGGCATCGCGGAACAAAATCTCGTTGGCATCACGGCGGGACTCGCGGCGTGCGGCAAAAAATCTTTTGGCGTTTCACCCGGATGCTTTCTCACGGCGCGTTCGTTGGAACAAATTAAAAATGACATTTGTTATTCCGATGTTCCGGCGGTGCTGATTGGCATCAGCTCCGGCACGAGCTATGGCGCGCTCGGCACGACGCATCATTCGCTGCATGACCTCGCGGTTCTGCGCGCCATCAATAATATCACCGTCATTGTTCCGGCCGATAATTTTGAGACGCGCGAAGCAATTTGTTTTGCGGCCAAAGCGACCAAGCCAGTATTTGTGCGTTTTGGCAAAGCGGCGATGTTCAACCTGCACAAGCCGGAAATAAAATTTGCCGTCGGTAAAGCCATTCAGTTGCGCGACGGCAATGATGTCGCGTTCATCGCCACGGGCGAAACGGTGATTCACGCACTGCTCGCCGCTGGCCAACTCGCCGAACGCGGTTTGAACTGCCGCGTCATTTCCATGCACAGCGTCAAGCCACTCGACACGGAAACCATTCTGAAAGCTGGTCGTGAATGCAATGCCGTTGTCACCGTGGAAGAACACATGGTGAACGGCGGCCTTGGCGAAGCGTGTGCGGCCGTGCTGTTGCAAAATGGCATGAGCAAACCGTTTCGCATCGTCGGCATTCCCGACGAGGAGACCGTCCCCGGCGCGCAGGCGGATATTTTCCGGCATTACGGAATTTCCATGGAAGGCTTGAGCGAGACGGCAACAAAACTTTTGAAATGAGTTATCTCCTCGCCATTGACCAAAGCACCTCCGCGACGAAGGCCGTCCTCTTCGACGCGCGCGGAAAAATTTTGGACAAGGCGTCGCGCGCACATCGCCAAATTTATCCGCAGCCCGGCTGGGTGGAACACGACGCGGAAGAAATCTGGAAAAATGTTCTCGCCGTCATCCGTGAAATCGCCAAGCGCAATCCCAAGAAAATCTCCAAGCTCGCCGGATTGAGTATCGCCAACCAGCGCGAAACCGTGGTCGTGTTCGACCGCGTGACGGGCAAGCCGCTGCATAATGCCATCGTCTGGCAGTGCCGGCGCGGTGCAGAGATTTGCCGGAAGCTGCACGCGCAGGGACACGAAAATTTTGTCCGCCAGAAAACCGGCCTGATGGTGGACACCTATTTTTCCGCGCCGAAACTAAAATGGCTCGTCGCGGAAAAACCGCAGCTCGCGGCGAAGTTGCGCGATGGCAGCGCGGTCATCGGCACGATTGACACTTTTTTAATTCACCGACTCACGCACGGAAAAGTTTTTGCGACGGATTTCACCAACGCCAGCCGCACGATGCTATTCGACATCGGCAAGCTGCGCTGGGATGAAAAGCTCTGTCGCCTGTTCGACGTGCCGATGCGTGCGCTGCCGGAAGCCCGCGAATGTTCCGCGCACTTTGGCGAAACGGATGCCGCTGGAATTTTGCCAGCGCCAATTTCCATCGTCGGCGTGATGGGCGATTCGCAAGCGTCGCTGTTCGCGCAGCACTGCTACCAAACCGGCGCGGCGAAAGCCACGTTCGGCACGGGCACCAGCGTGCTGCTGAACATCGGCGGAAAATTTCGGCCATCGAAAAAAGGCGCGGTCACGGCGCTCGCGTGGGTTGTGAATGGCAAGCCGACTTACGCGTTCGAAGGCATCATCAATTTTTCGGCGGCGACGATTGAGTGGTTGAAAAATCAACTCGGCATGATCCAAAGCGCGGGTGAAGTTGAAAAGCTGGCGTTGAGCGTGAAGGACAACGGCGGCGTTTATCTCATCCCGGCGTTCGCAGGTTTGAGCGCGCCCTATTGGGCACCGGATGCGCGGGCGGCGATTGTCGGGATGTCCGGCTTCACGAAGCGCGAGCACATCGTGCGCGCGGCGCAGGAAGCCATCGCGTATCAAATCCGCGACGTGCTGGACATGATGCGCGCCGATGCGAAGGTGGGGCTGAAGACGCTGCAATGCGACGGCGGCCCGACGCGAAATAATTTTCTGATGCAATTCACCGCCGACCTGACACGGACGGAATTGAAAGTGTCCGACGTCGCCGAAAGTTCCGCGCTCGGCGTGGCGATGCAAGGAATGTTGGGCCTCGGCATTTACAAAACGCTGAACGAACTGGCGAAACTCCCGCGCCAGCAAAAACTTTTCCGCCCGCAGATGAAAGCCGCCGAGGTGAAAAGACTTCACGACGGCTGGAAGCAGGCAGTGAAAAGAGTTTTGTAGTTGAACCACGAAACACACGAAATAAAAATGAAAACTAATTGGCGCAAAACGCTGCTGGCGGCTGTTCTCGCAACGGTGGCAATTCTATTCACTCAAAACTCTAGGGCGCAAGACGCGGCGGCGAAATCAAAAATCGCCGTCGTTATTTCGACGTTGAACAACCCTTGGTTCGTCGTGCTCGGCGAGACAGCCAAAGCGCGTGCGATTGAACTCGGTTACGACGCGACGATCTTTGATTCGCAGAACGACACCGCGAAGGAGGCGTCACATTTTGAAAACTTAATTGCGGGCGGATACAAAGCCGTGCTGTTTAATCCAACCGATGCGAATGGCTCAATCGCTAATGTTCTCAAGGCAAAAGCAGCAGGCATTCCGGTGTTCTGCATTGACCGCGAGATCAATTCCACCAATGCGGCCACGGCGCAGATGTTGTCCGACAGTTATTCCGGTTGTGTGAAACTTGGCCAGCTTTTCGTGAAGTCAGTCGGCAAGGAAGGCGAATACGCGGAGCTGCTCGGCATCGTCGGCGACAATAACACCTGGAATCGCTCGAAAGGTTTTCACAGCGTCGTGGACCGTTATCCCGGTTTGAAGATGGTCGCGCAGCAGAGCGGCGAGTTCGATCGCGCAAAAGGATTGGAAGTGATGGAGGCGATTTTGCAGGCGCATCCGAATATCAAGGGCGTCTTCTGCGGCAACGACTCGATGGCGATGGGCGCGTATCAGGCGCTCGTCACGGCGGGCAAAGATAAGGACGTAAAAGTCTTCGGCTTCGACGGCGCGGACGACGTGGTGAAGTCCATCGCGGAAGGAAAAATTGTAGCAACCGGAATGCAGTTTCCCAAAAAAATGGCGCAGCAGTCGGCGGAATTTGCGGATGAATACATCAAGGGCAAACGCGACTTCGCGCAGAAAATTGCCGTGCCGGTGGAAGTCGTGACGAAAGAAAACGTCGGCAAATACGGCGACTACGGGAAGAAATAATTTCTCATGCGCGCTGTCCGTTGGCTCATTGCAATCGTGGTAATCGCCAGCGTTTGCTGGTTGTTCCCGCTATTTCATGTCATGTCGCTGAAAACGGCGACGGCGGAAAAAGTGGCGGCGACGTTCAACGCCACGCAGTTCGCGGAAATGTTTTGGACGAACCAGTTGCCAACCGCGCTCGAAAAAACGGTGACGGCGAAAACACTTTTGCCCGCATTCCAAAGTGACGCGGCGGCGGCGAAAAAGAAATTTTCCCGCAGCGTTGGTTTGAGCGAGGGCTATTTTTATTTCCTCCGTGGCGAAGGAAAAATCCTTTCCGTTTCCGATGACGAAGTTTCCCTCGCTGTGACGGAAGGCAGCACGAACGCGGAGGTCTCGCTCCAGACCGGACTCATCTTCGGCAACGCGCTCCGCGACGGCACCGGATTGCTGAGCGCGAACGACTATCCGAATTCACAAGATTTCAACGACATCTCGGCAGCACTTAATCATATCGTCGAGACACGCACACTGCCAAAGCTGCGCGAGCAGGCAAAGGTCGGCGCGAAAATTTCCTTTGTCGGCTGCGCGGAAGTGGGCGATGAAGCAACGGATTTGAAGCCATTGAAGGTCATTCCGTTTCAAACGAAAACCGAATGAACGCGAAAGAACTTCTCAAAAAACTACAGCCGCTTATCGCGCTCGTCGTGATGGTTGTCGCCATGTCATTGTTGTCAGACAAGTTTCTCACGTTCGCGAATCAGCGGAACATCCTGCTCCAAATCTCCGTCAACCTCTGCCTGTCCATCGGCATGACGCTCATCATTCTCACCGGCGGCATTGACCTGTCCGTCGGCGCGATGCTTGGGCTGGCGGGCGCGGTGGCGGCGGGGCTGCTGAAAAACGGACTCGCGTTGAAAGTTTTTGGCGTCGTGCTGCAATTCACACCATTCGGCGCAATCGTCGCGGGAATTTTAATTGGTCTCGCGCTGGGATTTTTTAATGGCATCGCCATCACGCGCTTCAAACTGCCACCGTTCGTCGCCACTTTGGGAATGTTAAGCATCGCGCGCGGACTCACGATGCTTTGGACGGGCGGATTTCCCGTGACCGACCTCGGCTCGCAGTTTGGTTTTATCGGCGCGGGATTTTTTCTCGGCGTGCCGATGGCCGTGTGGATTTCCGCCGCGCTCGTCGCGATTTTTTATTTCATTTCCAAACGCACCACGCTTGGCCGCTACATCTACGCCGTGGGCGGCAGCGAAAAGGCGACGGCATTTTCCGGCATCAATGTGAACCGCGTGAAAATCTGGGTCTATGCGCTCGGCGGCGCGCTCGCGGCGGTCGCGGGCTTGATCGTCACCGCGCGGCTCGACGCCGCTGATCCGAAGGCCGGCCTTGGCTACGAACTCGATTCCATCGCGGCGGTGGTCATCGGCGGCACGTCGCTTTCCGGCGGACGCGGCTCGATTCTCGGCACAGTGCTGGGCTGCCTCATCATCGGCGTGCTGAACAACGGCCTGTTCCTCCTCGACGTCTCGCCCTTCTGGCAGCAAGTGGTGAAAGGTTTTGTGATCCTCGCGGCGGTCGCGGCGGACAAGCTGGGTTCGCGAAAAGAATAAATTATTTCGCTGGCCGTTTGCTCCAGTAATTCGCCAGCACCGAGCCGCTGATGTTCATCCACGGAATGAAGATTGCCGCCGCCAGCCCGACCGTGCCGAGCTTGCCCATCGCGCTCGCCAGGCCGGACGC
>CAILDU010000108.1 GCA_903833055.1 uncultured Verrucomicrobia subdivision 3 bacterium | reverse complement strand
GATCGAGACGCGCAACGAGGTGGACAACGCCGTTTATCGCACCGAGAAACTGGTCAAGGACAACGCCGACAAGATTTCCGGCGACGACAAGACCAAGCTCGAAACCGCGATTGCCGCCGCGAAGGAAGCGCTCAAGGGCAGCGACAGTGCCGCCATCAAGTCTGCCGGCGAGAAGCTGAACGAAGCCGCGCAGGCGATTGGCGCGGAACTTTACAAAGCCGCCGCCGCGAAGGCGCAGGCCGATAAAGCCAGTGCCGGCGGTCAGCCCGGCGGTGAAGCGCCAAAGTCCGAAGAAAAGAAAAAGGACGACGGCGTGATTGACGCGGAAGTCGTGGACGAGAAGAAGTAACGGCGATGAGCGAACTTACGCATCTTAAAAAGCCAGAAATCGAAGAAGTTCCCCGCTTCTTCGATTTCCAGAAGCGTCATTTCACGAGTCAATTTCCAAAAATGGCTGATTTGAATTACGACCCATTTCCAGACGCAAAAGATGATGACATCGTGCGAACGGAAATCATCGCTCGTGATTTGGTTCTACGAGCCAAACTCAAAGGTTCGGCAGATGCCTTGAATATGGGAATGGCACTTGAATATGACGGCAACAAGTATGATTTGACTGAAATTGAGGAGGAATTTCCTGGGAATGGCGAATACACTTTTAATGTCACCGGCGTTGCCAAGGCTGCTGGAGAAGAGCCGTTGACTGTTTTGGCTCGCTTGCGTTCAGCGATGGCGGCATCCAACAAAAACTAAATATGAATAAAATAATTGGGATTATATTGGCTGGGGTCTGTTTGCTTGGCTGCAAAAAGGAACAGGAAATTCATGACAATAAAGCACAGGAAATTCATGATCCGTTGC
Source organism: uncultured Verrucomicrobia subdivision 3 bacterium (assembly GCA_903833055.1). GTDB lineage: Bacteria > Verrucomicrobiota > Verrucomicrobiia > Limisphaerales > UBA11358 > UBA11358. The sequence continues at coordinate 794 of CAILDU010000108.1, read as the reverse complement.
TGCGCCAGCAACTCACGACGATAATTGCTAGTTTTAATACAGAAGATGACTCTGCTGCAAAAAAAGCGGATAATGACTTAGAAGCCGTCCTGTTAGTAAATTCGACAAAACTGAGCAAAGATCAACAGAAGAAACTATCTTTGGCCAGAAGGAGTTTGATAGATTTAGGTTTCGATATATCCACACTCCGTTACTACAAAGCAATGGGAATGGCGGAAAAAGGAATTTTAGACCCAAAAAAAGATATGACGACCGAAATATTTGAACTCACTTCGGAAGCAAAGAAACTAATCAGCGAAGTAGCAGCGGCATTTTAACCACTTTTCCCGCCGCGAGTGTGGCTGGACTTTGAAACCAAAATGAAATTGGCGCAGACAATTTTGAGCAAGCTGAAGGCTTGCAATCATTCAGCCCAGCGTTGCGCGGGACGCGCTACGCTGGGTTATCGTGCACAGATTTTTTCAACCCTGAAAGGGTTGCATCAATTTTCGCGCGCCTGCCTCGCGCCCCTTCAGGGCGCGGAAAACATTGGGGATTTTCACCCAGGGTATCGCTCCGCTCAACCCTGGGCTGAATGCTTGCAACCTTTCAGGTTGCTGCAACCAGCGCACGCTTTGCGTGCGGAGCGGAGATGAAAATTTTCCCGCCGCGAGTGCGGACCGGGAGTTAATTAAGCAGTCAACAAAACAACAACCAAACAAAAGAAATAGTATGGCATTGAACATCAAACCGCTCGGCGACCGCATCCTCGTGGAAGCCGTCGAAGAGAAGGAAGTCAAAAAGGGCGGGATCAT
>CAILDU010000107.1 GCA_903833055.1 uncultured Verrucomicrobia subdivision 3 bacterium | reverse complement strand
GCCTGTCCCGTTTCGTCGAAGGCCATCACGACGGCCGCGAAACCGTATTGCCGGATCTTTTTGGCCCGTTCCTTAAAGACGGCCTCACCTTCTTTCAGGCTGATGGAGTTCACGATGCCTTTGCCCTGAACGCATTTCAGTCCGGCTTCGATGACTTCCCATTTTGAGGAATCAATCATGAACGGCACTTTGGCGACTTCCGGTTCGCTGCCGAGGAGATGCAGATAGCGTGTCATCGCGGCGACCCCGTCGATCATTCCCTCGTCCATGCAGATGTCGATGATGTTCGCGCCGTTCTCGACCTGCTGCCGCGCGATGGCGACAGCCTCCTCATATTTGTTTTCCTTGATGAGCTTGGCGAACTTTGGCGAACCCGCCACATTCGTGCGTTCACCGATCATGATGAACGAGCCAATCTGTTGTGTGAACGGCTGCGAACCGCTCAAGCGCAGTGGAATGGCCGCCCCGGTCGAAAACTTTGTTTCGGTTTTTGTTTCACGCGGCGGCTTGTTTTCCAGAGCTTTCGCAATCGCGGCAATGTGTTCGGGCGTGTTGCCACAACAACCTCCGGCGATGTTGATCAAACCGCTGTTCGCAAACTCGCCGAGAAAATTGCCCATGTCCTCGGGCTTTAAATCAAAGCCCGTCGGCGAGAGCGGATTCGGCAAACCGGCGTTCGGATAACACGAAATCGCCGTGTTTGATTTTTCGGAAAGTTCCGCGAGAAACGGCCTCATCAAGTCCGGGCCGAGAGAGCAGTTAAGTCCGATGGCAATCGGCTTCACATGCTTCATCGCGTTCCAATACGCTTCGATGGTCTGCGCGGAAATCATCGTCTCGCCACCGCGTCCGACAGCAGCGGAAATCATGATCGGCAGAATCTTGCCGTCCTGCTCGAACACTTCCTGAATCGCCACGAGCGCCGCCTTGGCGTTCAGCGAATCGAAAATGGTTTCAACGAGAAGAATGTCCGAGCCGCCCGCGATGAGGCCGCGAATCTGATGCGTGTAAGCCGTCTTCACCTGGTCAAACGTGCAGACACGGAAGCCCGCGTCATCCGCATCCGGCGAGTTTGACAGCGATACCGTCAGTGGTCCGACCGCACCCGCGACGAAACGTGGAAGGCCGGTCTTGTTCGCGATGCGGTCGCACCACTCGCGGCATTGTTTGGCAGATTGCTCGTTGATCTCCCACGCGAGGTCGTTGAGGAATTTACTCTCGATGACGCCCTGATAGAACGCCGGGTCTTTGCGCCCGCCGTGCTCGCGCGGATCGTCCACGAAAAATTCACTCTGGCCGATGCTCGTGGCGGAAAAGGTGTTCGTCTCGATGATGTCCGCGCCGGCTTCGAGGAAGCGACGATGGATGTCGCAAATCGTCGCGGCTTGTGTCAGCGAATAAAGATCACCGTTGTTCTTCAGATCCTTTTTGGAATCCTTGAAGCGCTCGCCGCGAATCTCCGCCTCGCCCAATCCGTAAGTGCGAATGGTCGTGCCCATCGCGCCGTCAATGATGACGATGCGTTCTTGGAGAGCCTTTTGGAGCAGTTCGGCGTTGTTCGACATGGAGTTAAGATAAGCAAAATCGTCGCGAGTTCAAATTAAAAATCAACGCATCCTGATTTGATGATATGTAATTTATGGAAAACGGTCGGCGTGGCGTGCGCCGGTGAAGACAATCCATTTTCCACCGTTCGCGGATTGACTCTGAAAGTGCATTTGATAGATTCACGCCTCGTTTTTCACGTTTCACAAATTGAACTGACAGTAGCGAACTAAATTTATGGCAAAAGCTAAATCCAACAAATACGTTTACACTTGGGGCAACAAAAAAGCTGACGGCGACGGCAGTATGAAAGCCCTCCTCGGCGGCAAAGGCGCGAATCTCGCGGAGATGACGCGCATCGGCTTACCCGTGCCTCCCGGTTTCACCATCACCACGGAAGTCTGCACGTATTTTTACGCGCACAAGAAAACCTACCCCGCCGTGCTGCAAGCGCAGATGGAAGCGGGCGTCGCCAACATGGAAAAAATCATGGGCACGAAGTTCGGCGCGACCAACGGAATGCCGTTGCTCGTCGCGGTGCGCTCCGGTGCGCGCGATTCCATGCCGGGCATGATGGATACGATTTTGAATTTAGGCTTGAACGACCAAGCGGTCGTCGCGCTGGAAAAAGCCACGAGCAATCCGCGTTTCGCGTGGGATTGTTACCGCCGCTTCATCCAAATGTATGGCGACGTCGTCATGGGCGTGCAAAAACGCGAGGGTGAAGACCACGATCCGTTTGAACACACCATCCACACTTTCAAGCACGAAAAATATCACGGCGACATCGAGGACTCGAAGCTCACCGCTGAAGACCAAGCCGAACTCGTCAAGCGCTTCAAGGCGCTCGTCAAGTCGCGCACGGGCAAAGCATTTCCGAATGATCCGTGGGACCAATTGCGCGGCGCAGCGGGCGCGGTGTTTGGTTCTTGGATGAATGATCGCGCGAGTGTGTATCGCCGCAAATACAATATCCCGACCGAATGGGGAACGGCCGTCAACGTGCAAGCAATGGTGTTCGGCAATACCGGCGAAGATTCTGGTTCCGGCGTGGCGTTCACGCGCAATCCGGCGAACGGCACGAATGAATTCTACGGCGAATTTTTGATTAACGCGCAAGGCGAAGACGTCGTCGCCGGCGTGCGCACGCCTGAACCCGTGTCGAAACTCAAGGCGCAGATGCCGAAGAGCTACGCGGAACTCATGGCCGTTCGCAAGACTTTGGAAAGCCATTTCAAGGATGTGCAAGACATCGAATTCACAGTCCAGAGCGGCAAGCTATTCATGCTCCAGACGCGTAACGGCAAGCGCACCGCTGCCGCCGGCCTCAAGTTCGCCGCCGACATGGTGAAGGAAAAATTGATTGATTGGGAAACCGCCGTGATGCGCAACCCTGCTGATCAGTTGGAACAATTGCTCGCGCCGATTTTTGATTTGAGCGAAGTCAAGAAAGCCAAAGTCATCGCCACCGGTCTTCCGGCTGGCCCTGGCGCGGCGACTGGCAAAATCTATTTCAACGCGGATCGTTCCGTGCAAGCCGCCGAGAAGGGCGAAAAAGTTTTGCTCGTCCGCGTGGAAACGTCGCCCGAAGATTTGCGCGGCATGATCGCGGCGGAAGGCATTCTCACCGCTCGCGGTGGTGTTTCTTCTCACGCGGCTTTGGTCGCTCGTCAAATGGGTAAAGTTTGCGTGTGCGGCGCGGCGGGCGTCGTGATTGATTACGATAAAAAGACGACGACGATTGACGGCGTGACTTACAACGAAGGCGACTTCCTCTCCATTGACGGCACGTCCGGCCTCGTTTACGCGGGACAAATTAAAACCGCGCCGTCGGAAATTGTTTCCGGTTTGCTCAACGGCGATAAAGCCGCGCAGAAAACCGAGAAGTATAAAAACTACGTTCAGCTCATGGCGTGGTGCGCGAAGGCTACCAAGCTGCAAGTTCGCACCAACGCCGACACGCCGGAACAGACCGAGCAGGCCATCGCGTTCGGCGCGGTCGGCATCGGCCTCACCCGCACGGAACACATGTTCTTCGAGGGTGACCGCATTGACGCGATGCGCGAAATGATTCTCGCCGACAACCTCGCTTCCCGCGAAGAGGCGCTGGCGAAATTGCTGCCGTATCAACGCGAAGACTTCTTTGGCATCTTCAAGGCGCTGAAAGGTTATCCCGCGACGATTCGTTTCCTCGATCCGCCGCTCCACGAATTCCTTCCGAACTCCAAAGAAGCGCAGATGGATCTTGCGCGGAAATTGAAAGTGCCGGTTGAAAAAATCATGGCGCGCGTGCACGAGTTGCATGAGTTCAATCCGATGCTCGGTTTCCGTGGCTGCCGTCTCGGCATCAAGTATCCGGAAATCACGCGCATGCAGGCGCGCGCCGTGCTCGAAGCCGCCGCCGATGCGACCAAGAAAGGTTTCAAAGCCAAGCCCGAAATCATGATTCCGCTCGTCGGGTTCAAGAAGGAATTGGATTTGCAAACCGCCATCGTCCACGAAGTCGCTGCGCTCGTGCAGAAAGAGAAGAAGGTTAAAATCTCCTACTCCGTCGGCACGATGATCGAAATTCCTCGTGGCGCTTTGACCGCTGACGAAATCGCGCAGACCGCTGAATTCTTTAGCTTCGGCACGAACGACCTCACGCAGACCTGCCTCGGCATGTCACGCGACGATTCTGGTTCATTCCTCGGCGCTTACACCGAAAACGAAATCGTGAAGAAAAATCCGTTCGCGTCCATCGACCAGACCGGTGTCGGCCAGCTCATCCAGATTGCGGCGGAGAAGGGGAACAAGACCCGTCCCGGCATCAAGCTCGGCATCTGCGGCGAACACGGCGGCGACCCCGACTCCGTGAAGTTCTGCCACCGCGTCGGCCTGACCTATGTTTCGTGCTCGCCGTATCGCGTGCCGGTCGCCCGCTTGGCCGCTGCGCAAGCCGCCATCGAAGAGAAACGCAAAGCCGCGAAGAAGAAATAATTCAGTTCTAACAATTCAAAAGCCGCTCCGGGCAACTGGAGCGGCTTTTTTATTTTTGGAACGCACTCAAGTGAAATTTTTCACAAACTTTTCTTGCGAACGCGGCGGGCAATTGTTAAAACATCGCCTCGATTTTGCGGTTGGCCGGAAGACTTTTAATTGGTGGCGGATTTAATTTTTAGAACGCAGTGATTTTCCCGAAATGGACAAACAGTTTGCCGTTGGTGTTGCTCGTGGGAGCGGCACTGGCTGGCGGCGGCGTGGCGGCGGGCGTGACGATTTATCTCACGCCCAAATACACCCGCGCCGGTTATCAGCCGGTGCAACCGGTTCCGTTCTCGCACAAGATTCACGCGGGGCAGTTGGGCGTGGACTGCCGCTATTGCCACAACGGCGTGGAAAAATCGTGGTTCTCCAATCTCCCCGGCGCTTCGACGTGCATGAACTGTCATAGCACGGTGTTGAAAGACGATTCGCGTCTGGCCATCGTCCGCGAAAGCGCGACGAACAACACGCCGGTGCCGTGGGTGCAGGTGCACATCGTGCCGGATTACGTTTATTTCAACCACTCCGTCCACGTCACGCGCGGCATCAGTTGTGTGTCCTGTCACGGTCGCGTGGATCAGATGACTGAAGTGCGCGAGGTGAAATCCATGAGCATGAGTTTCTGTCTGGATTGCCATCGCGATCCGGCGTCACAAATCCGCCCCGTGGATAAAGTCACGAACCTCGGCTGGACGTGGAGCACGAACGGCGTTGAGGCCGAACATTTGCAGACGGTTGAAGGTAAAAAACTGGTTGAACATATGCGCGTCGAATCGTTGCAAAGCTGCTCGGCCTGTCACCGATGAAAAAGATTTTTAATTACGCACCCGCACCGACGACTGGCCGCCGTTACTGGCGCAGCTTGGATGATCTCGCGGACACGGCGGAGTTCAAGGAATGGCTGCACCGTGAATTTCCGGTGGGCGCGAGTCAGATGGAAGACGGCCAGTCACGTCGCAATTTTCTCAAGATCATGTCCGCGTCCTTCGCGTTCGCGGGACTCGCGATGGGCGGAGCCGGTTGCCGTCGTCCGGAAGAAAAACTCGAACCGTTCGGTCAACAGCCGGACAACTATACTTTTGGCGACGCGCAATACTTTGCGACCGCCATGCCCACGCGCACGGGCGCGATTCCGCTCGTCGTCAAATCCTACGAAGGTCGTCCGGTCAAGATTGAAGGCAATTCGCTTTATCCCGGCAGCAACGGCAGCACCGATCGTTACGCGCAGGCTTCGATTCTTGACCTTTACGATCCCGACCGCGCGCGTCATTTCAAACACGACGGCAAACAAGTTTCGCGCGAAGAAGCGTTAGGTTTCCTTGCTAGTCTGTCGGAGAAGTTTTCTGGCAACTTGGGCGAAGGACTTGCCTTCCTTGCGGAAAGCAGCACCTCGCCGTCCCGCGCCCGTTTGCAGGGCATCATCGCCAACAAGTTTCCGAAATCGAAATGGTTCACTTACGACGCGATTGATTCCAGCATCCATCAACGTGCGGCGACGCAGGCGTTCGGTCAGCCGGTGAAGCCAGTGTTTAATTTCGACAAGGCGAAAGTCGTCTTGTCGCTCGATGCGGATTTTCTCGGTGGCGAAGACGACGCGCACAATCACATCCGCAAATATGCCGCGAGCCGCAAAGCGGGCGACGGCATGAGCCGCCTTTACGCAGTGGAATCGCTGTTCACGTTGACAGGCGCAGGCGCGGATCATCGTTTGCGCGTAGCGGCTAGTTTAATTGGTGAAATTGCCGCCGCGATTTCCGCGACGATTTCCCATTCCGCCGTAACCGTTCCCGCAGGCGTTTCGGCGGAATGGATTGCCGAATGCGCGAAAGATTTGATGGCGAACCGGCGCAAGGCGATGGTCGTGGTCGGTCAGCGTCAGCCGTTGGAAGTTCACTTGCTCGCGCAGCAGATTAATATGTCGCTCGGTGCATTCACCGGCCCGATTACGCTTTTGCCTGCGGTTGCAAGTGCTGCTGCCGACCTCAATGAGCTGTTGGCCGGTGATGGACTTATTAAGACATGGATAATTGTTGGTGGTAATCCTGCCTATAATTTGCCAGCCAACTTTGTCCAACGCCTTGCTCCGTCAAAGGGAAGTGAACTAATTCGACTTGGTTATTACGAAGACGAAACGTCTGATAATTCCAATTGGAGTGCTTCATCGTCACTTTGGAATTTCCCGGCGACGCATTATCTCGAATCCTGGGGCGATGCCACCACGAGCGATGGCATTTTGGTTCCGGTGCAACCGTTGACGCAGCCGTTGTTCGGTGGTTTGACGGAATTGGAATTTCTCGCCCGCCTCGCCGGTTCGGCAGAGACGAGCGCTCACGACATTGTCCGCACGACTTTTGGCGGTTCGGATGAGGCGTGGAAGAAGACGTTGTTCAGCGGCTTCGTTGAAGGTTCGGCGGCAGCCGCAGTCAGTCTGCCGGCTCACCTGACGCTCTCCATGCCGAAAATTTCGGCGACCGCACCTTCCGCGAACAGCCTCGAAGTCATTTTCTATCGCGACGCAAAAGTGGATGACGGTCGTTGTTCCAACAACGGTTGGATGCAGGAATTGCCGGATCCCATCACGAAGATGACGTGGGACAATGCCGTTTTGATCAGCCGCAAAACCGCTCGCGAACTAGGTGTGGCGAATGGCGACATCGTTGAAATTTCGCTGAACGGCAAGAAGGTTTCCGGTCCGATTTGGACGCAACCTGGCATGGCGGATTATTCGCTCGGCCTCGCGCTCGGTTACGGTCGCGAACGGGCAGGGCGCGTCGGCACTGGCGTCGGCTTCAACGCCTACAAAATTTTCTCCGGTAAATATATCGAGACCGGCGCGACCATCACCAAGACCGGCGCGACTTATGTGCTCGCCTGCACGCAGCATCATTGGTCAATGGAAGGTCGTCCGGCGGTGCGCGAGGCGAATCTTGAAGAATTTCTCAAGGAACCGGATTTCGCGCAGGAAAAATTTCACGGTGTCGAACCGCCCATCGTTCAATCACTTTATCCGAACCCGCTCGACGAGGCGAAGAAAACGGCGTTGCATCAATGGGGCATGACCGTTGATTTGAACGCGTGCGTCGGTTGCGGCACTTGCGTCGTCGCGTGTCAGAGTGAGAACAACATTCCGATTGTCGGCAAAGATCAGGTGTTGCGCGGACGCGAAATGCACTGGATGCGGATTGACCGTTATTTCACGAGCGATCCGAAGCGCAAAAATAACAAGAGTATTTTTGATCCGCGCGCCGATGAAAATCAGACGGACGAAAATCAGCAGTTCGCGGAATGGATTGACGATGTGCAGGCGGTGAATCAGCCGATGCTTTGCCAGATGTGCGAATCCGCACCGTGCGAAAGTGTTTGCCCGGTGAACGCGACCGTTCACGATCAGGAAGGCTTGAACGTCATGGCGTATAACCGTTGCATCGGCACGCGTTATTGCTCGAACAATTGTCCTTACAAAGTTCGCCGGTTTAATTTCCTCGATTACAACAAGCGCCCGTTGACAGAACTCAAGGGCACGATGTATTCCACGACGCTCACGCACAAGACGGATGGCGAATGGGATTTGAAGCGTTGGTGGAACGATCCGAACAGCGGCATGCGTTCGGAAGACGAATGGGATTTGATCAAGTTGAGCAAGAATCCGGATGTGACTGTGCGTATGCGCGGCGTCATGGAAAAATGCACTTACTGCACTCAACGCATCGAGCACGCCAAGATTTCCCAGAAGGTCAAAGCCGGCGGAACGGATAAAGTCTGTTTGTCGGAAGGTGCCGGAACGGTTCCCAAGACCGCGTGTCAGCAGGCGTGTCCGGCCGGCGCGATTGTGTTTGGCGATGTCAGCGACCCGAACAGCTCGGTCTCGAAATTGAAATTGTTGCCGCAGAATTATTCCGTCCTCGGCGAATTGCTCACGAAGCCGCGCACGACGTATCTCGCGCGCATTCGCAATCCGAATCCCGCCATGCCGGATTATCATGATCCGTTTAGCACGGAAGAATACGACCATGCCAGCCTCACGAAAGGAAATAGCTAATGGCTGACTCCGCGCTCAATCTGGAAGAGTTAAAACGCCTCGCGCCGCCGGTGGAATTGCAACGCGCGCCGGTCGTCGAAGGCAACAAAGGTCTCGGCTGGCTGACGGATAAATTGTCCGTGTTCGCCGAAGGCAAAACGCCGCGTTGGTGGTGGATTTTATTTATTCCCGCCGCGTTCGCCGCAACGGTGATTTTTCCGACGTGCCTGTTTTATCAAGTGTTCACCGGCGTCGGCGTCTGGGGAAATAATCATCCGGTGATGTGGGGATTGGACATCGTAAATTTCATCTGGTGGGTCGGCGTCGCGCACGCGGGCACTTTGATTTCTGCGCTGCTGTTTTTGACGAAGCAACATTGGCGCACGACGATTGGCCGCATGGCGGAAGCGATGACCGTTTTCTCCGTGATGATGGCCGGACTTTATCCGGCGATTCACGTCGGCCGCGCTTGGTTCGACTGGTTCATGTTTCCCGTGCCGAACTCAAACGGCTTGTGGCCGCAATTCCGTTCACCGCTGATGTGGGACGTGTTCGCCGTGAACACTTATCTCGTCGTCTCGTCACTGTTCTTTTTCATGGGCATGATTCCTGACTTCGCCGTATTGCGTGATCGCGCGACGACGCGCATTCGCAAAACAATTTTTACTTTTCTCGCTATGGGTTGGACTGGTTCCGCGCGGCAATGGCATAATTACGAAAAAGCTTACGTTGTTCTTTGCGGCTTGTGCACGCTGCTCGTGTTCACCGTGAGTTCAATCGTCGGTCTGGATTTCTGCACCGCGCAAATCGCGGGCTGGCACGCCACAATTTTCCCGCTCTACTTCGTCATCGGCGCGGTGTTTTGCGGCTTCGGCATGATGCTGGTGATTTTGATTCCGCTCCGCAAATGGTGCGGCCTCGAAAACATCATCACGATGAGCCACATGGACAAAGTTGCGAAGCTCGCGTTGGTCAGCGGTCTCATCATTGATTACATCTACCTGATGGAATTTTTCATCGCGTGGTATAGCGGCGATCCGTATGAACGCTGGGTGTTCGGTCATCGCCTCTTCGGCCATACCTACATGGTGCTCGGCTGGATGCTCATCGGCATCAACGTCTGTGTGACGCAACTGTTGTGGTTCAAAAAAGTCCGCTCAAATTTGCTTTGGCTGTTCATCATCGGCCTGCTCATCAACTGTGGCATGTGGAGCGAACGTTTCGTCATCGTCGTCGGCTCGCTGTATCAGGATTTTCTCCCGGCGAACTGGGGCAAGTATATGCCGACGATTTGGGACATCGGACTTTACATCGGCACGCTCGGCGCGTTTTTCATGTTGTATTTGTTGTTCGTGAAATTCCTGCCGATGATTGCCATCTCGGAAGTCAAAGGCGTCATGCCCGAAGCCGACCCGCATCATCCGCTCGGCGGTGCGAAGAAGGGAGACCACCAATGAGCGAAAAAGTTTACGGTCTCATGGCTGAATTTGATTCGCCCGCAGCGATTTTGCACGCGGCGGAAAAAGTCCGTGACGCCGGCTATCGCCGTTGGGACGCGTTCACGCCATTTCCGATTCATGGCATGGACAAAGTCATGAAACTCGGCAACTCGCTCGTCGGCTGGGTGGCGTTGGGCGGTGGTGTGTTTATGTTTTTACAAATCGCCGGTCTCATTTGGTTCACGAACGCGTTTGACTATCCAATCATTGTCGGCGGTAAACCAATGTTTAGTGTGCCGATGACCTTTGTGCCGTCCTACATCATGCTCATCATGGGCGGCGCGGTCGGCGCGCTCATCGGGATGCTCGGCCTGAATCAATTGCCACGCCTGCATCATCCGTTGCTGGATCAAAAACGTTTTGCGCTCGTCTCGCGCGATAAATTTATTCTCCTCATCGGTGCGCAGGATGAAAAATTCTGCGCCACGGAAACCAAAACTTTTCTCGAATCTCTCGGCGGCACGCACGTCGAAATCGTGGAGGACAAAGACTGATGCGCGTCATAATTTCCATCTTGTTGGTTGGTGCGGCCATCGGCGCGGCGGTGTTTGGTATGCTCGGCTTGCAGGGCAGCCTGATGCGCAAGCCGCCGTTTGAATTGTTCCCCGACATGGATCGCCAGGCAAAATTGCGTCCGCAAGCGCCGTTTCATTTTTTTACGAACGGTATCACTTCTCAGTTGCCGCCGTTCGGAACCGTCGCGCGCAGCCAGCCGATTGAAACGGCGAACGGTGCAGTCTATCGCTTTGAAGATTCGCCCGTGAACACTGGACGAATCACCGACACGACCAATTTTGTTGAAACCAATCCGCTGATCGTTGATGCCGCTTTGCTGGCGCGCGGACGCGAACGCTTTGATATTTATTGTGCGCCGTGCCATGGTCGCACCGGCGATGGCAATGGCATCACCAAAAAAATTGGCGGCATGCTGGCGGTTGCAAATTTGCACGACAAGCGCATCGTCGAAATGACCGACGGCGAAATTTTCAACACCGTCACTTACGGCAAGGGTTTGATGGGCGCAGCCGGTCCGCTCGTGCCGACCGAAGACCGCTGGGCGGTCATCGCTTATCTGCGCGCGCTGCAAATAAGCTGGCTCGGAACGACCAACGATTTGACGGCGGTATCACCCGCCACGCTGAAATAAAATGAGCAGCAACGAAAAAAATAATCTGCCGCCGCTGGACTTGTCCAGTTGGCGCAAGCTGCCGATCGCGCTGATTGTCGTCGGCGGAATTTTGTCTGTAATCGGTGCGCTAGTAAGTTTCAAGCAAGATGGCGGTAGCGAGTTTGGTTTCTCCTGGCTGCTGGCGTTCATGTTTTATTACAGCATCGCGCTCGGCGCGTTGTTCCTCGTGATGATTCATCATCTGACCGACGCCGGTTGGTCGGTCGGCATCCGCCGCTTCTGCGAACATCTCGCGTCACTTTTATTTCCATGGCTGGCGATTTTATTTCTGCCCGTTTTGATTTTCGCCAAGAAAATTTATTCGTGGATGACGTTGAGTTCGGCTACAAACAATCTGGTTGCCGCAAAACTGCCGGTGTTCACCTGTTCCGGTTTCATTATTACGACCGCAATTTTCTTCGGCATCTGGTGGTTGCTCACGTCGCAATTGAGCCGCTGGTCGCTCAAGCAGGACACGTCCGGCGCGGCGGAATGCACGCGCAAAATGCGTTTTTATTCCGGTTGGGGCATCGTCGCGTTCTCGTTGGTTTTGAGCTATTCCGCCGTGCTGTGGATGCAGGCCACATCCTACCAATGGTTTTCTGCGATGTATGGCGTCTATTTCTTTTCCGACTGCGCGTGGATTGGACTCGCCACCGTTTATGTCATTGCCGTGATTTTGCTACGGCAGGGAATTCTCAAACCCGTGTTGCAGAAAAATTATTTCTATTTCATCGGTGTCCTGCTGCTCGGCTTCACGCTGTTCTCGGCTTACACCGAATTCGCGCAATACTTCGTCGTCTGGAACGCCAACGTGCCGGAAGAAACCTTCTGGTATCTCATCCGTGAGCACGGCAACTGGTGGACGTTGAGCATGATATTGATTTTTGGAAAATGTTTCATCCCGTTCTTCGTGCTGCTGCCGGAGAAAATTAAAATGAATTTCAAAGTCATCGTCCCACTTTGTCTGTGGATCTGGCTGATGCACGCGCTTGATTTGGCTTTCAATATTTTGCCTGCGCTGCACAACGACGGCTATCCGCTCCAATGGATTTGGCTGCCGCTCGGCTGTCTGATGTTCATGGGCGGATTTCTGGCCAAAATCTTTTTGTGCAAATTTAATTCGCATCCGCCGTATCCGCAGCGCGACCCGCGCCTGCTCGAAGCGATGGGCGTGAGCCAAAATGTTGTCCGCGACCTCACCGAAGCCAACGCCGGAGGTGCTAAATGAATTACCAAACCATTACCCGCGCTTCCGCTGCTGGCGTCGGAATCATTCTCGCCGCCGTGCTGTTTGCCTTTGTGACCATCGGCGTGAAACTGCTCGCGCCCGCGCCGGCCATTGATGCCGACCGTGCCGCCGAACGCGCCAAGGCGCTTGCTGAAATTCGCGCTACGGAAGAAATTTCCTTGAACCATTCGGTGGTGATTGATGCCAAGCGCGGCATCATTCGTCTGCCGATTGAAACTGCCATGGCATTGGCTGCGCAGAAGTGGGCGAACCCGTCCGCCGCGCGCGCTGACCTTAACAGCCGCGCCGAAAAAGCCACCGCGCCCGTCAAAACCGAATCTTTTGAATGAACCCGACCGAGAATAAATCCTGCTGCACGAATGCGATTGACGCCTCGCTGCGCGTGCCGTTGCTCGCGCTGTTCGGTGGCGCAGCGGTGTGGCTCGTCGTCGGCCTAGTGCTCGGCCTCATCGCCGGAATAAAATTTCATGCGCCGGAATTTCTCGCCGGTTGTCCGCTGTTGACCTACGGACACGTTGCTCCGGCGGCGAATGACGCCGTGCTTTACGGCTTCTGCATTCCCGCCGCGCTCGGCGTCATACTTTGGATTTTTGCGCGCTTGAGTCAGAATCCGCTCGCCTTGCCGCTCGTGCCGGTTGTGGCCGCGCACCTCTGGCATCTCGGCGTCTTCATCGGGACGGCGGGAATTTTGCTCGGCGGCAGCACCGGCCATACTTGGCTGGAATACCCGCGCGCAGCGGCAGTAATTTTGTTCACAGCATTTTTGCTCATCGCGGTTTCGGCGGCGGCCACGTTCGGTTGGCGGCGGGAACAAACGCTTTATCCGTCGCATTGGTTTCTCTTCGCCGCGCTGTTGTGGTTCCCGTGGATTTATTCGACGGCCAATTTATTTCTCAATTCCAACCAAGCTCCGCGCGGCGTTGTGCAACCGATCATCGCTTGGTGGTTTGCGAACAATCTGGTTTTCATCTGGCTCGCGCTTGTCGGCGTCGGCATCGCATTTTATTTTCTGCCGAAAATTGCCGGACGTCCGCTCGCCAGTTACGGCCAAGCGCTGTTTGGATTTCTCGCGCTAATCTTTTTTGGAACTTGGTGTGGCATTCCGCAAGGCGCACCAGTTCCCGCGTGGTTGCCGACGGTGAGCAGCGTGGCGGCGGGGTTGACGCTGCTTCCGTTACTCGCCATTTTAATTGTTACCGTCAAAACCACTTGCTGTGCCAACGTCTCTTGCAAAGGTGGCTCGTTCTGTTTCATCAAATTCGGCATGATGAGTTTCCTCGTTTCGGGAATTCTTTACGTCGCCGCTGCGTGTCCGCAATACAGCCGCATTTTAGAATTCACCTGGTTCGGCGCGGCGCAGACGCAACTGCAACTGCTCGGTTTCGCCGCGATGATTTTGTTTGGCGCGATTTATTATTTGCTGCCGCTGGTGATGGACAAGCCGCTGCCGCTGCCGAAATTTGCCAAGCTGCATTTCTGGCTCGCCATTGCGGGTGTGTTGTTGTTCATCGTGCCGCTAGCCATCGCCGGTGTGGAGCAGGGCGGTAAATTAGCCGATGCCAATGTCGCCTTCGCTGACGCCAATGCCGTCGCTTTGAAATTCCTGCGCATCAGCACCACCGGCCAGTTGCTGATTTTGCTCGGCGCAGTTTTGTTCGCCGTAAATATTTTCATCATGACGATTCAGTGGAAACTCGGTATCGCCAAAACGGTGATTGCCTACATCAAGTCGCCGCTTGAAACCTCGGAGGTGAAATCGTGAAGACCGGCGTTTGTGTTTTTCTGGCGGCCTTCGTCTCGCTCGGCGCGTCGTGGTGTGGCTTTGTGCTCGCGCCGGTGCTGCAGCTTGGCGGTGCGAAACAAACTGTCATTCTGCAAACCACTGACAACTGGCCGCTGCAACGCACCGGCGACGCGACGCTTGGTTTGCAAGTTTACCGCGCCAATGGTTGCGCCGCGTGTCACACGGAGCAGGTGCGTCAGACCGGCATGGCCAACGAAGTCACTTTGACCGGACTTGGCATCCGTAAGCCGGAAGATTTTTCTGCGTTTGCAAAATCATTGTTCGTTTTGCCGGAACTCGCGAGTTACACCAACGCCATCGCCGCCAGTCTCAATGGCTGGAATGGTGCGCTTCCTAAAACGCTTTTTATCACCGGCGACAACGACCTCGCTTCCGCGATGGCCGATCGGTTGAAAGCCGCCGGCGTCAAATCCGAGACGCGGCTTGTCGCCACCGGCGCGGACATTGCGCGCGGCTGGGGTTTGCGCCAGAGCGTCGCGGCGGATTATCTTTACGACCAGCCCGTGCAACTCGGCAGCTTGCGCGCTGGTCCTGACCTCGCGAACATCGGCGTTCGTGTGCCGGATGCGAACTTGCAGATGAATCATCTTTACGCACCGAAATCGGTTGCGCCAAACTCCACGATGCCGTCTTTCAAATTCCTTTTTGAAGTCCGCCAAAAAATCAACGGCGCCGCTTCACCCGACGCCTTGAATCTGCCCAAAGAATTTGCCGCCGCCGACGGCTTTGAAATCGTGCCGAAGCCGGAAGCGAAACAGCTGGCCGCGTATCTTTTGAGCCTCAAGGCCAACGTTCCGCTTTACGAAGCGCCGTTCACCCCAGCCAAATAAATGAGTGACGAAAATAAATCCTGTTCCGTTCCGTCCACCGGCGAGCCGGTCGCCATGCAATCCACCACGCCGATGTGGATCATCGTGACGACATTGATCCTGCTGTTCATTGGCGGCGTTTATTTCGACCGTCACAGCGGCTGGTTTGACGTAAAAGTTTATTCGCCTTATTCCAGTGCCGAAAATTTGGAAGCCTATCAGCCAAAATCTAGCGAAGGTGCATTTATCGCGCGCGGCAAAAAAACTTACGAAGCCGTTTGCGGCACTTGTCACGGCCCGGACGGTTTGGGCAAACCCGACCAAGCGCCGCCGCTGGCAGGTTCTGAATGGGTCACGAGCAAGGGCATTAACCGCCTCATTCATATTCCGCTCGTCGGTATCGCCGGACCGATTTCAGTGGCTGGCAAAGATTGGAACATGAACATGGCCGCAATGGGCGCAGCGTTGCCGGATGAGGATCTCGCCGCCGTATTGAGCTACATCCGCAGTTCATGGGGCAACAAGGCTTCGTCAATCGAATCGGACGACATCAAAAAAGTTCGCGCTACTATCGGTGTGGGAGCGCAGCCGGTTACGGTTGAAGCCTTGATGAAGCTGCCGGAATAAGTTCCGCAAGTTCACTTCGGCGGATTATTGGTGTGGGTTTCAAAACTTCCACCCAGCGCGAGATGCAAATTCACGCGCTGGCTTAATTGTTCACTCTGGACACGCAGTTCTGCGAGGCGCGCCGAATAAGCATTCAACTGCTGTTGCTCCACGCTCCGCAAATCAACTTTGCCGATGCGATAAGAAGTTTGGGTAAGTTCGAGCGCACGCTGATTTTCAGCGACATTTTTTTTCAGAAGCAGTTCGCGTTCGGCCAAGTTCGCGCCGGTCGCCAGCGCGTTTTCAACATCGCCGATGGCGCGCAGGGCAGCGGCGGCGTATTGCGCCACGGCTTCCTTTTGTTCGAGCGTGCGAATTTTCACCTGCGCCTGCAACGCGCCGCCGGTATAAATCGGCGCCACAAGGTTCCCGCCGAAGCCGCCGATGGGATTTTGAAAACCAGGTTTGAGTTCGACGACATCGCTGCTGATGGCCGCGACGTTTGCGTTGAGAATAACGCGCGGCAATCGCGCCGCTTTCGCTTCGCCGACGCGATTGAACGCCGCCGCCACGCGCCGCTCGGCGGCAATCAAGTCAGGCCGGCGCTCTAGCGATGCGAGTGGCATTCCAACCGGAACTGCGCCGGGTAATTCCGTGAGGCTTTCGGGCGTCGCCAATTCAGCCCCCGGATAACGTCCAAGCAAAAGTTCCAGCGCGCGCACCGATTGCTCATGCGCGAGGCCAACTTGCTTCGCCGCGTCTTGAAAATTTTTCAGGATCGCCTGCGCCAACGCAACTTCTGATTCGCTGCCCGCGCCGACTTGCTGACGTTTTTCGGCAAGTGTGACAAGGGTTTTCGCCGACTTCACCATGTCGTCGGCGAGCTGCATCTGCATATAGGTTTCGCTGGCGGTGAACCAGCTTTTCGCCGTGGTCGCCGCGAGCGACTGGCGGGCGAATTCAAAATCCGCCTGCGCGGAAGCGTAGCCGGCCTGCGCGGCGTTGCGCGCGTAACGCATCCGTCCCCACAAATCCGGCTCCCACGACGCGAAGAGCATGATGCCTTGCAACGCGGAACTCACGTCGCTGCCGCCGCCGCCTTTGAAACCGCCCGTGCCGAACACGCCGAGCGACGGACGCAACGCGGCTTTCGCGAGTTCGACATATTGCTGCGACTGCTCGATGCGCGCCGCGCTGACGCGCAAATCCAGATTGTTGGTCAAGGCTTCGCGGACGAGCGCGTTGAGTTGTTCGTCGTTGAAAGTCGCAAGCCAGTTGTCCTGAATCGCGTTCGTGGTGCTGACGGTTGCGCCCGCTTTCCATGTGTTCGTCAGGACGATGTTATTATTCGTGAGCGCCAGTTGCTGTATTTCCGCGCGCGACGGCGGCGTTTTGGTTTTGCAACCGGCAAACAAAATGGCGCCGAACAAGGCGGCGATAATGAATGGAATTTGTCGCATGGCCGCTCAATGAAGTTTCAATACGAGCCAGTCCATCTTCGTTCCAACGCGAAGAATAATTTTTCGCATGATGTGAATCATCTTGCCGGAGTCGGTGTAAATCGCGCCTTGCCCGCGCGCGCCAGCGGGGAGAAATAAATCCTTGTCCTTGCCGTCCAGCACGAGCCGCACGGGAAAACGTCCTTCCGCCGCTGGCGCGTTGGGAACCATGCCGGCGATGGGCAACATGCCTTCGCCGGACGCCCACACGACGGAATCCACTTTGCATTTGATGATCTGTCCGGGATAAGTGCGCAACGCGATTTCCGCTTCCTGTCCGGGTTTGACTTCGCGCAACTCGTTTTGCGAATAAAACGCCATCACCCATTGTTCGTCTTCGACAAACGTCATCGCCACCGCCGCCGCGATGGGAACTGCGTAGGAACCTTCGCGCAATTGCAGATTCACCACCGTGCCGTCGGCGGGCGCATAAACCGTGGCTTGATCCAACTTCCATTTGGACGCGGCGAGTTGCGATTCCGCCTGCGCGATTTGCCCTTTGATTTGGTCTTCGCCCGCGGAAGCGGAAGTCGTCTTGCTCTGCAAATTCGCAACCTCGGCCTCGGCCTGTTCCAGATCAAATTTATTGCCCGCGCCCGAAGCGGCGAGTTCGGTATATTGCGCTACGCGTTTCTGCGCCAGCTCCAATTGCGAACCGATAACGCCGTTGCCCGCGACCGTGCTTTTCAATTGCTCCTGCAAACTGCGGATGCTCGCTTCGCCCGCCGCAATCTCCAGTTCAAACGGCGTCGGATCAATTTTCAGCAGCACATCGCCTTTTTTAATGTGGCGATTCGGTTCAATCGGCACTGACACCACGCGTCCAGCCACGCGTGGCACGATTTGAACGTAATAATTCACCACGCGCACATCGTGCGACGACGGCGCGACGACATTGAGAATGAGAATCAAAGTCGTCAGCGCGATGATTGGAATCGTGACAACGATGACCTGGCTCGTGATGTTCCACGGCAGCCATTTGAACTTGAAGAAAATCAGCCAGACAAAGAACGCGTAGATGCCGAGCAAAATAATGTCCATTACGCCTGTCCTCCGTTGGTTTTTAATTGCTCTTCCAGTTTGGCAATTTGTTCCCGCAAATTTTTTACTTCGTCAGCGGCGTTCTCTGTTTTGCCGTGGCCGATGGATTCATCCACGTCCGTGCCGTAAGCCAACTTGTGCAACACTGGTTTGGTATAAGCCCACAGCCATGCGAGCGGCCAGAGCAGCCCGCCGAAAAACAGCGACAAAATGCACAGCACCTGAATCGCCTTGGCCTGCGGATGTTTTTTCTTCTCCGCAATTTTTTCCGGCAAAATGTGAACGAGCCAGAACAGCACGATGACCACAATCGGCACCACAATCAGCACGACCCAGCTCATGACATCGGCGACTTTATCCAGCGTCTCGCCGTGAAAAAACGAAGCGTGCGCCGAATCCGGCAGCAGTGCGCCGACGGCAACCGGCGCGAGCACAAAAAGTTTTCGGATGTTTTTTCGCTTCATGATTTTGATTCCTCCAACCGGACGCAACGCCAGCAGTTTGCTGGTCAGATTGCGTTTATGTTGTTTTAGAACGGTTTGTTCAGCAAGAATTTTTGACGGGTGAAATGCAAATGCAGTTCCGCGCGCAAATGAAATTTGCGTGTCGTAAAAAATGCGATCGGGAAAACTTACTTCGGCGGCGCGGCAGTCTCGTCCAATTCCAGCCGCAGGTAGTCGTAGATAATTCCGTTCATCAAGCCGCCGCCGGGAACGGTGAGTCCCAAAACATTTTCCCCGCGCTTCATCAGCGACGCGTCAAAAAATAAATCATGTTCTGCCCAATAACCGCCAATGCCATCGCGATTGATCGTGGCGTTGTAATTCAAGTTGGTGACGTTGCCGATGGACTTGTCGTTCATGTCCGCCATGAGACTGCGCGTGCCGACACCGCAAATCGCCAGACGCAACGTTGCCTTGCCGTGCGGCGCTTCTGTTAAATTAAATGTGACCGTCCACGTCGTCGCGCTGCCTTTGCCAGAGCCGGTGACGTTGTTGGAATTGTCGTTGTAAGGCACTTGCTCAAAAAACCAGTTCTTGCGGAAATCGCTTTGGCCGACGACATACTTCACGTCATACGGAAATAATTTCGGGTATTGCAGATACCAGCCCCAGTGAAAATATTGGTCGCCCTTGAAAAATTCCGCGCCTGTGCGATTCGGAATGCCGATGTCCCAAAGCTGTTTTCCAAAACGCACTGGCCGCCAGTCAACATTCGCCAGCGACAAATCTTTTCCCGCCGCGACGACAATGTTTGTTACGGTCAAATCGCCGAGCACACCGTCGGCGATGGCATGGAGCGAATAATTTCCCGCGCGCACGTTGGGGATTTCAAAACTGCCGTCGTCATTGGCGCGCACCCAGAACTCGTAATTTTTCGCGTCATTCTGCCAGTCCACGATGCGCGGCATTCCGCCATTGCCGCCGCCGCCGCGCGCGCGGTTCGCGCCGGAACGTCCGATTCCATTGGTTGAACTGCCGCTGAACCGGCGGCTGGAATTAGTGAAGGTTAACATTTCATTCGTGCCGCCGGTGGTAAAATTATTTTGATTCGTCATCGCCGCTTCATCGTCGCCGCCACCGGCCAGACCAAATCCGCCACCACCGCCGCCGCGTCCGGCGCGTGGCGGACGTGGAACAATCGCCGGCGCATAATCCGGCGCGGTCAATCCGACGAGCAGATTTTTCATCTTCAAATGTGGCGACTGCGGATCGTCTAAAATAATTTTTCCAGTCACAGTCGTGCGTTCGCTCTTGTGCGGATAATCCACGCCGCGCACCCAGTTGAACGGCCACGCGGCGGATTCTTTGTCTGCCTGCGCGAGCGCGTCGCCCCACATCGCGTCGTGATTGCCAGTGGCGCTGCCACCGTTGGCGGAATTGCAGTAAATCAAAAATGGTCCGACGACTTTCGTCCACGCATCCGTCGCGGCGATGTTGCAAATGCTCCCGCCGTAATGACTGCCGCGCCAATAGTTCAGCAGCGTCGGCGGTGCGGGCGAATTGAACGCGTTGGTGTTAAACGTCGCGTCGCGGTGCGAGGACAATTCAAATTTCGTCGGCCCGCCGCTCAAGTATTCCACGCTCGGATTCACGAGCCAGAGGCCGACGTGCCTCGCGCTGCTCGACCAACCCCACGCGCGCACGTCGAACTGATTCGCGGAATAATCATATTTGTGTTCGACCTCGCCTTTGTAAATGCCGCTGTTCATGCGGCGCATTTCCTTGCCGTTCATTTGCGTCCCGTGATTCCAATCGTAAGTCGTAATCATCTCCATGTTGCGGTTCGCGTCCACCGTCATCCAGTCGAACAAACCGTCGTTGAGCTTCAAACAAAAACGCGCCTCGCCGATGGACGTGGCGGGATAATTCGTCGGGTGCGAAAAAATGGAATAAGTATAAACGCCCGAATCGCCGCGTCCGAGCGCGTAGCGAATTTCAATGTCCGCTACCACGCTGCCGCCCGGCCCACCACCCATTTGCTTGCTGTCGGAAATGCCTTTCACCGAAACTTCGCCGCGCTCGCCGCCGTTGGTTTTTGGGTCAATCGTGATTCGGTCAAGCTGTTTGCCGCGCGCGGCATTGTGCGACCAGTAACCGGGCGACCGCGTTCCGCCATCGAGCATTTCGAGATTTTTATATTTGAGCGAAATCAAATCGCCGGAACGTTTGCCGATGTGCGCGGTGACAATGCCGTTGTCGAGGATGAACGAAGAATCATCTTCGCGAACGGTCACCGCCGGATTGACTGCGGCCTGAACGAACGCTGGAAATAAAAAAGCCAGCGCGACCACCGCAAGTTTTTGAAAATTCATAAATAAATTCGGCCAACGGGACGCACGGCTAGACGCCAGCGGAAACCGCGCAGTTACAAGAAGCACGGAAGCAGCCGGTAACGTGGGCGGAAAAGCTTATCTGGCGCTGGCTGCGTGACCGTCGTTTAAGCAACTACAAGTTCCGGCGGCAACATCCGCTTGGTAATTACTATCTGGATTTCTTTTGCGAGGAAGCGGAGTTGAATATTGAACTGGATGGCAGCCAGCACGGTTTTCCCGATCAAAGGAAACATGATTTAGAACGGGAAAGGTTTCTGCCAGCGCACGGCATCAAGACGCTGCGGTTTTGGAATTCACGTCTGCGGCACGATGCACAGGTTGCCGCAACGCAATTTTCAATGAACTCCAAAGCCGCGCGCCGCATCGGTTGCCGGAATACACTAAGCCGATGCGGGCAGGGGATAAAAGTTAGTTTGGAAGTCCTCCCTCGCCCATCTGGGTCAATCCCATCGGGCCAGAGCCGGCCGCCAATTTACCCACACTGCCGATAAATCCGGTGGTTCCCAGCCAACCGGTCGTGCCGCCCAACCCTGATTCCAGTAGTTACGAGCCGGAAGCGACCAGTCCGCCATTGTTTTGATTCAACGGACGGCTGGATGATGTCTCCGCCACCGTCGTCGCCGCCAAAAAGCCGTAGTTTTTTCGCATACATTTAGGGCACAAGCTGTGCGTGAAGGTAAAGTCAAAGCGCAGATTAAAATATTTTTCCATCCGCTGCCAATGATTGTCCTCACTCCGGATTTTTTTACACACGCAACAAACGGGCACGAGACTGGCGACGGGTTTTTTGCAGAGCTCTTGCTTTTCCAGTAACGTCTGTAGCTCGGCATAAGCATTTTCGACGGCTTTTTGGCGGGTGATATCCTCAGTGAAAATAAAAATTCCGTGGGCGCCGGTGGCATCATTCCAGGGTTTAACTTCCCACCGCAATACTTGCGACGTGCCATTCTGCCGGTTAAACACGACTTGCGAAGAACTTAGGTTCTCGCCCTGCAATCCGCGTTGATGAATGGCGCGCCAGAGTTCGGGCATTTCAGGAAAGACATCGTAGTGCGATACGCCGATGATGTTTTGTCCCACTAAAGCATAGTCCTCATACCACTTCGCGCTGGCGATCAGATACCGCATTTGGGAGTCAAACATCGCGACGGCAAAGGGGACGCGCCCAATGAACGAAGCGACCGTGGTGGGTTCGCAATTAAGGTGCATGCCGACACTTTAGAGCATTAGCGTTGAAGCATACAACATATTTATAAATTAGATTATCTGTTTAATAATAAGTTAAGGTTTTCTTTGCTGGCGGCCAAAATAAAACCGCCACTGCGGTTGCCCGCAGCGGCGGCTTGGTGACGGCGTTGACCGTTTAAAATTATTTCGCAGCGATCATGCCGCTGGCACGTGCGTAATTAAACAAGCCGCCAGCATCCACGACCGGGCGCACGTCGCCGAGCGGTTTGAAATGATACACCTTGCCGGATTCCTTGACCGTCACGGTCGCGGCATCAAGATCCACGGTCACGACGTCGCCGGTTTTCAGCACGTCACAGAGGCGTTCGGTGATTTCGCACGGATAAAGTTCGCCGGTGGCGACACAGTTGCGGAAGAAGATGCGCGCAAAACTTTCCGCGAGCACGAGCTGGCAATTCGCCGAACCCATGGCGATGGGCGCGTGTTCGCGGGAACTGCCGCAGCCGAAGTTTTTCCCGCCGACGACGATGGGAAATTCGCTGTCGAGCTGGCCTTCCTTAACGTAGCGGATGGGATAAAGTGATTTCGGCAAGCCATCGAGCGCATAGCTGCCGAGCTTTTCATATTCCTCGGCAATGGTGGGCACGAGGTTTAGAAATTGCGCGGAGATGATTTGATCCGTGTCAATGTTGTCGCGCACGACATAAACGGGGCCGGTGAATACAGATTGCATAGCGACGATAATGTGCCGTGTGCCGTTAAATTTTTCAATCAGATTTCAATCGTGGGCTTCGGCGGCGGCGGAATGGCTGACGGTGGCGGAGAATTTTGTGCGCGTTTGCGCAAAGCAATCACGGCGATGACGCAAGCCGTCCAAGTGGGCAACACATCGGCGACCGGAATGAGTTCGACGACAAACGTTGGCAGCAATAAGAGATGAAAACCCAGAATCCACACGGTCAAAAGCATGGCGACGACATCCACGGCGGATTCGGCAAATGTCCACGCGAAGGGAAGCAGGATAAATTGCAGCGCATCGGCAATCACGGCGACGGCGAGGGCGAGATACATTCGCAGTCGTGTTAATTGCGGCACGCGGAAGGCGGAATTCAGTTTGGCCGGCAAATTCATCCGGCGGCATTAAACCCAATCGGCTTGCCGCGTCCAAGCTTGTTTCTTAAAGTATCGCCGTGCTCGACATCAAATTGATTCGCGAAAAGACGGATTTCGTTAAACAACGCCTCGCCATACGCGGGGCAGGGGACGAAACGAAAATTGACGAACTGCTCACGCTCGACGAAGCGCGTCGGAAATCTTTGGCGGAAGTCGAAACGCTAAAAGCGGAACGCAACAAGGTGTCGAAGGAAATCGGCGCGTTGATGGGACAAAAGAAACTCGCCGAGGCGGAAGCGAAAAAAACGGAGACAAAAGATTTGGGCGAGAAAATCTCCGCGCTCGATAAAGCGGCGGCGGAAATCGAAGTCGCCCGCGACGCGCTGATGCTGCAACTGCCGAATCTCCCGCATGAATCGGTCGTCGTCGGCAAAACGGCGGAAGAGAATCCCGAAGTGCGCGTTCATGGCGCAAAACAGAATTACGACTTTAAATTGAAATCGCACGTGGAGTTGTGTGAATCGTTGAAGCTCGTTGACTTCGCGCGCGCAGCGAAACTTTCCGGCAGCGGTTTTTTACTCTACACGAATTGGGGCGCGCGCTTGGAACGCGCTTTGATTTCGTTTCTCCTCGATTTGCACATCACGCAACACGATTACACGGAAGTGTCGCCGCCGTTCATGGTCGGCGAACAGTGCATGGTTGGCGTCGGGCAATTTCCGAAGTTCAAAGACCAATACTATGGCGTGGCCGAAGGCGGTCGCGCGGAGGAACTGGGGAAATTATATTTGATTCCCACGGCGGAAACGCCGGTGGCGAACATTCATCGGGAAGAAATTTTGGCGGAGAAACTATTACCGATTCGTTATTGCGCCTACACGCCGTGCTTTCGCGGCGAAGCGGGCGCGGCGGGCGTCGGCACGCGCGGGATGATTCGCGTTCACCAGTTCGACAAGGTGGAGTTGATTAAAATCGTGAAGCCGGAAACCGGTTACGACGAATTGGAGAAGATGGTTGGCAATGCGGAAAAAGTTTTGCAACTGCTCGGCCTGCATTATCGCGTCATTATGTTGTGCACGGGCGACATGGGTTTCGGCAGCGCGAAGACTTACGACATCGAAGTGTGGGCGCCAGGGCAGGGCAGCTATCTGGAAGTTTCAAGCTGCTCGAACTGCGAAGATTTTCAGTCGCGCCGGATGCAGATGCGTTTCAAAACGGAGTCGGGCGAAAATAAATTTCCGCACATTCTCAACGGCAGCGGCACGGCGTTGGCGCGGCTGTTCGTGGCGTTGATTGAAACGCATCAACAAGCGGATGGCAGCGTGCTAATTCCCGCGCCGTTGCAGCCGTATTTGAAAACGGATCGCATCAGCGCGTAAATTATTTTTAGTTTTTAATGGCAAGCTGGCCGCCAGCGCCACTAAAAATTAAAAACTTAAAACTAAAAATTGATGAACATCCTTCTCGCCAGCAGCGAAGTGTTTCCGTTTTCCAAAACGGGCGGACTGGCGGATATGGTTGGCGCGTTGGCGCGCGCACTGGCGAACGAAGGTCACGAGGCGCGCGTGGTCACGCCGCTCTATCGCGGCATCCGCGAAAAATTTCCGGCGATGCGTAAGGTGGATTGGTATTTTGATTTGCCGCTGGGTTTGAAAAATGTGCAGGCGGAATTGTGGGAGCTAGATGTGGTCAGCGGACTGAAAATTTATTTCATAGACCAACCCGGTTATTTCGACCGCGCGGGAATTTACGGAGACAAACACACGAGCTACGCCGACAACGCGGAGCGCTACATTTTTTTCTCCAAATGCGTCGTGCATCTGGCGCGTTATCTGGCGTGGCGACCGGAGGTAGTGCACGTTCACGACTGGCAGGTGGGATTGGTTCCGTCCCTGATGTTACAGCAGAAAATGGCAGGGTGGGGGAATCCACCGGCGACGTGCCTGACGATTCACAATCTCGCGTATCAAGGCGTCTTTCCCGAAGAAGCGTTCGCGCTGACGAACTTGCCGGAAAGTATTTATCACACCGAAGGCGCGGAATTTTTCGGTTTGTTGAATTGTCTCAAGGCGGGCATCGCTTACGCGGATTTTATCACGACGGTCAGTCCGCGTTACGCGCGCGAAATCACCACGGAAGAATACGGTTGCGGCCTCGACGGAATGTTGCGTCGTCGCCACAAGGATCTCGCGGGCATCTTGAACGGCGTGGATTACGCGGAATGGAATACGACGAAGAATCCGCATTTGCCCAAACCGTATTCCATCGGACGTATGGCGGGAAAAAAGTTTAACAAATCGGAATTGCAAAAATTCTTTGGCCTGCCCGTCGATGAATCCGCCCCGCTCTTCGGCACGATTTCGCGGCTCGCGGAACAAAAAGGCGTGGACATTCAGCTCGGCGCGTTGTCCGAAATGTTGAATACGAAAATGCAATTCGTATTGCTCGGCAGCGGTTCGCCGGAATACGAACGCGGCTACCGCGATTTGGCGCGGCATTTCCCAGGCAAGGTCGCCGTGCGGGTCGGCTACGATGAAAAATTGTCGCATCGCATTGAGGCCGCGTGTGATTTTTTCCTGATGCCGTCACGTTTTGAGCCATGCGGCTTGAATCAGATGTATAGTTTGCGCTACGGCACGATTCCGATTGTGCGGGCGACTGGCGGCTTGGACGATAGCGTGATTGACTGGACGCAGAATCCCAGACTCGCGACCGGTATTAAATTTTCAGAATATACTTCACGCTCGCTGGCGAAAGCTATCCGCAAAGCGCTGGTTTTATTCAGCCAGCCAAAACTGCTTCAAGCCTGTCGCCACAATGCGATGAAAGCGGATTTTTCATGGGAGCGAACAGTTCATGAATACCTAGGTGTTTACAAAGAATGCAAAGCCCGGCAGAAATAACCAAATCAGGAACTAATTTTAATTAAATATAACAAACATTGTGCATCTATATTAATGGTTGTTGTTTGCGTTGTGCTTCACCGTAAATTATCTGTTGATTGTTAAGCTGTATTGGGGTGACTCGGTATGTTATTTGCTGATGTAAGAAACGGCATGAAAATATTTCACAGACAAAATGCCCACACTGGTTTCACCTTGGTAGAAATCATGGTGGTGATTTGTATTCTGGCAATGTTGCTTGCGATTGTTGTTCCATATTACGTTAAGCAACGGTCTATTGCCCAGGCTGGTGGTTGCGTGAATAATCTTTTCAAGATTGCCGCCGCTGCGGATCAATTTGCTATCGAAAAAGGCAAGAAAACTGGCGATACTATCGTTTTTCCCACGGATTTGATTCCTTACATTAAGTCAAATCGCAACGGACTAATCCCACCTTGTCCCGCAGGTGGAACTTATGCTATTGCGCTGGTCGGCGATCGTCCTACCTGTTCGTTGGGCAACACGGTAGATCCGCCGCACGTCATGCCTTGAGCTAAATTCACTTTAACTTGTTATAATACCCAGAAAGTTTTCGGGCAACATTGCGCGGCAAAATTTTTGATCCTACCACGGTGAGAATTTTATTTTGCAATCCTGTCACGGACAGACATTTTTTGTTTCGGAAATCTTTATGGCCGATTTTAGCAACTGACGCGGCGGACATTTTACGGGCGCGCGTTTCCCGCACGCGATGGCTGCGGGCGACTTGTGAAAAATTGGATTCAGTCGGGCCGGGACAAAGGTTGGTGACGCTGACGCCGGTGTTCAACAATTCTTCATGCAACGCTTCGCTGAACGACAACACGAACGCCTTGCTTGCATAATAAACCGTCATGTTCGGTCCGGGCAAAAACCCAGCGACGGAACCGACGTTGAAAATTCCGCCGCGTTTGCGTTCAATCATGCTGGGCAAAAACAATCCGGTGAGCGCGACGAGCGCGGCGATGTTGACCTGAATGATTTCCAACTGGTGAGGCAGGGGTAGTTCCGCGAAGCCGCCGTGCAAACCGAAGCCGGCGTTGTTGACCAGCACATCCACGATGATTCCCCTACCCTTTAATTCATCAAAAACCATTTGCGGCGATTCTGGTTTTGATAAATCCGCCGTGATGATGTGAACTTCAATTTTATGTTCGCGACGCAATTCATCCGCAAGTTTTTCCAGTGCGGCGGTGTTGCGCGCGACGAGAATCAGATTGGATTTGTCGGCCGCAAAACATTTCGCTAGCTCCAAGCCGATGCCGGAGGACGCGCCGGTGATTAAAACATGTTCAGAGTTCATAGTTCAGGGTTCAAAGTTGTGGCGTCGTTTTCAAACCTTGAACCTGCAACGCTGAACCTTGAACAAAAATTTCAATGATTACCCCAGCCGAAGCGTTCGGTCAGCGGCCAATAGACGAAGAACGATTTGCCGATGACATTTTGCGCGGGAAAACTGCCCCACACGCGCGAGTCGGAACTGTTGCAGGTATTATCGCCCATTACCATGTAGGAATTGGCGGGATTATCATACACGGTCGCGGCGTCGGGAAAATACGGCAGGTTGGAATACTGTCCGAAGCTCGCGGCCACCGCGCCATTCAAGTGGCCTGACCATTGGCTTTCGTGCGGCGGCTTAGCCGGATTGAAGCCATATACATTTTCAAAATGTGGCGTGGAAGCGTCGAGCCGCTGGCCGTTGATGCGAAGATGGCGGTCATCGCCAACTTGAACTTTTTCACCCGGCAACGCCACGAGTCGTTTGATGTAAAATTGATCCTGCGGCATTTGGTTCGCGCCCGTGGCATCGGGATTGTTGATACCGCGCGTCTCGAACACCACGATTTCTCCGCGCTGCGGTTTGCAAAAATTAAAACTCACGCGGTCAACAAACAAATGATCGCCAGCGCTTACCTTCATTTTCAAAACGTCGTCGCCTTTGTGATAATAATGACTGGGATCAAGTCCGGCGCGGCGCGCGAGCGACTGTTCACCGAAGTCCGGCGGAAACCAAAGGGTGTGTTCCACGCCGCCGATGGTCAGCGATTGCTTGAGGTTGAAGATCAGAAATTTCGTCGGCGCGCCAACCGAATCAATCACGCCGTCCGCCTGCGCGACGATGTGGGCATACGAATCGCCGTGTAACCAAGCTTTAACCCGTTCCCAGCCGGTCGGGATTTGGAGGTCGTTGCGCAGCTTCATCTGCTCAAACAATTCAGCCCGCTCCTTCATTTTATCCGCCTGCCAATAATTAATCTTGGTGAAATCGGGAACCGACGTGACGCCAAACAAAGTCGGCTGCATCGAGCCGGTGGGAATCTTGAACGGCTGCAAAACAAACGTGCGGATGGCCATCGCCACCGCGAGCGCGACCAAAAGCACTTCCACATTTTCGCGCCACGCGGCTTGCGGATACGGCTTGATGTTTTTCTCGGCGGCGAACTGAAGCTCCTCCGCCTTGATGCGGATTTTCCCCGTGTGACCTTCGGCGATGGCCGCGCGTAATTCATCCAACTTCAACTGCACCGCGGCGATGGCTTCCGCTGACATCACATCGCGCTGCGCCTTGAGCAGGCGGCGATAATGTTTCGCCACCGCGCACGCTTCGCGGACCGTTTTGGAAATGAACCAGCGCACAATTGTCATAAAAGATTCCCTGCTCTGACGAGTCAGGCTTCGTTTCCGTTCATTTCAATTTGATTTTATTCGGCAGAAACAGCAGGCCGATGCCGCCGATGATGCTCATCAAGCCGACCGGTCCAAGTTTGACCCACGGAAAACCGCCCGCTGCCTGGCCTTGCGACCTCAACGCCATAATCGTGAGAAACAATCCCAGCGGAACCATGATAAACCCCAGCACGCGATACCATTTATTCTTGGTTAAGTTCATAAGTCAGCTCACGCCTTCAGCACTTCGATGAACGCTTCCTGCGGGATGTTCACGTTGCCGATGGATTTCATGCGCTTCTTGCCTTCCTTTTGTTTCTCCAAAAGTTTGCGTTTGCGCGAGACGTCGCCGCCGTAACATTTCGCCGTCACGTCCTTGCGGAACGCGCTGATGACTTCGGACGCCACAATTTTGCCGCCGATGGCCGCTTGAATTTTGATCTGGAACTGCTGGCGCGGAATCACTTCTTTCAATTTTTCCGCCAGCGCGCGTCCCCTGCCCTCCGCTTTCGTGCGATGCACGATGCACGAGAACGCGTCCATCGCCTCGGTGTTCACGAGCATGTCGAGCTTCACCATGTCGCTCTCGGCGTAAGCATCCGTCTCATAATCCATCGAGCCAAAACCGCGCGTAATGGATTTAATGCGGTCATGGAAATCAATCAGGATTTCGTTCAGCGGTATCAAGCTGGTCAACATCACGCGGCGCGAATCCAACGTCTCCGTGTGATCCACCGCGCCGCGCTTCTCGGAAATCAGTGACATCATGTCGCCGATATTTTCGTTCGGACAAATCACGAACGCCTTCACCATCGGCTCCTCAATCTTGGCGATGTGCGCCGGGTCCGGCATGAACGCCGGATTATCAATCTCCTTCATCGTGCCGTCCGAGAGCGTGACTTTATAGACCACGCTCGGATACGTCGCGATGATGTCCATGTTGTATTCGCGACGCAAACGCTCCTGCACAATTTCTAAATGCAACAAGCCGAGAAAGCCGCAACGAAAACCAAAACCGAGCGCGACGGACGTTTCGGAGGAATAAACAAACGCGGAATCGTTCAGCTTGAGCTTGCCCATGGACTGCTTCAACTGCTCATAATCCGCTGTGTTAATCGGGTAAATACCGCTGAACACCATCGGATGAATTTCTTTGAAACCCGGCAGCACCGACGACGGATTGCGCGCATCGGTAATCGTGTCGCCCATCTTCACTTCGGCAGCGGACTTGATGTTCGCCGTAAAATAACCCGTCTCGCCGACTTCCAGCTTCTCGCGGATGTAAGGTTTCGGATTGAAGCTGCCGACTTCCTTCACCTCGACGTTTTTGCCGGAGTGCAAGAGCTTCACTTGTTGTCCCGCTTTCAATTCGCCGTTGAAAACGCGGACGTGCGTGACGACGCCCTTGTAAGTGTCGAAATAAGAATCAAACGCCAGCGCCTGCAAACTCGGTTCGCCCGTCGGCTTCGGCGGCGGCACGCGTTCGATGATGGCTTCGAGAATTTCCTGAATGCCGATACCTTGCTTCGCGCTGCACGGAATCGCCCACTCGCTCGGAATCGCCAGCACGTCTTCGAGCTGCCGTTTCGCCTGCGGCACGTCCGCGTGGCCGAGATCAATTTTGTTGATGACGGGAATGATCGTGAGATTCAGTTTCGCCGCGAGATGATAGTTGGCGACCGTCTGCGCCTCGACGCCTTGCGCCGCGTCAATCACGAGCAACGCGCCTTCGCACGCGCTCAAGCTGCGCGAAACTTCATACGCGAAGTCAACGTGTCCGGGCGTATCAATCAAGTTTAGTTCGTAAGTTTCGCCGTTTTTCGCGGTGTAAAGCATCGTGACCGGATGCGCCTTGATGGTGATGCCACGTTCCTTTTCCAAATCCATCGCGTCGAGCAACTGCTCGGACATGTCGCGCGTGGCGATG
>CAILDU010000106.1 GCA_903833055.1 uncultured Verrucomicrobia subdivision 3 bacterium | reverse complement strand
GCGTGGTGAGGACGATGTCCGGCATCGCGATTAAGGTAACAACTTTTGCCATGCGCGCCAAAGCGGAAATCAATTTTTAGCCACAGATTTCCACAGATGAAACACAGATGAGGCAAACCAATTTCGGAAAATAACATTTTCTCCGCGCTTTTAATTCCCGTTGTAGCGCGGTTTAATTGCTGTGTGGCGATTCTGAAAATTCAACCGGTTCAAAACCTCGATGCGCCGGAATTGGCGCTGTATCTGACGCTCAAACGCGTGGAGGAACACGAGCGCGCGGGCGTGCTCGTGGCGGCGAATCTCAAAACGGTGAAGCGTCTGCTCGCGAGCAAATTCACTGTCGTCTCCGCACTGCTCACGCCGGAGTGGCTGGAAAAATTGGAGCCACAACTGCGCGCGCGAGCGGAAGCGGAATTGCCCATTTACGTCGCTGAACAGAAATTGTTGGAGACGATTACCGGCTACAAAATGCACCAAGGCGCGCTGGCGGTGGCGAAAATTCCGCCGCTGCCGGATTTGGCAACGCTGCTGGAAAATTCGCCGCGTCCGCTGCTGCTCGCCGCCGTGGAAGGCATTGCCAGCGCGGAAAATCTTGGCGCAATCATCCGCAGTTGCGCGGCGTTTGGTGCAAGTTTTCTGATCATCGGCGAGACGTGCGGCAGTCCGTTTCAGCGGCGCGCGGTCGCGGGTTCAATGGGAACTGTTTTTGAGCAGCCGGTTGTGCGCGTGGATAATTTGGTGGAAACTTTGCTGATCTTGCGCGCGCGCGGCGTGCGCTGTCTCGCGGCGCATCCGCGTCCGGGCGCAACGAAACTTTCCGCTGCTGATTTGCGCGGCGACTGCTGTCTGGTGTTCGGCGCGGAAGGGCCAGGACTCACGGCGAACGTGCTGACGGCGTGTGATGACGCAGTGGAAATCCCGATGCCGTCGCACATGAATTCGCTGAACGTGGCCGTCGCGACTGGAATTTTTCTCTACGAAGCAACGCGGCAGCGCGGGTGATTATTTGGCCGGGTAATGCGCGAGCAATTCCTTCGCGCGCTGCACACCGATTTCAACCGCTTTGGCGTGATTGCCGTAATCTTTCGGGTCGGTGATGCGTCCACTTGCGCCCGTGAAAACAATGTAAGTCACGGGTCCGTCCGTGCCGCCAGTTTTCGGGTCGGCGTCAATGTTCAACAAGCGGGCGGTGGCGATGGATGCTTCGCCAATCACATTCTTTACGCCGCATTCGTCCAGAAAAACCGCGTAGCAAACTTGATTGCGGTAAATGATGGCGGCGACCTGACCGATTTCGATGCCACGCTTTTTTAAATTGGCTGGCTTGCCGATGGGAATGACGAAGAACGGCGTTTCGTCCGCCGCGATGTCCGTGCCGCAACTCAACTCATTTTGAAAATCCGGGTCGCGCTGTTTGTTGCACAGCGGCGTTTCGCGTCCGTCGGAATCAATGTCCATATCCGCCGTCCAAAACGTGGCGTTCGTCAGACTAAACATCGAGACGTTCTTCGGTTGCTCCACGTCCGTGCGAAATTGATTTTTAGTTTCCTTGATAAGTTCGCCGTGTTGCGTGACGGCGAGCAACTGCGTGGCGGTGACCTCGCCTTCGCTACCGGCAAAAATATTTTGTGCAACCAACAGCACAAGTCCGAGAGGCAGAAATAAACGGCGCATAAAAAAAGCGGTTGGTTTCATGGCTGCGTGAAGGTTACTGCGGCCAGCCATTTCGTCCAGCCCATTGACCGCCTTAACATTTTTTAGCCGATAACGTCGGCAATCCATGTTCAGCAATTGCCAATAACGGTTTGGCGGAAAAACGGCGCAGGCCTCATGTTTAAGTCACGACTATGAAAAAACTCGCACTCCTCGCACTGCCGGCGGCGTTCGCGTTCGCCTTGACCACCACCACCGCTTTCGCCGCTGACGGCGCGACGGTTTATGCGGATAACTGCGCCAAATGCCACGGTGACGATGGCAAGGGCGCAACCAAGATGGGCACCAAACTCGGCGCGCGCGACTACACCGACGCGACCGTGCAGGCGGCCTTCACCGACGACCAAGCCTTCAAGTCCATCAAGGAAGGCATGAAGAAAGACGACAAGACGTTGATGAAACCGTCCGAGCTTGCCGATGACGACATCAAAGCATCCGTCACGTATTTGCGGACGTTCAAGAAATAATCGTCCGCGACGAAACAATTTGCGACGTCTTGCCAGATAATCCGGTTTGATGGTTTACCGGGGTTTGGGTTTGGCAGGGCGTCGCACTTCTCGAAAACACTTTTGCCGCGCGCGCTGTAGAAATTAGGCGTGACAGTTTTTTAGATGCGCCACACCATTTGCGCATGAGACTTCTTGCGCGGTTAGTTATGTTGGCATTTCTGCCAATGTTGTCAGGTTGTTTCACTAACCGAACGATGGATGCGACAAAAGATTATTCCCAGATTTTGCCGGACAAGGTTGATCGAATTGAAAAAGCTTTTCTCACCGACGATAATTTTCTTCTGGTTTTAGTTGAGGCGCATTTAAGTGGTGTCCAAGACGAGACCAAATTCACATTACACTTTCCTTTATCCCAATTAGTTACTACCGATTATTTCTATGGACCAACTAATGCCAAGGTTGTTGTCGGTAAATTTACACTGACTCGTTCACGCGCCGACATTTCACCCGACTGGCCAACGAATAAGATTGGTAAAATTGTTCCTTTAGGGAAGCCGTTTGTGGTTCATAAGAACGATTACAATAAATGTTTTGACCCGAATAATTTTCATTTGCTCCCAGATGCACACCGAACTGTTTATTTAATTTCCGGCAACAATAATATCAGTTTTGGTGACGGCGAACCAATGCCGCTTACCCTAATTTATGTTGATGATTCTGATCAACGACCGTTTAACGTGCTTCAGGTTCTTCAAGATCGAGGAAATATGCCGGGTCACAAGAGCGCTTATCTACTACTGCCTTTTGCCGTCGCGGGAGACATTGTTTGTCTGCCATTTTATGGGCTGATTTATTTGATTTATGGCAACCATTGCTGACGCCAGCTACATGGGAAGATTATGACCATCGCCATCATCGGAATCGGCTACGTCGGCTTGCCGCTGTGCCTGCAATTTGCGCGCAGCGGCGTGCGTGTGCTCGGTTTGGACATTGACGCTAAAAAAGTTTCCGCGCTCAATACCGGTCGCAGCTACATCAAACATATTTCTGCCGGTGAAATCAAAAAGCTCGTTTGCGACGGAAAGTTTTCTGCGTCCACCGACTTTGCTGAAATCAAAAAGGTTGCGGCGATTTTGATTTGCGTCCCGACTCCGCTCAAAAAAAATCGCGCGCCGGATTTGTCCTTCGTGTTGAACACCGGCAAAAGCATCGCGCGGCATTTGCAGCGTGGGCAGCTCGTCGTGCTGGAATCTACGACGTATCCTGGCACGACGGAAAATGAATTGCGCGCGGTTTTGGAACGTGGTTCCGGTTTGAAGGCCGGCAAAGATTTTCACCTCGCGTTCTCGCCGGAGCGCGAAGATCCCGGCAATCCAAAAAGTAAAGTTGCGGAGATTCCTAAAGTCATCGGCGGCTACACGCCCGCGTGTTTGGAAGCGGCAAAAAAAGTTTATGCGCGCGCGATTCGCACTTTAGTTCCCGTCGCAAATTGCCGCACAGCGGAGGCGGCGAAGTTGCTCGAAAATGTTTTTCGCGGCGTCAACATTGCGCTCGTCAACGAACTCAAAGGCGTTTATGCCGCGATGGACATTGACGTTTGGGAGGTTATCGCCGCGGCGAAGACGAAGCCGTTCGGTTTCATGCCGTTTTATCCGGGGCCGGGTTTGGGCGGGCATTGCATCCCGATTGATCCGTTTTATCTCGCGTGGCGCGCGAAGCAAGTCGGGCAGGAAACGCGCTTCGTCGAACTGGCTGGCGAAATCAATCGCGCGATGCCGGAGAAAGTGGTCGCGCGTGTGGCGAAGGCTTTGGCGTCGCAAAAAAAATCTTTGCGCGGCGCGCAAGTTTTGGTTCTCGGCCTTGCTTACAAGGCGAACGTGGACGATGACCGCGAATCGCCGAGCTACGTTTTGATGAACTTGCTCAAAGCGCGCGGCGCGAAAGTTTCTTATCACGACCCGCACGTTTCCGTTATCAAGCCCACGCGCGAGCATCCGCAGTGGGCGGGGACGAAATCGGTGAAGTGGAACCGGAAGATTATTTCCGCGTTCGACGCCGTTTTAATTTCCACGGCGCATGACTCGGTGAATTATCAACAACTCGTCGACTGGTCACCGCTCATCGTGGACACGCGCAACGTGATGGCGAAAAGCAAAGTTGCGGCGGGAAAAGTTTGGCCAGCGTGATGTGGCTAAAATCGAATTGCCGGCAAAATTTTATTCTGATTTTGGCGGTTGGCTAGAATTATGGCTGGCCGGTTTGAGTTGGCTCATCCGTTTTACGAACAGAAAATAAACGCCCGGCCCGAAGCAGAGCAGCATCACGGAAATGCCGGTGGCGATTCCCCAAAACGTGCCGATGGGCGCGCAGCAATCGTCGCGGCGGCGCACGATGACGTGGCTTGGCACGGCGATGATGAGTTCGAGAATGCTCCCGCGCAGCAGCCAGCGCAGACTGCGTTTGAGCAGGGAATTTTCATCGTCGGCTTGCGCGAAGCGTCGGAAAATATACGCCCACACAATCCAGAAAATGGCGACAGTCAGTAGGACGGAACATAAAAAATGCACGCCGCTGCTTTTATCGGTGTGAATAATTGGGTTTACAAAATCAATCACGCTCCAGCCATCGTCCTTAAAGATGGCGCAAAGCACGGATACGACTCCGGCAAAGCAAAGGTTCGCCAGAAAAAACGCGGTGACGATGATGGGAACTTTCAGTGGACGACGCGCGGGCAATCGGCGTTCAGCAATGTTAATTGGCAGCAGGAGCAAAAGAAATTGTCCCGCCACCAGCACGGCGAGCCAGAGCCAGTATTGCCACGCGGCGTAAATTTTCAGGATGTCGTTGAGTGACATGCTGGCGTTTTTGCCCCAGCCACCAAAGGCCACGGCGGCAACCGGCACGGTAAGCAGCAACAGCGCGACGGTGTAAAGGAAGACGGTGAAGATGGCCCAGCGTTTCATAAGTGTAATTTGGTCGGAATTAAAACCCCGCGCGAGCGAAATCGTTGCGGCGCGCGCGGTTAAAAGTTGATTTCTCGTGGCAATGGTTTTTAATTCAGCAACGAATTTTTGAAATGAACATTCACGAATACCAAGCCAAACAGTTGCTCGCGCAATACGGCGTCGCCGTCACGCTGGAAATTCCCGCCAAGTCGCTCGCCGAGGTGCGTCCAGCAGCGGAGAAAATCATGGCGAGCGGATCTTCTCGCGTCGTCGTCAAATCACAAATCCACGCGGGCGGACGCGGCAAAGGCACTTTCAAGAGTGGCTTTCAAGGCGGCGTGAAAGTCGCGTCGTCGGTGGACGAAGCCGTGGGCTTCGCGGAAAAGATGTTTGGTCAGACGCTCGTCACCAAACAAACCGGCGCGGAAGGTCGGCAGGTGCAGACGTTGCTCATCGCCGCTGGTGCGAAGATCAAAAAGGAATTTTATCTCGCCGTGTTGTTGGATCGCGTCAATTCGCGTCCGCTTATCATGGCCAGCACCGAAGGCGGCATGGACATCGAAGAAGTTGCCGAGAAACATCCTGAAAAAATTTTCAAGGAACACATTGATCCCGCCGTCGGCATCATGCCGTATCAGGCGCGCAAGATTTCCACTGCGCTCGGACTCAAAGGCGATTTATTCAACGCAGGCGTAAAATTAATTACCGGTGTCTATAACACTTGGTGGGAATGCGACGCCGCGATGGTGGAATTAAATCCTTTGGCCGTGGTTGAATTGGCGGATGGAAAAGAAACCGTGGTCGCGCTCGATGCGAAAATTTCTTTGGACGACAACGCGCTGTATCGTCACAAAAATATTATGGAGATGCGCGACTTGAACGAAGAAGCGCCGCTCGAAATCGAAGCGTCAAAGTTTGCGCTCAATTACATCAAGCTCGATGGCTCCATCGCGTGCCTCGTAAACGGCGCCGGACTCGCGATGGCGACGATGGACATCGTCCAACATTTCGGTGCCATGCCCGCGAACTTCCTCGACGTCGGCGGTGGTGCGAGCAAAGACCAAGTCACGGCGGCGTTCAAAATTATTTTGAGCGACCCGAACGTGAAAGGAATCATGGTCAATATTTTTGGCGGCATCATGGATTGCAACGTCATCGCCACCGGCATCGTCGCGGCGGTGAAGGAAACGGGCTTGAAACTCCCGCTCGTCGTCCGCCTCGAAGGCAACAATGTCGCCGCTGGCAAAAAAACGCTCGCGGAATCCGGCGTCGCCATTATCAATGGCGATACGATGGCCGACGCAGCGAAGAAAATTGTCGCAGCGGTTGGAAAATAATTACCGACTCAAATTCAAAGGCGGCTTCCAGAAATGGGAGCCGCTTTTTTTATGCAATCTTCAACCAGACCGTTTTCAAATACGCGGGTTCCTCGCGGCTGATGGGGAAATCCGGCGGCTGCGGAACGTAATGTTGTTTTACAATTTTCCGTTTCGCAGCGCGCACTGCTGTTTCGATGTCGGCAAGAAATTCTTCCGGTGAAAACTCTGCCGCATTCGTTGAGGCGAGCAGCACGCCGCCGGATTTGAGGATGGGCAGGGCGGCGGTGATGAGTTTGCCGTAATCCTTTTCCGCGCGGAACGTGCCGTGTTCCTTCGATTGCGAAAACGTCGGCGGGTCAAGCACGATGGCGTCAAACGCGCGACCTTTCTTTGCGAGCCGCCGCAGCCAGTCGAACGTGTCGCCAAAAATAAAATCGTGCGCCGCCGGGTCGAGACCGTTCAAAGCAAAGTTGCGTTTGCCCCATTCGAGATATTTTTTCGAGAGATCAAGGCTCGTCACCCGCGCGCCCGCGCGCGCCGCGCATACGGAGAAGCCGCAGGTGTAGGCGAAACAGTTTAGGAGTTGGGAGTCAGCAGATAGGAGTTGGGGAAAATCAGCAGCGATGTGGCCGGTCAATACGCGACGGCGATTATCGCGTTGATCCAAAAATAAACCGACGGAATAACCTTCGTTGAAACTCATTTCGTAACGCACGCTGTTCTCTAAAACTTCAAATCGTTCTGGCGCGGCTTCGCCAAAGACCAGTTGCGGTGAAGCATCCGTCACGTTGGATTTGCGGACGTGGCGCGAAAGGACTTTGTGATACGCGCCGCGCGCGGAAAAAGTTTTTGCGACCCGAGACAGTTCTTCCTGTTGCTTGGCGCTTAACGCCCCTTCTGATTGTGAAATTAAAAAGTCACCAAGTTTTTCCACGAACCAACCCGGCCAGCCGTCACTCGCGCCGTGGATGATGCGGAACGCATTCGTCGCCTCCGGTTCAATAATGGCAGTGCGAAGCGTGCGACGCGCTTCGCTATCAAAATCTATCGGCGCAGAAAATTTCACGGCTTTGTTGGTGGCTGGATGCGTGAACTCAATTTCTGCTGCGTGCAGGAAAACGCGCGCGGAGACTGTGCCACCGTAAAGCGTGTCGCCCAAAATCGGGAAACCACTTTCTGCCGCATGAACTCTAATCTGATGCGTGCGTCCGGTCAGCGGTTTCGCCGTCACCATTTTCAGCCCGGCGCTGTTGATGGCGAATTTGGTGTCAGAAACAGGCGTGAATTTTGTCTCCGCGATTTCTCCGCCTGGACGGCTCGCATATTTCTCGCCGACGCGGAGCAAGGTGGTTTTTACTGTGAAAGAATTTTTTGGCGCATTGCCGTCGGTGAGCAGGAAATATTTTTTATGGACGCGGCGCACAGTGAATTGTTCCGTGAGCGATTTGTTGGCGAGCGGCGTTTTTCCAAAAACAAGAACGCCGCTGGTTTCCTTGTCCAGCCTGTGCAAAATGGCGAGCGACGCCCAGCGCGGCTCGCGATGTTTTAACCATTCGTAAATGCCTTCGCCGGCGAATGGACTTGGTGCGTGTGTGTTCCAACCAGCTGGCTTGGAAACCACCAACAGGTGTTCGTCCTCAAAAATCACGCATGGCAGCATTCAGCTTTTCTTTTTATACATCTGTTCCGGCGTGAGCAATTGCGGCTCGGTGATTTTGAAATCGTTATTTTCGACCGAGCGGAAGAAGCAGGAATTGTAACCTTCGTGGCACGCCGGACCATTTTGTTCGACTTGAATCAGCAGGCAATCGCCGTCGCAATCGAAGGCGATATTTTTCACCGTCTGCGTGTTGCCACTTTCTTCGCCCTTCATCCAATACTTTTGGCGCGAGCGGCTCCAGAAATGCGTTTTGCCCGTGGCGACGGTGCTTTCGAGCGACGCGCGGTTCATCCACGCCATCATCACGACGCGACCGGTTTTTGCTTCCTGAATGATCGCGGGAATCAAACCTTGTGCGTCAAATTTCAATTTGTCGTAGAAACTCATGCGGACAATTTACGATTTACGATTTACGATTTACGAGTCTTAAATCGAACTGCGTCTAAATTCTATGTTGCAAACTTACTGCGGTTTGGGCGGCGGTGGGACGTGGTTTGTTAAATCTGGCGGCGCGATTTCCAACGGCAACGGCTTTGGCGTCGGCATCGGAATCGTGAGCAAGTTTGACGACAAATCCGCCGCGTTGGTTGCGGTGGAAACCTGCGTCGCTTCCAGTTGCGGAATCATTTGCAGCAAGTTGGTTTGCGTGACGGCTTCGGAATTCGTGTCCGGATGCTCGTGATCGGCGAGCGAACGTAGGAGTTGTTTCTTCAAACCCAGAAACGCCACATTCGTCACCGTGTCGAGATGCGCTTGCGCCTCGGCGAACCGGCCAATGTAAGTGTTCACGCGCGCTAGATGCAGCTCCACGCCCTGTCGCTCGGCGTCGGTGTGCGCGATGAGCATCGCGTTGGTCCACGAGGCGAGCGCGTCATTCGTGCGCATGGGTTTGATGCCGTAATAACTTTCTGCGTAGTCGGTCGCGAGCGTGAAATCATCCGGCGCGAGCTGCATCGCCTGTTTGTAAAGATTCAGCGCCTTATCAAAAACCTGTTGCTCGTCTATGTGATAAAATTCCTTCGCATCTTTGCGGAAAAGATAAACCGTCGTGGCGAAGTTCTGGTAATACACCGGTTCGTCCGGCTTGAGCTTGATGGCTTGCGCGTAATACTCAAACGCCTTCGTCACCGGACTGTTTTCGCCGTAATAATTTGCGAGATTATTCCACACGGCGGGATTTTTCGGATCTAGCTGGAGCGAGTTTTCGTATTGCAGATGCGCGCCCTCCTCGTCGCCGAGGTCGTTGAGAAAACTGCCGTAGGCGAGAAAGCCGCGCGCGCTGTTGGGATGCTTGAGGAGAAAATTATCATACGCGCCGCGCACGCGATCGAGCCGCGCCTTGATGCGAATGTTCAACGCCGCCGAGTCCGCCGCCTTGTTCGTGCTGGATTGCGAATCGAAGTTACGAATCCACGCATTCACTTCGTCTTGCGCGGCGTCATCGGCCATCATTACCTCGCGCAATTCTTTTTCCTCCGGATCGGCGGCGACCGCGATGGCCACGCCGGTTTGGTCGTGGATAACATTGCTGACGGCCTGCGGCTGGTTTGTGGCCAGCAGCGCGCCGAGCAATCCGATGGTGAGGTCGTTCACGCGATAAAATTATCAATTCTGAAAACAAAAGACAGAATTACCCACAGTGGACAGGACAGGCTGGCTGGCGTTCAGAGTAAAATCAGATTTGAAAAATCATTTCACCAGATCATGCGGGTCGAACTTGAAGACGAAATACGTCGCCTGATTTGTCCCGATGTTTTTCAAGCCGTGCAATTCGTTGGACGCTTCAAAAATGATTCCGCCCGCCGTCACAATGTTCGTCTTGTCGCCCTGCAACGCCGCGAGCGTGCCCTCCTTCACGACCATCAATTCCTCGTTCGCGTGGTGGTGCGGCGCGTGTGGCGATTCGCCGGGATTGAGCGTCGTGATGTGGCACTCGAAATTGCCGAGCGTCGGCGTGGGCGCATCGAAGACCGAGCGGCGCTCGCCCTGTTTCGTCGGCACGGCCTTGAGGTCGGCCCAGTTGAAGACGCACGAATGCATCAGCGGTTTGACGGCGGCGGCTTGCGCGAACGCCATGCCCGCGACGGCAACGAAAATGGAAATGGTAGCCACGACCACATCGCGACGGGTGATTTTCATGAACTCATTTCCGCCACAAATGGGAAGGGAGTCAAGCGGACAAATGTTCGAGGCAATCCAAGCCGCCACGATGCTGAGCAACATTGAGGAGGCGGAGGGGTGTGATGGAAATACCAATCTTTACTGGCGGAATAGCAAAGCGGCAAAAACCGCGCTGAAAATAGTTTGACATAACAATGTTAAATGTTAAACTAAAAACATGAATATTGACAATATCCCTGCAACTATCGAAAAACTTATGGGCGAAACCATGTCTAAAGTCGCACAGGCGGCGTCTAAACATGATTTGCCTGAACTGGAAATGCTTACGAAACGGGCATCAGAATTAAAGCAGATGAAAGAGCAAATTGCCTCAATACAACATCGGCTTCTTACCTTTGTTGGCCAAACCGACCGAAAGCCTCAAGCGATTTTGCAGACAAATTTTGGCAAAAGAGAACTTATCATTGAAGTGACGCATGGAATGATTAACCAAAATCTATTGACGCTGACAGAGCCGATAAATCGCGGTCAAATTCGGATTGGAGAAGACCTCGCGATTGAAGCATTGCCAAGCGGAGAAAAATTTAGAAGTGTCGTAATGGGGAGCGGCAAAAAGCTCCAAGAGCGGGGTTGCATCGGGAAATTCTACCGGCAAGCCAATGTGCAAGCTGGCGACTATGTGACCCTTCGAGAGATTTCTCACGGTCAGTGGCAACTTTCTAAACGCAGTCAAAACAATTGAGAACTGAAATGCTTTCAGAATATCAAACAAAGCCAGCGATTTGGTTTGGACGTGGAAAAGATTATTACAAGGCGAAGAATTATGCTCAAGCATTCAACTGTTATCTTAAAGCAGCGGAAGGTGGAAATATAATTGCCCAACATGAAGTTGGGTTTTGTTTATTTGGTGGAATTGGCGTTGATCGCGACGAGTTGATTGGGTTCCATTGGATGCACCAAGCAGCTAAAAACGGAAGCGGTGAGGCATTAAATTTCTTGGGTGTCTTTTATGCTGAGGGCTGGAGCGATTGGCTAGAAATTGATTTTGCCGAGGCTTATAAATTTTTCATCTTAGCTCGTCGGCAAGGTGATAAAAATGCAACTTGTTGGTTGGCTACGGTCAGGACTTGGGCATCCCTGCGACAAAAAGCCGAAGGAAGAAAAAGAGCTCAAGAATTTATAAGTTTGTTTCTAAACAACCAACTAAAACTGTAAACAGTTTTTGGTTCCAAGTTACTGGAGCATTTCCTTCGCCCGCTTCACGACGACCTCAACCTCCGCTTTGTTCTTCGCAATCATGTTCGCGGGCAGGAGGCCGCGCCAGAAAACGTTCGGGTAAATCACCGCGCCGCGTTCGAGAATGCTGCCGGGATTCAGCACGGCGTTGCAACCAACTTCCGCGCCGTCGCCCAGCAGCGCGCCAAATTTCCGCAGGCCGGTGTCGTGGGTCGCGCCGTTCACATCAATCGCGATGTTGCCGGGAAATAATTTCACGTTAGAAATCTTCGCGCCCGCGCCGAGGTGCGCTTTGTGGCCGAGTATGGAATCGCCGACGTAATTGTAATGCGGCACTTGCGCGCCGTTGAAGAGCAGGGCGTTCTTGAGTTCGCTCGCATTGCCGACGACGCAGTTGTCGCCGATGAGAACGTTCTCGCGGATGTAGGCGTTGTGGCGAATCTGACAATTCTTCCCGATGATGGCGGGACCTTTGATCATCGCGCCAGGTTCGACAATCGTGCCCGCGCCGATGATGACGCGTTCGCCGATGGTCGCGCCAGGAAAGCGCGGCGGTGGAGTTTGCTTCGCGACTTTGGCGAGGTAGCTTTCGATTTTCTTGAGCGCATCCCACGCGAATTCGCTGCCGTCAAAAAGCGCGGCGTGTTCCGTCTGCGTGAGGTCGAAAAGGTCTTCGGCTTTGAACATGGTGGAAAACTAGAGGAAATCTCCGCGCGGGCAAAGGGAAATGGCATAAGTCCATTTGCGGGACACTGGCGGTGGTTTGTGGACAGTGTGCGGAAAATTCGCAATTTATTTTGCCGACAAATCACGCGAAATAATTTTTTGGCGGAATTAAATGGATTGGCTTGGGATGTGCTAAAACAATCTCAAATCGGTTGCAGGTGT
The DNA here is from genome assembly GCA_903833055.1 of uncultured Verrucomicrobia subdivision 3 bacterium. GTDB lineage: Bacteria > Verrucomicrobiota > Verrucomicrobiia > Limisphaerales > UBA11358 > UBA11358. The sequence goes on along the minus strand of CAILDU010000106.1, from coordinate 1,846 downwards.
AATTAGAATTAACCAAACAACCAAACAAAACGGTATGGCACTCAAATTTCAATTTCAATTCGCCGGGGCTGATTTCAGTCGGCCGAGTTCGCCGTATCGCAAAGCGCTGCGCATCTTTCTGATTGTCATGGCGGTGGTTTTGTCGGGGCTGGCTTATTGGGGCTATCTGCATCATTTGACGCATGGCAGCCGTCGGCCCGTGGTGAGTCATACGGCTCCGGTAGTTCCGGCGGCAGCTAAAGTCGCCGCGCCCAGTGCCGTCCAGCCGGAGCAATCGGCGCCGTCAGCAGCACCGGCACCGACGTTGAAAAAAATTGCGGACGCGAGTCTGGTTGCGATGGGAAATTATTTAATTCGCGCGGGAAAAGTTGCGCCGTCGACGCCGGAAGTAACCACGATGGTTCCCACTCAACCCGTGGCGATGCCGGCACCGACACCCGTGGCGGTAGTTGTTTCGCCCAGCACGAAGACCACCGTGCGTCCGTATCGGGTGCATACGGATCAAGAACGGTTGTTGATGGCGGGTCAGACGGCCTTTGACAATGTGATGGACGTGGCGAACAAGTTTCCTGATGCCTACGGTTTTGAAGCGGGCGATTTTCTTTCCGAAGCGAAACTAGGTGCGCCGATGCAAATTTATACCATTGCGGAATCGGATCGGGCGAATTACCAATCTGGCCAAGCGATTAAGCCGTTGCTCAAGGCGGCCAAGCAATGGGTTTTTCCCGTCATGATGGGCGAACGCATTTGCTGCATGGTGGAGGTTTCCCAACGGGGGCATGAATATGTTCCCGGCAAGGGCAATAAATCGCTGGCGATGGCGTGGAGTAAAATCAACGAGAAATGGCCGACGGAAGATGGCTACCATCCCATGCTCGTGGTGAATCCCGATGTGCCCGGTTACTACTTCACCGTGCCGGAATTGCCGGAACAAAACATCACAGACACGATTGAAATGTTTTATCTGCATCCCGGCTATTCTCCAGCGGACGTGATTCTGGCAAGCTGGCGTTGAGTTTTAGCAAGGTTGGTGCTCCCGCCTGGAATTGAACCTGGATCAATCGTTTAGGAAACGACTGCTCTATCCATTTGAGCTACGGGAGCAAACTCACGCTGCAACCCTAGCAAGCTGCCAAAACTTTTCAAGCCGCGCGCCGATTTTTCAATGCCGCGCCAGCAGGTAGCTTTTGAACTTCTCGTAGTCCGCATCCATCCGGTCGTAATCTTCCGGCAATTTCAGCGACGCGAGCATATTCGCCGGCACGTCCGGTTCCCACCCGACAACTTTTTGCACCTCGCTCGGAAATTTCGCCGGGTTCGCCGTTTCTACGATGACCGCCGGCGTGTTGCCCAGCGGCTCTTGCGCGATCCAATCCTGCAAACCTTGCCACGCGACGGAGCCGTGCGGTTCAAGCAAGAGTTGAAACTGATTCCAAAAATCGCGAATGCCGGTGACGGTGCGTTCATCGGAAATGGACGATGAAAAAATGTCGCGGCGCATCGCGTCGAGATTCGGCTGGCGCAAAATTTTCCCAGTCTCGTCCATCTGACCGCCGTAAACCGAAACCAGCCGCGCGAGATTGCTCGGATGGCCGACGTTCATCGCGTTGGAAAGCGAGTTGCGCGACGGGCAAATTTTCTGGTAATCGCCGCTCGCCAAAAATTTCGGGAACGCGTCGTTGGCGTTCACTGCCGCGACGATTTTGCGGATGGGCAAACCCATTTCGCGCGCGACGATCGCGCCCATCATGTCGCCGAAATTGCCGCTCGGCACGGAAAACACCACCGGCTCGCCCGCCTTCGCGACGCGCGACGCGGCGTAAAAATAATAAACGCTCTGCGGCAG
>CAILDU010000105.1 GCA_903833055.1 uncultured Verrucomicrobia subdivision 3 bacterium | reverse complement strand
CTTAATGGCACAAACACTTTTAGCGGCAGTCTTTTGTCGGTCAATACGGGCGGGTCTTACTGGATTCAATCGGATGCGGGACAATTAACTTTTGCCGGGGCCTTCACCTCGGTGGCTGCCGGCACACGGAATTTCACCTTTCAAGGCAACGGCAATATTGTCATCAACGGTCCTTTCACCAACGGCAGTGCGACCGCCATCAACCTGACTAAATCCGGCAACGGCACGTTGACGCTGCTGGGAAATAATACTTATTCCGGCACAACGACCATCAGCGGTGGCACGTTGCAAATCGGCAACGGCGGCGCGACCGGCACGCTCGGCACCAACAACGTCGCAAACAGCGGCGCGCTGATTTTTAATTCATCCGCCGCCACCTTTGCGCCCATCACCATCAGCGGCAGCGGCAACGTCGCGAAGCTCGGCAGCGGCACGCTCACGTTCAGCAACGCCAATTCCTACACCGGCGGCACGCTGCTCGCGCAGGGAATTATTCAAGTGAACAATAATTTTGCTTTTGGCACCGGCATAATCACCAATGATTCCGGCGCGAATAACGCCCGCATCATTCTCGGCAACGGCGTCACCGTCACGAATTCATTCGTCGCCAACACCGTCAATCCCGCTGCCAGCACCGGTCTCATCATGGTCAACGACAACACCAGCGCCACGTTCGCCGGACCGATTTCCATTTTGACCAACGCCGCCAGCGGTGGACATTTTTACGGCCCATTTACGACCGGACTCTTGAGCATCACCGGCTCCATCAAATCGGGCGTGACGAATTTTCTCGTCATCCGCGCTGGCAACGTCCGCTTCTCCGGCGGTGGCAATTATTTTGAAATTCAGCCGCGCGCCAACACCGCAAGCCTCGGCGCGAACAATGGTCTCGCCACCAACGCCGCCGTGGATCTTGCCGGCAACGGCAGCACCACCGTGCCGACGATTTTGGATTTGAACGGATTTAATCAAACACTTTCCGGTCTGAAAAATTCCGTGAACAACGCCAACGTCGCGTGGGTCACCAACTCCGGCGCGACGACCAACACACTGACGCTCGACTTGAATAACGGCGCGACCAACACACAATCGTTCGGCGGCAGTGTGATTGGCGGCATCGCGCTCACGCTCGCGTCCGGCACGCAGACATTTACCAAAACCGGCGCGTCCGCGCTCAACGGACTTTACACTTACAGCGGAAACACTACGCTCAACGGCGGCAAACTCATTCTCGGTTCCGGCATCACGCTGCCCAACACGCCGCAAATTTCTCTCGCCGCTGGCGCAGTGTTGGATGCCTCGGCGGTGAATCTTAATCTCGGCGCGGCGCAAACTTTGAAAGGCAGCGGCGCACTTATCGGTGCGCTCACCGTGAACGGAATCATCACACCTGGCAACGGCATCGGCGCGTTGAGCGTCACCGGCGCGGTCACGCTTGCGTCCGGCGGAAAATATATTTGCGACCTCGCCAGCACCACCGATTCGCCCGGTGTGAATAATGATTTTCTCCCCGCCACCGGCACGCTCACCGTTTCCGCCACGAGCGGTTCGCCCTTTATTATCAAGCCAATCGCGTCCGCACTCGCCGGTTGGAACAACCAGACAAATTATTCTTGGACGCTCGCCACCGGCAGCAGCGTGAGCAGTTTTGCCGCGAATAAATTTTTGGTGGATACCAGCGCGTTCGCCAACAATCTTGGCGGCGGCAATCTCGTCGTCGCGCAAACCGGCAATTCACTCACGCTGAATTTTGTTCCGACCATCGTGCCGATTCAATTCACCAACGCAGTTTTCATCAGCGGCGGCGCGTTCAAACTCGCCGCGACCGGCGTGCCGGGAAATCCTTACAGCCTGTGGTCGGCAACGAATCTCGCGTCGCCGATCAACTGGCTTTTGTCCGCCTCGACGAACGCCGACACAAACGGTGTGCTGAATTTTTCCGACGCGCTCGCGACCAATTCGCCGCAGAAATTTTATCGCCTCTCCAGTCCGTAAGCCGCCGCCCGCACTTGCTTGTCGCGCGGAACTTTTGCTAACGTCCCCAACCTTTTCATGAAAGCAAAGTTTCTATCCAAAATGGGTCAACGCACCGGCGTGCCGCCAATCTCGTGGCTCATGCAAACCGCGCTCACGCGGCCCAAACTTATTTCCCTCGCCGCCGGTTTTACGGACAACTCCACCTTACCCGTCGAACTTTCGCGTAAGTTGCTCAATGACATTTTGCGCGCGCCAAAAGTCGGCCAGCCCGCGTTGCAATACGGCGTCACCGCCGGCACGGAAAATTTGCGTCAGCTCACCGCGACGCATTTACAAAAACTCGACGGCGGCCACGACCGCGCGCATTCGCCAGAGCGCGTCATCATCACCGGCGGCTCGCAACAGTTGCTTTACATGACGCTCGAAGCGCTATGCGACGAAGGCGACATCGTTCTCGTCGAAGACCCGACTTATTTTGTTTTCTTGAGCATCCTCCAAAGTCGCGGCATCAAGGCGCGCGGCGTGAAACTGGAACGCGACGGAATTGATCTCGTTCATCTCGAAAAAATTTTGGAGCAGCTAAAAAAATCCGGTGAACTGCGCCGCGTCAAAGCGCTTTACCTCGTCACCTATTTTCAAAACCCCACCGGCGCGACGACTTCGCTCGCGAAAAAATCCGCCGCGTTGAAGCTCTTGAAAAAATACGAGCGCGCCGCCGGACATCCGCTTTATCTGCTCGAAGATGCCGCCTATCGCGAACTGCGTTTTGATCACGGCGACGACATTCCGACCGCGCTCACGTTGCCCGGCGCGGAACGCGTGATTTACACCGGCACTTACAGCAAGCCCTACGCGCCCGGCGCGCGCCTCGGTTTTGGCATTTTGCCTGAACCGATTTTCACGACCGTCCAGCGCATCAAGGGCAACCACGATTTCGGCTCGGCGAATTTGTTGCAACAACTTTTGGCGGGCGCGCTGGCGTCGGGACTTTATGACCAACACGTCGCGAAGGTGCGGAAAAATTATGCGAAGAAAGCGGCGGTGATGAAGCGCGCGCTCGCGGAACATTTTCCCGCCAGTGTGGAGATTTGGGAATCCGGCGGCGGACTTTATTTTTGGGCGCGCTTACCGAAAGGCATTTCCGCCGGTGTGAAATCAAAAGTTTTTCAAGCCGCGTTGAAAGCCGATGTGCTCTACGTTCCCGGCGAACTCTGCTACGCCGACGATTCTTCACGCAAAAAACCTGACAACGAAATGCGTATCAGCTTCGGGAGTGCGAGCGAAGAAAATATCCGCAAAGGCATTGCGCGACTCGGCGCGGTGTTGCGGAAATTTTTATAAATTTAGCCCGCGCGCGGCGGCGCGAATCACGATTGAATCTTGCCGAGCTTGGCGTGAATCGCGGCGTGCAGTTCGTGCATCTCAAATGGTTTCCAGAGCATCAAACCATTTATTTTATTGATGAACTGTTCGATTTTTTGATCGCCCTTGTGGCCGGTCATGAAGATAAATCGCTGGCATTGCTGCGGGCGAATGCGTTCCACCGCGAGGTAAAACATATCGCCGGGAAAATTTTGCATCACCATGTCGCAGAGAATCACATCGAACTCGCCCGCCATGATTTTTTTCAATCCGTCTGCGCCGTTGGTCACGATGGTGATTTGATAGCCTTCAAACTGGAGCGTGTCTTTCAGCATCGCGGCGAAATCGCCATCGTCTTCCAGAATCAAAACGGATTTTGATTTGTTGAGCGGTTGAGCCGATTCATCGGCGTCGGAAATATCGTAAACAATTTCCGGTTGCGGAATTTCGCGGCGGCGGAATGAATCGTAGTTACTCATGGCGTCGCGGTCACAACCCCGATTTCCCTGCGGACTCGGCGAGCCATGGTTTGCTGGCAGCACACACTGGAAGTGCGTTTCACGCTTTGAATTTAAACACGTTTGGCGGCGGTTCAATCTCTATTTTAAACGAAGCCGCGCCGTTCATTCCACGCGCGCCGACTTGAAGGCGAGACAGCCCCAGCCGATCAGAAAACTCACGCCGCCGATGGGCGTCACCGCGCCAAGCCAGAGCACATTCGTCGCCGCCAGCAGATACAACGAGCCGGAGAAAATGCCGATGCCGACGAGAAAGCTCCACCACGCGACCGCCGGCAATGGTTTGCGCCCCGCCAGCACGAACAACATCACCGCGTGGATGAAATGATAGAAGACCGCTTTTTCCCAGACGGACGTGGTGCCGTTCTGCGCGAGCAACGCCTTCAACCCATGCGCGCCGAACGCGCCGAGCACCACCGCGAGAAAACCCAGCGCGGCGGCGATGCGAGTGGCGAAGGTTTGATTCATCGCGGCTAGTGTTCAATTGCCGAGGCGCGGGCGCAAATCTTTTTCCAGTTCGAGAACTCGGGGATGTGATACTTGTGGACTTCTTCCGTCAAAGTTTCGCCGGCGGCCGTGTCCAAGCACACTCAATTACACAACCATTTCATTTTGTCGGTGTTTCTTAAATTATGATTTCAGCTGCTAAACCCAAAACATCGCGCTCTGGGCTGCTGACCATTCTACTGTTGCTTGGCATCGTCGGACTGCTGGCCGCCATTGCCGTTCCAAATTTTGTGGGTGGCGGGCCGAGCAAAACCAGCGGCATCATCAACATTTTGAGGAATGTTGACGCCGCTAAAGAACAGTGGGCAATTGAGCATGGTTATAAAAACAAAATGCCGCCGTCACGGGTAATCACCGCACAGGACATTGCGCCGTATTTTTGGCATGGGGATGGCCAGGAGCCTTTTGTCCGCTTTGGTCTGGTCATTGATAAAGACGGAAATCTCCGCAATCCTGAGGGCGTGGTGTTTGTGATAAATCCTTTTAGCGTTGATCCAGAGGTTCGTTTTTCCAAGGCTTTCAAATTGAGTCGCGACAAAAGTTTTATTGGTGGTTTATTTAGTCCAAAAATTCCCAAAGGCACGATAATGAGATTTGCCGCCACTACCAATGCCGCAGATATTGTGGAATATTTTCTACCCGGACAGGAATCCCAACCGGGCAAATCGTTGAGCGAATTGCTCGGCGGGTAATTTATTTCGGCATCTGCAACCCCACCTTGTCCGCCACTTGCGCCACGTCTTTGTCGCCGCGGCCGGAGAGGTTCACGATGATGATCTGGTTCTTGCTCATCGTCGGCGCGAGTTGGATGACTTCGGCGACGGCGTGCGAGCTTTCCAGCGCGGGTATGATGCCTTCGAGCCGCGCAAGTTTCATGAACGCTTCGAGCGCTTTGTCGTCGGTGGCGTAGGTGTATTCCACGCGCTTGGCGTCGTGCAGGAACGCGTGTTCCGGTCCGACGGCGGCATAGTCCAGTCCGGCGCTGACGCTGTGGGTGGATTGGATCTGCCCGACTTCATCCTGCAAAATGTAGCTGCGCGTGCCTTGCAACACGCCGAGCGAACCGCCGTGAAACCGCGCCGCGTGTTTCTCCGGAATGATGCCAAAGCCGCCGGCTTCCACGCCGATCATGCGAACGGATTGGTCGTCGAGGAACGGATAGAATAAACCAATGGCATTCGAGCCGCCGCCGACGCACGCGCACAGCAGGTCGGGCAAGCGGCCTTCCTTTTCCAAAATCTGCGCGCGGGCTTCATCGCCGATGACGCGCTGAAAATTGCGGACCATCACGGGATACGGATGCGCACCGTAGGCCGTGCCGAGAATGTAATGCGTGCTGCGGATGTTCGTGACCCAGTCGCGCATGGCTTCGTTGACGGCTTCTTTTAAAGTTTTTTGTCCGGCATGAACCGGCACGACTTCCGCGCCGAGCATTTTCATGCGATAAACATTGAGCATCTGGCGTTCGCAATCCACCGCGCCCATGTAGATGATGCATTTCATCCCGAACATCGCGCTGACGGTGGCAGTCGCCACACCATGTTGCCCCGCGCCGGTCTCGGCGATGATGCGGGTCTTGCCCATGCGCTTGGCCAACAGGATTTGGCCCATGGCGTTGTTGATCTTGTGCGCGCCGGTGTGGTTCAAATCCTCGCGCTTTAAATAAATTTTTGCGCCGCCGAGTTCTTTGGTCAGACGTTCGGCAAAATAAAGTGGCGTTGGGCGACCAACAAATTCGGTGAGGTAATAACTTAACTCTTTCTGAAATTCAGGATCGTGTTGCGCGCGGAAATATTCTTCTTCCAGTTCCTGCAACGGATGCATCAACGTCTCGGGCACATAACGTCCGCCAAACGGACCGAAATGGCCGGTGGTGTCGGGTAAATTCAGATTGGCAACTGCGCTCATAAAACAATTCTCACGCAAAGACGCAAAGACGCAAAGAATTTATTTGAAGAGAGACATCGCGGCGGCAAAAAAGGCACACGGAATTTTCCGTGTGCCTGAAATTTGCGGCGGAAAAATTCAGCGCGGCGCGGTCTTGTGCTGCTTGCGCAGTTCGCGCAAAGCACGGTAACCGACGAGTTTTTTATTCTTTTCGTCCCAGAGCCGGTAGGTGGCGGATTTGAAACTGGAGAACAAGGTGATGGGTTTCACCTGTTGAAACAGCGGGTCGGCCTTGTGGCATTTTTCCAGATTGTAATTGGGAATGCGCGGGCTCAAGTGATGGATGTGATGGTAGCCGATGTTGCCGGAGAACCATTGTAGGACGCGCGGGAGTTTGTAGAAGGAACTGCCTTCGAGCGCGGCGGAAACGTAGCTCCACTCTTCGCCGCGTTCCCAATAGACGTCTTCAAATTGATGCTGGACGTAAAACATCCACACGCCCGCGCCGCCGGCGACCATGAGAATAATCAGTTGAATAATAATGTAAGCTTTCAGTCCGACGAGCCAGCTCAACCCCAGCGCCATGCCCAAAATGGCGGCGTTCATCGCCCAGACGGAATGCCGTTCGCGTTCGCTGGCTTTGGCCGACGGAAAACGTTGCAGAACTGCGAACAGGGTTAGGGGAGCGATGCCAAACAAGACGACGGGATTGCGCGACAGCCGGTAGGCAAATTTTTTCCAACGGGATGATTCCAAATATTCCTGCACGGTCATCGTCCACACGTCGCCCGTGCCGCGCTTGTCGAGATCGCCCGAACTGTTGTGGTGAATGGCATGTTCCCAGCGCCAATGGTAATACGGCGTGAACGTCAAAACGCCCGTGAGAAAACCCACAAAATCATTCGCCCCACGCGATTTGAAATACGAGCCGTGGCCACAATCATGAAAAATAATGAAGACGCGCACGAGAAATGCGCCCGCCAAAATCGCCAACGGAACTACCAGCCACCATGAAATCGGCAGCGCCAGCGACATCAAATACCACAGCGCGCCAAACGGAACGACCGTATTGGTGATTTGCCACAAAGCCGCCCACATCGACGGCTTCTGATATTTAACCACGATCTCTTTCCATGCCGCGTTATCGGCGGGCGGCGTGGCCGGTCTGGAATTCGCGTTATTCGTCATAGCTCGGTAAGCATTCTAGCTTCTATTCTGGCAACAGCAACCCGGACTTTTCAAAATTATGGCGGGCGGAAATTATTTTTCCGCACAAAAATTTTAGAATAAAACTCAACTTGCCTTGACTGCTGCGACGAGCGCATTGAGCGAAACTTTCGCGTCGCCGAACAACATCCGCGTATTGTCTTTGTAGAAGAGGGCGTTTTCGATGCCGGCGAAACCGGCGGCCATCGAGCGTTTCATCACGATGCAGGTCTTGCAATGGTCGGCATCAATGATGGGCATGCCGTAGATAGGACTGGACTTGTCTTCGTGCGCGGCGGGATTCACCACGTCGTTGGCGCCGATGACGAGACAGACATCCACGCGATCCATGGAAGGGTTGATCTGTTCCATTTCGATCAGTTGGTCGTAAGGCACATTCGCTTCGGCGAGCAGCACGTTCATGTGACCGGGCATACGACCGGCCACTGGATGAATCGCAAATTGCACTTCGACGCCGCGCTTGCCGAGTTCTTCGGTGAGTTCGCGCACGGAATGTTGCGCCTGCGCGACCGCCATGCCGTAACCGGGCACGACCACGACGCGTTGCGCGTAGGCCAGCAGCATCGCGACTTCGTCGGCTTGAATCGGTTTCACCGTGCCAGCCGGACCGCCGGCGGCTGCCGCCGCACTTCCGCTGGAGCCGAACGCGCCGAACAAAACATTCGTGACCGGACGATTCATCGCTTTGCACATGAGCAGCGTGAGCAAGGTGCCGGAGGAACCGACCAACGTTCCGGCAACGACCATCGCGAGATTGTTGATGGCAAAACCATCCGCCGCCACCGCGAGGCCGGTGAAGGAATTCAAAAGTGAGATGACGACCGGCATGTCCGCACCGCCGATGGGCATCACCATCGCCACGCCGAAAAACAAGGCGAGGCAGAACATCACGATGAACGCCGTGGTGGCATTCCCGTTAGTAGCGTTGAAGGTGAGGAAGCCGCACAAGCCGAGAATCACCAATAAAATCAGGCCGTTGAGAATGTTCTGACCGGGGAACGTCATCGGCTTTTCAAATTTTCCTTCGAGCTTGAGATACGCGATGATGCTGCCGGAGAACGAGAGCGAACCGATCAGTGTGGCGAACAACATTGAGCCGGCGATGAAGGCCGTGGATTGATGCACGACAGGAATTTCCATTCCAGCGATGACCGGCGCTTTCGCGTCTTTGATAAATTCCAGGCTCGCGACCAGCGCGGCGGCGCCGCCACCGAGACCGTTGAAGAGTGCGACCATCTGCGGCATCGAGGTCATCTTCACCGAATACGCGCCGATCGCGCCGATGATAAGACCGATGATGGTGCCGATGACGATGAGTGTGTAATTAAAACTCCAGCCGTGCGTCCACACGGACGTGCCGTCGGTTTTGAGCAGCACGCACAGCGCGATGATCATGCCGGCGGCGGCGACGAGGTTGCCGATCCGCGCGGTTTTCGGCGAACTTAAAAACTTGATGCCGAGAATGAATAAAACCGAGACGCCGATGATGATGAAAGCAATGGTAGAACTCATGTTATTTCTTTTTCTTGAACATTTGCAGCATGCGGTCGGTGACCATGAAGCCGCCGAACACGTTGGCGGATCCGAAAATGACCGCGACAAATCCGAGCGCCTGCGCGAGGTGCGTTT
>CAILDU010000104.1 GCA_903833055.1 uncultured Verrucomicrobia subdivision 3 bacterium | reverse complement strand
TTTGAACCGGGAGCAACTGTGGACATTGACGGAAGCACGGGTGGTGGTGGGCGACTTCCGGCGGAAATACAACGAAGTAAGACCGCACAGTCGGCTGGGCTATGATAGTCCGGCGATGTTTGCGGCGCGGAGCTGTCCATTACCAGCTCCGGTCGGGCTTCGCCCTCCCTCCACTGGGAATGGACAAAGAAACAACGAAAACATAAACTCAAACCAGTGCTTGGACTAACACCCAACATGGTCCAGAAAGTCGAGCCCGGTCACCGTAACCAAAAAAATTTGCTGATCCCATGCCCACGCGGTTCAACAAAACTACCAGCGAACCTTGCGGTGACAGCAGGTAAGCATACAAATCGCCATTGAAACCGCCGGTGATGTTGAGGGCCACGGTGAGGTTGGTGGTAATTCCAGTCATGCCACTCACGGTCAAAGTGGAGGCAAAACCAACGGGATTGGCGTCAGGAATGGCCGCGTTGTTGGTGACCGATACCGTCAAATTGGTCAAATCTGCGCGGCTGGTCAGCGTGACCAGCAACAACAGCAGGATGCCCAATTTGTTTTTCATTTTTGCTTAAGCTGGCGGTTTCTGAGTTCCGCCAAACCGCCAAAAGAAAATCTCGACGACAATTTTCTCGGATTCCTTCTAGTGACTTATTGCTGCACAACTTAATACGCAGTCGTTGGTAAAGCAACTTACTTTCTGGCCTCGTGGTGGCGGCAGAAATTCAACTCTTTCGCTGCGCTTGCGTGGGTGGGGCGAAATTTATTTTGCGGCGGCGGCGCGTTGTTGTAATTCGCGTTCGAGGAAGGTGTCTTCCGGCGCGGTTTGCCACGCGGTGAACCAAAGATTGCCGAGTAGTTGGCCGCTCTTCACCAGCTGGCTTTCAAGAAATACGCGGCCGTCAGCACCGCGATTTTCCTTGTTCGACAATTTGCCGTCGCGATCCAGCCGATAAAGCGGTTCGACCAGCTGGTTGGCCGCGACGATGAAATTCACCGACGCGTGAAAGATGCCGTTTGGGTCGTCAGACGCTGCGATTTTTTCCGCCGGGTGAATATTTGCGGATAATTTTTTGACGTCAATCCCACCAGTCTTTTTGAAAAACCCGCCGTCAATCCATGCGTGAAAACCAAATGACGTTGTGTAGTGATTCGGATTCTCGCCAATCCAGCCATGATGGTGCATCGTCGTGTGCAGCGGCTGGCTCGCGTCGCCGACGAAATGTCCCATCACGCCCATCACATAAACAATGTCCTGCTTGGCGTTTTCAATTTCCGTGGGCGTGCCGCCAAATTTTTCCAGCGCGGCCAGCGTGGCGAAACCAGACTGCAACTTTTCATAATTCTCCGTAATCGCCCACGGCAGAAAACCGCTCAACTCGCGTGTGTGATCGGCATCTTTTGTCGCGTCAATTGCTGGAAACCGTTCCGGATGCGCCGCGCGCGACTTCACAATGTCGGCGGCGAAATCATAACGCAACGGTGGCAACGTTGCCGGCGTCAGGTCGTAAAGTTTGATGTCTTCCAGATCAATATAATGATCCGGCCCGCTCGCGTGACCGAGCGCCAGCCCCGTGCCGTTCTTCGCGCTCGTTTCATTGCGCCAGCGGTCGGCCTCGCCCGCGAGGAACGCGATGCGGTCGCGCGTCGCCGGCGTCAGCGCGAACGCGGGAAAATTCTTGGGCAGCGAAGCCAAGGCGAGTTCATTCACCGCATGATGACCTTCGTAATCCCACGCGGCGGCGTTGAAGACGGCGGCACCAAACAGCGCAACCACGGTTAAAATTTTCCAATACATAAATTCAAGTTTGAGCGTAACGTAACGCGTGGCGGTTGCAAAATTGTTTTGTGCCGCAACAAAATCCGTGTCCATCAGTGTGCATCCGTGGTTTAATTCTGCCGTGACAATTATCACCGACGAACGCTGCACCGGCTACGCCCGCGCCGGCCATCCGGAAAATCCGCGTCGCGTCGCCGCCACCGTCGCGCGGCTGCAAAGCCAGACGGAATTGCCCCTCAACTGGGTTACACCCGGTGAAAATGTTTCGGACGAAATTATTCTGCGTGCCCACACGCCCGCAGTGCTTGCGCGTTTGAAAATCCCCGAAGACTTCGATGCCGACACGCCGTTCTTCGACGGTATCTCCAGTTATGCCCGCGCCTCTGTGTCAGCGGCGCTGGACGCGTTAAAAATTGCGCGCGCAGGCGAAAATACGTTCAGTCTCATGCGCCCGCCCGGCCATCACGCCACCAGCGAAAAATCAATGGGTTTTTGCTATTTGAACAACATCGCCATCGCCACGCTTGAAGCCGTTGCGACGGGAACAAAACGCGTCGCCGTTTTTGATTTCGATGTGCACCACGGCAACGGCACCGAAGATATATTGCTGAATCAACCCGGCGTGGAATTTTTTTCCGTCCACCAACATCCCAGTTATCCGGGCACTGGCGAAGTCAGCGTTGGTAGAAATTGTTTTAATTATCCCGTCTGGCCGAACACGAGCCGGGAAACGTATCGCACCAAACTCATTCAGGCGTTGGATGATTTGCGTAGCTTCCGTCCCGAACTAATCGCCGTCTCCGCTGGATTTGACGCCTACGCGCGCGACCCGCTCGCGGAAGGCACACTGCTCGCGGAAGATTTTTACTGGCTTGGAAAATCTTTGCGCGAGCTTAAAACTCCATTTTTCAGTTTGCTCGAAGGCGGTTATAGCAAGGATTTGCCGGAACTGATTTTGGCGTATCTCAAGGGCGTGGAAGGAAAATAAAATGTGGATTCCGCCAGACATCAGACCGCCAACTTCAGCAGAATATGCCGTGGCCGCCGTGTTGATTGCCGGCTCGCTGATTGGTTTTGGAATAGTCGGTTTTATCTTTGTGTTCCGTGCGCCGCCGGAAAAACATGAGCTGGCGCTGGCGTTGGAACATTATTCCGCGTGGTCATTGGGCATCGGTGTTGGCGTGGCTTTGATTACCTGGCTCGTTCGTAAACTTACCGATTAAAATTTACATGACTGTTCTCGAAGCCATTCAAAAGAGCACCGAGTTTCTCGCTAAAAAAAGCGTTGAATCGCCGCGCCTGCAAACGGAACTGCTGCTCGCGCATTTGCTCAAAATGCCGCGCATGAAGTTGTATTTGAATTTCGACCGCGTGCTTTTGCCGGTGGAAATTGATTCGTTGCGCGAAATCATCAAGCGGCGTGGCCAGCGCGAACCGCTGCAACACATTGTTGGCTCCACTTCATTTTGCGGCCACGAAATCGCCGTCAGCCGCCACGCGCTCATTCCGCGACCGGAAACGGAACTACTCGCCGAACTCGGCTGGAAATTTCTCGCCACTCGCCACTCGCCACTCGCCACGGCTTTAGACTTCGGCACGGGAACCGGCTGCATCGCCATCGCGCTCGCGGCAAAATGTCCGACCGCCAAAATCACCGCGCTCGATATTTCTGCCGAGGCGCTGGCCTTGGCGAAACAAAACGCCTTGCAAAATCAGGTCGCCGAGCGGATTGAGTTTTTGCTGGGCGACGGTTTTGCCGCGCTCACGGACAAAGCGCAATTTGATTTGCTCGTCAGCAATCCGCCTTACATCGCGTCTGCCGAAATTGAAACGCTCGATCCGGAAGTGAAGGATTTTGATCCGCGCGGCGCGCTGGACGGCGGCGCTGACGGGTTGGATTTTTACCGGCGGCTGGCAACGGAAGCCAAACCGTTCCTGAAATCGGACGGAAAAATCATGTTGGAATTCGGCGACGGCCAGGCGGACGACATAAAAATAATTTTTGAAAATGAAAAGTGGATTGTCGAAGCCGTGCAGGAAGACTACTCTCACCGCGCCAGAATTTTAATCGCGCGACACGGCTGATTTTTTGACACGGATTCCACGGATTTTCACAGATTGAATCCGTGTTAATCCGTGCAATCCGTGTCTCACACAACAACTCATTTCATATGGAAAGTTTTTTAATCAAAGGCGGCGTGCCCTTGCACGGCGAAGTTACCATCAGCGGCGCCAAAAATGCCGCGCTCCCCATCCTCGCCGCGACGCTGCTCACGGACGAGCCGTGCGTCATCCGCCGTGTGCCGGACTTGAGCGACACGCGCTTCATGGTGCAAATTTTGCAATCGCTCGGCGCGACAGCGAAATTTGAAAACGGCACGGTCACCGTCCACGCCAAAAAAATTCGCGGCTACGCGGATTACGAACTCGTCCGCAAAATGCGTGGCTCCATCTGCATCGCCGGGCCGTTGCTAGCGCGGTTGCAGAAGGCGCGGATTTCCTTGCCCGGCGGCTGCATCATCGGCGCGCGGCCAATTAATTTGCATTTGAAAGGCTTTGCTTCGCTCGGAGTAAAAACAAAAATCGAGGGCGGCTACATTGATGCCACGGTAAAGAAACTCATTGGTAACACTATGTTTCTTGGCGGCCGCGCGGGTCCGACGGTTTTGGGCACGGCGAACGTGATGATGGCTGCGACGCTGGCAGACGGCGTGACGGTCATCGAAAGCGCGGCGTGCGAACCGGAAGTCGTTGACCTCGCAAATTTTCTGAATGCGATGGGCGCGCAGATTTCCGGCGCGGGCAGTCCGACGATTACCATTACTGGCGTAAAAAAACTTCACGGCGCGGAGCATGAAGTGATTCCTGATCGCATCGAGGCGGCGACGTTTTTGATTGCCGCTGGCGCGACGAATGGCGAGGTGACTTTGCGCGGCGCGCGCGCCGACCATCTGCGCGCGGTGATTGACAAGTTGAGCGAGGCGGGAGTTTCCGTTGAACGCAGCGGCGCGGATTTGATTGCGCGGCGCAAAGGAAAATTAAAACCCGTGGACATCACCACGCTGCCGTATTCCGGTTTTCCGACGGACGTGCAGGCGCAGATGATGTCGCTGCTCGTGCTGGCGAATGGCATCAGCATCATCACGGAGCGGATTTTTGAATCGCGCTTCATGCACGTCAGCGAACTGGCGCGGCTCGGTGCGGACATCGAGATCGAAGGGCCGAGCGCGATTGTGAAGGGCGGCAAACCGTTGAGCGGCGCGCCGGTGATGGCGAGCGATCTGCGCGCGAGCGCGGCACTGGTCATCGCAGGACTGGCGGCGAAAGGCGCGACGCAGGTGAACCGCATTTACCATCTGGATCGCGGCTACGAGCAGATGGACGCGAAGCTGCGAAAACTCGGCGCGCGGATTCAGCGCGTGGAGGAGAAATGATTTTGACACGTTTGACAGTCTTGAACAATCGTGATACTAAATTGATACTGAAATGCCGCGCAAAGTGCGACAACTGATTGCCGACCTGGAAAAAGCGGGGTTTGTCAACCGGGGCGGCAAGGGCAGCCACCGGAATTACATTCATCCGGGCGGGGCGCGCGTGACGATCAGCGGCCAGCTGGGCCAAGATGCGTTGCACTATCAGGAACGGCAGGTGCGGCGGCAGATTGAAGAAAGTCAAAAATGAAAAAGCGCGAATTGAAACACAAGGCCGCCCATTACACGAAACTGGTGGAATGGAGCGATGAAGACGGCTGTTTTGTCGGCAGCGCGCCGCCCTTGATCGGGCAATGCTGCCACGGCAAGGATGAGGCCAAGGTGTATGCCGAGTTGTGCGAGATTGTGGAAGAATGGATTGCGCTTTTGGAAAGCGACGGCCACGCGCTGCCCGCGCCGCTGGGCAAGGTGAGTGATTTCAGCGGCAAATTTGTGTTGCGCGTGGAACCGGCGATTCACCGCCGCCTCGCGGCCAAAGCGCTTGCCGCCGGTGAAAGTCTCAATAGCTACTGTGTCAAAACACTGGTGAAGGCATGAAACGCGGCTACGAACAGATGGGCGCGAAGTGGCGTAAACTCGGCGCGCGGATTCAGCGCGTGGAGGAAAAATAAATTTTCCAATCAATATGAAATACCAATTTTTTTTCAACGCATTTTACTTCTAACAGTTATTCCAATTTTGTTTTGTGGTTGTTCAATAGTTCAAAGCGGAGTTCAAGAATCAGTGCTTCTGTCAGCAGGTTCGACGATAAATGTGGGCAGCACAGAAATGCGGCTTGAGAGTTCATTGCACCGAACATTTCACTCTGATGGCAGGGCATTTGACCTTAAAGGCCAAGTGGCGGTTGTTGCCGTCAATGGTTCGTTGCCTAAAGGAATTGATGTATATCACATGGCATTGAGACCGGGTTGGAAAGGTTGGCCGGGCTATTACTTTTTGAATTTCAAACAGCAGGAGGGTCAGTGGTATGCAATCAAAGATATCAACGATGAATATTTGACCTTTACCGGCGCTTCTATAATGGAAACTGACCGAATGCGAATCGAGTTCACATGGGATAATCTAGGTGGTCTTATGACTGAAAAACCAAAACATTTTGCAACTTATGACGTGAGTGTCAGTTTTTCGGATGCACAGGGAAAACATTATATTCTGACGAATCCAGGAGTTCCAACTGATTAAACTTTGCAATTTTAATGGTGCAGGAACGCGGACAATGTCGCCTCAAGCGGATGCTTGAAACTCCACGGCGAGGAACTGTCCGCGCTCCGAAGATTTCCGCAAACAGTGATGAGTGACAAGTGACGAGTGACGTGCGAAAAACACGCTCGTCACTTGTCACTCATCACCCGTCACTTTGATCCGGCGCATTTTCATGCGGCGATGATTTCGCGGCTGTTGGCGTAGATGCGCGCCTGCCGCGCGATCTGCTGGACGGCGGCCACGGTTTTTTCCTCAAACAGCGCGGGGAACACGAGCAGCGGGTAGCGCGTGACCCACGCGAGCGCGGCGGCGTCGTTGGCGGCACGGCGGAGCGGGGCGTTCAGTTCGGGCTGTTCGGCTTCGTCAAGCGTCTCGGCGAGCAAACGGTTTTTGAGCCGCTCGAACTCGGTTTCGAGGTTGGTGCGGAACGGCGCATTCGTCGCCGTCGTCAGCGTGAACCGCGTTTCCGGCGCGAACCGGGCGGTCACAGTTGTTCTATTGTTGTTCATATTTTTATTTCGGTTGATGGTTAAAAAGACAAAACCCGCGACTGCTTTTGGCAATCGCGGGTTTTGAAAAATTGTTAAATCAGTGAATCAATCCTTCGTTCCCACGACGCCAAAAATACGGGGGCAGCGCTGCCAAATGGTCATAGAGCCATTTACGGGCGCGTGCGCTTTCATCAGTTTGGTGAACGTGGTGTTCATTTAATACGCGCCCAAGCTAGCAAGTTTTGGGGAATTGTCAAATCGGGTGCGATTGGCTGACTTGTTTGTAAAAATCTTAACTGCTCTGCCGGAGCGAATTAAAATTGGAAATGAAATTTTCCCCGCTTGTCGAATTTGACGGGCGTGGTAGTTTGATTTCACTCACATGAGCGACCGACCGCTAAAAATGGTGACTTGTCCGGGCTGCGACGCGAAGACGTTCATCCCCGGCGATTTGCCGCCGCTGGCTTCCGAGCCATGCAAGAAGTGCGGTCACGCGATCATGATGCCGATGCAACTGCGGCAATTCGAGCTGCGCAGCAAAATCGCTTCCGGCGGCATGGGTGTGGTTTATCGCGCGTGGGACACGACGCTGGAACGGCTCGTGGCCGTCAAGCTGATGAAGAAGGAATTGCTCGACGAGCCGAAGATGCTCGAAAGTTTTTACCTCGAAGCCCGCGCTTGCGCCAAGTTGAATCACACCAACATCATTCACATCTACACGTTTGATGAATGGGAAGGCGAACGTTATCTCGTGATGGAAATTGCGGATCAAGGCAGCCTCGATGCGCGGATTGAAAAACTTCAGCGGTTGTCGGAATTGCAGGTGCTCGATGTCGGTATCAAAATCGCGTCGGCGCTGGACATGGCGTTGAAATACGATTTGCTGCATTGCGACATCAAGCCGGGAAATATTTTATTCAACGCCGACCACGAGCCGAAGTTGGTGGATTTTGGTTTGGCGCGCAAAACGGATGCGGAAGCGGAAGGCGCGGAGTTCACGCGCGGCACGCCGTATTATGTCGCACCGGAAAAAATTAAGCGCGAGCCGGAAACCTTTTTGTCGGACATGTATAGTTTGGGCGCGACGCTGTATCACGCCATCACCGGCCATGTGCCGTTCGATGCGCCGACCGTAGAAGAAGTCGTCATCGCGCAAGTGCAAACGCCGTTGACGCCGCCGAACTTGGTGGTGCCGGAAATTTCGCAGGACACCAGCGATGCGCTCGCGCGTTCGCTCGCCAAAAATCCCAGTGACCGTTTTTTGAGCTACGATGAATTCATCATGGCGCTCGAAAATGCCCGCAGCCAGTTGCTGCGGCAACAATCACAGGCGCCGGAACCGGGTCAGCAGCCCAAGCGCATGACAAGTTGGTGGCGTAAAAAATAAAAAAAGCGGACGATGCCATCCGCCTTCATTAAAAATCTTCGGTTCGTCTTAGTTAACCGTCAGGAAAGTTTCAAAAATCACCACGCACCTTCGGTCAACAAGGCGGTGATATTTTGCGCCAGATTTGCCGCGAGTAACGGTGCAGCCTGTCGTTCGGAGCTGGCAAAGTCAGGGCCGACGTTGACTAGCGTGGAACCTTGCACCTCGCGGTCGAGTCGCAATTTACCGGTCACTCGGTCGCGGACCGTGACGTGAACGGTGACAGCGACGCGATAATTTTGCATGGTTGAGGAGTCGCGATTCAAATTGCCCAGGCCCACACGCGTGTAAGTGCGGATGAGGCCATTGACCACGAGATCGCCCGGCTCGCTGGTTACTAAACGGTAAGTGGCATCCGACTGGATGCGTTCGCGCAAAGCTTGGGTCACGTCATCGCCGAGGCGCGGCTGGAGCGTCTGATTATTGAACGGCTTCACCTCCACCGTTTTTTCACCAGCCACATCGCCGTTGACGGAGCCGAGGTGGTAACCCGCGCAACCGGATAAAAAAATGGCGGCGAGGACCGGAAGAAAATGTTTCAACGCGCGCATGGCGGATTATTTCTGCGGCGCAACTTGCAACCGGGGTTTCAAAATTTCAATACGCTGACGGGCTTGCGCGGCGAGCGGCGAATTGGCGTCCAACTGCAACACATCGTTGTAATAGATGATTGCGCCCGCCCACTTGTGATTGAACTCGTAAAATTTGGCGATTTGAAAACTGCCACGCACCTGTTCGGCCTTGAGTTTGGTGATGGCGGTATCGGCGGCGGCCACGCGATGGTCGTCCGGAAAAACTACTTTGAAATCTGTGTAGGCCGCGATGGCTTGCGCCGCTGCGCTCTGGTCGTATTCGGCGGTGTCCGCCTGTTTCTGCCACGCGACACCGGCGCGATACATAGCGTCAGCAGCAATCAGTGGCTGGCCGTTGTAGCGGTCAGCGGCAGTGTTGTAGGCGTCCACCGCGTCCGAATAATTCTTTTGTTTTTCGCGCGCCGCGCCAATGTTCAACTGCGCGTGCGGGGCAACTTCGCTGTAAGGGCCATTGGCGACAATTTTGTCGTAAAGTTTCGCCGTCTCATCCATCGAGGGATAAATCGGAATCGTATTCCACAGCTTGAACCATTCGCCGTTCAGGAAGCGACCGGCGATGCCGAATTGACGCCACAACACTTCATTGTATTGCGCGCTCTTGGGATATTTTTCGATGATGCGCTGGTAGGCGTTGAACGCCGCTTCGTCCTTGCCATCAATTTCCATGCAGCGACCGATGAGATATTCCGCGCGCGGCGCGTAATCCGAAAATGGCCACACGCGGATAACGCGGCGTGCCGCGCGGAGGGTGGTGGAATAATCCTTGGCCGTGAACGCATCTTCCGCCGCCTGCAATTGATCCTTCGCGCGCGTGCGCTGCCACTTGGCGGATTCGCCGTAGGGTTCGTAATACCAGCCCTCACCCGGCACATAAATCAAAGGGGCAGGCGAACGCAGCGGCAGCAATACCACCACGGCGACAATCAGAAACCAGAAACCAGACCGACGATTCATTTGCGGAAACGGTAACGGCCAGTGTTCATCAAGTCAAAACCATTCAACCCCGATAGAAAATCAAAACGCCGTAGTCCGTCATGATTTTTTGCACACCCACGTCGAACGTCTCGTAGCTGATGGTGTGGAGGCTGACCAGATTCGTCTCCGTAACCTCCTGCAAAAATGCCGAAACCGTCGCGTCGAACTTGTCGTGACCGGACTCGACACACTGCGAGCGGCGAATCGTGTGGATGCGAAGTTTTTTGCCCGCGCCTTTTTGGACGACTTCCAGCGGCGGCTTCGGTTTATCAATCAACGATTCACCCGGCTTGTCGCGCACCGGCACTTTCAAATGCAACGCCGGTTTTGCAACCGTGGCGGCGGCGGGCGTAGCCGTCTTGGCCGGCGGCGGTGGCACGACCGGCAGCGAACCCGTCGTCACCTTACCGCTCGACGGAATCGTGATGTGTTCGCCGCACGACGGGCAATCAATCTCGGTGCCAACGCCGGATTGATCCACCGCCATTTCCTGATCGCAATTCGGGCAGTTGAAAACAATGTCCATAATTTTTTTGGGAATAGATTTTTGCCAGCCTAAATCCGCACCGCCGGTCAAACCAGAAAAAAATCAATCGTTTTTGCCTCTCGTTAAGTCGCCATCGCCACGAATAAAAATTTCATTGCCGCTGTAATTTCAGTTTGTGCCTTTGCCGCCGCGCCGTAAAATCCTCGCGTGCTGGAAACCTTTTCAAAACAACTTGCCGCCGCGCAATCCTTGTCGCCGGAGCAAGTGCGCCAGTCCGTCGAATTTTTGACGGACGAAGGAATTTCCCCGCCAACAAAGGCGAATTTCCTCATCGCCCTCGCGCAGAAAGGCGAGACGCACGAGGAAATCGCCGCGTTTGCGTCCGCGTTGCGCGAGAAATCCGTCCCGCCGCCGATTGAAAAAAACTGGCGCGAGTCGCGCGAGATTCTCGACATCGTTGGCACGGGCGGCGATCGCCTTGGCACCTTCAACATCTCCACCACCGCCGCGATTTTGTGCGCGGCGGCGGGTGTGGCCGTCGCCAAGCATGGCAATCGCGCCGTCACCTCACAGTCCGGCAGCGCCGATGTTTTGGAAGCGCTCGGCATCAAAATCAACTTGTCGCCGGAAGAAGCCGCGCGCGAGTTGTGTGAAAAGAACTTCGCTTTTTTCTTCGCGCCAAATTTTCATCCCGCGTTCAAAAACATTTCCGCCGCGCGCAAACTTTGCGCCGCGCGCGGCCAGCGGACGATTTTTAATTTCCTCGGCCCGCTGCTGAATCCCGCGCGTCCATCCGCCATGCTCGTCGGCGTCCCGCGCGCGGAACTGTGCGAGCCGCTCGCAAAAGTTTTGCAATCACTCGGCGTCCGCCGCGCGATGGTTGTCTGCGGCACAGTTGCCGAACATAAGTTGGATGAACTTTCGACGCTCGGCGAAAATTTTGTCGCGGAATTTTATCACGAGCGCGGCTTCACCAGTTCAAATTTATCGCTGGAAAATTTCCCGTTGCAACCCGCGACGCTCGAAGATTTGCTCGGCGCCGATAAATTTCAGAACGCCGAAATCACGCGCAAAATTTTGCGCGGCGAAGATTGCGGCCCGAAGCGCGACGCCGTTTTGCTCAATGCTGGTGCGGCTTTATTCGTTGCTGGAAAAGTGAAGTCGCTCGCGGGAGGTTGGGAATTGGCGGTCGAAACAATTGATTCCGGCGCGGCGACGGCGAAGCTTGCGGAACTCGCCGTGTGATTATTGCGCCACTTGTCCGGCTTCGACGGCGGCGTAGTGCAGACCGAGATTATGCTGCGCCGTTTTATTTCCCTGACGCGCGGCTTTGATGAACCACTTCACCGCTTCCTTCGTGTCCTGCTCGACGCCGCGACCAGTTTGGTAGCACAAACCGAGATTGCATTGCGCGTCGGCCAGTTCCTGATCGGCGGCGAGGAGATACCATTTCGCCGCCTCGGTAAAGTCCTGTTCCACCACCTGACCGGCTTCAAAGAAAACTCCTAAATTAAATTGCGCTGCCGGGTAACCGCGTTCCGCTGATTCACGATACCATTTCACGGCCTCCGCATAATTTTGCGGAACGCCCTGACCGGTTTCGTAAAGCATGCCCAAATTAAATTGCGCCGCCGGATCGCCTTGTTCTGCCGCCTCGCGCAGCCATTTCGCCGCCTCGGAAAGTTCCTGCGGCACGCCTTGCCCCATCCAGTAGCAGACGCCGAGATAACATTGCGCCACCGGATCGTTTTGATCCGCCGAGCGACGCAGCCATTTCACCGCCTCGACGTGATCTTGCTTCACGCCCTGACCATTTTGAAAACAGACGCCGAGATAACATTGCGCCTGTGCGTCGCCTTCAAGAGCGGCAGCGCGCATCGCTTCAAACGTATCCCAAGATTTGCGGATTGTGGCCATTTTTACAGACAGGCAAGCATATCTTCCGCTCCGGCGAAGACAAGCCGTGAATTCTCCAACGAAACCGCGCAATTTCACTTCCGCGCCAATCAATTGCCTGCTACAAACTGCGCATGGCAATGCAAATGAAAATCGGTTTTCTCGGCGCGGGCAAAATGGCCACCGCGCTCGCCAAAGGTTTCGTCCGCGCGGAATTGGTTTTCCCGCGCGAAATCATCGCCGCCGATCCGTTCGACACCGCGCGCAAACATTTCGCCAATGAAACCGGCGCAAAAACCTCCGCTGCCAATCTGGAAGTCGCGCAGGCCGCGCCCGTTTTAATTCTCGCGACGAAGCCGGATCAGGTCGCCGCCGCGCTCGCGGAAATTTCCACCGCGTTCACCAAAAAACACCTGCTCATTTCCATTGCCGCTGGCGTGACGCTGGCGAAACTGGAAAAAAATCTGCCCGCCGGTGCGCGCGTCATCCGCGTGATGCCTAACACGCCTGCGCTCGTGGGTGCAGGCGCGTCGGCGTTTGCGCTCGGCAAAAATGCGACGGCGGCTGACGGCGAACTGGCGAAAAAACTTTTGTCCGCCGTGGGCATTGCGCTGCAAGTGAAAGAAAATTTGCTCGATGCCGTGACGGGTTTGAGCGGCAGCGGGCCGGCGTATGTTTATCAATTCATCGAGGCTTTGAGCGACGGCGGAGTCGCCGCCGGATTGCCGCGCGACATCGCGACCAAGCTTGCGGCGCAAACCGTTTTGGGTGGTGCAAAAATGGTTTTGGAAACCGGCCAGCATCCCGGCGCGTTGAAAGATCAAGTCACGAGCCCTGGCGGCACGACGATTGAAGGTTTGCACGAATTAGAAAAAGGCAAGCTGCGCGCCACCGTGATGAGCGCCGTTCGCTCTGCGACGGAAAAATCCAAGAAGCTGGGGCAAGCCTGATTTTTTACAGGCTGCCAATGCGTTACCAGCACATCGAGGGCGTCAAGGTTAAGGCAAATTTCTCCGAAGATTTGCGCTATCGCTATCGGCTGGAAATAACTTTGCAGAACGCGCCCGCTTCGGGAAAAACCGCGTGCGTGGTCATGATGAATCCCAGTTACGCGAATGAAGAAGTGGCCGACAAGTCAGTGCAGTTCATGGAAAAAGTCGTTTTTCAGAAGCACCTTCCAGAATTTGCCGGCGTGAAAAAACTGATTGTCGTCAACCAATTCGCGTTCATCCAAACCAACGCTTTTGAAGGCCTGGAGCACGAAATCGGTCCGGAGAATAACGCCGCTATCAAGTGGGCCATAAAAAAATCCGACATCATTATTCTCGGCTGGGGCGTGGCGAATCGTTTTGAGGCGCGCAAAAATTTTGTGCTCGGTCTGTTGCGGAAGTTGAAGCATAAGCAGTTGTTCAAAACCAAAAAACATCCATCGCGGGCGGGTTTTGATGGTTTCATTCAGCCGTTTTATTTTGCTGACGTAACCGATGACTTGGTGGAAAATCCAAAAAAGTTATGGAAGAGCTAAAGGTTTAATTAGCCAAGAATAACATTATGAATACGACACCGGAACAATCAGTGCCGCCATTGCTTCCCGAAAATAAACCTCCGCTGCTAGCAAAACAAAAAGAGATAAGCGGCATGGTTAAAAAGCTGTTCACCATCATTTCACTATGTATAACCGGTTTTTTGGTTTTAGTGGTTGGCCTCGTAATATTGGGTCATGTCGCTCATCGGTTACGTTTCGCAAATCAAGCTGACAAAATTCAAATTATCACAAGTCTGTCAGCTTTGAAATATCCTGCCGATATTGAATCAGCAAAAAAACTCTGCACAGATAAAGGTGCTGCTGTGTTGCAAGATATGGTTTCTAGCGTTGGTTTTCTTCCAGCTTCATTTGACGTGGCAGATGTTAAGACGAGTGGACAGGTGTGTGATATTGGGATGAATAGTAATTTGGCGGATGGTGAGTCTAAAATCTATGTTCGTCTCATAAACCAAGACGGCTGGAAATTTCACGACGTGTATCTTGCCACAAAAAATGGGAGAAAGTTTGGAATTTGGTGGAGTTTTGCCCAACAACATCCTTTCATTGCTTCTGCGCAAATGGCTCAAATCTACGCGCCTGAAATTAGGAGCGGAGTGAATTCTTTTGAAAACGTAGTGCGTAAATTCAAAGAAATCGAAAATCTTTTTGGAGATAATTCCAGCACTGGAAATACTCTAAATGTCGAGCCGAACAACAATGCTGAACAGCAAGACAACGCGCAGCATTTTCAGCAAGATGTCGGTAGTGGTGACAATGCAAATCAATGAAGGTTAGATTTCAATTGCCGGACTTGCATAAAAAATTTCTGCGTGTCCCGGCGCGCGGTTCCTGTTAAAGTCCCGCGCCCATGAACGATTGGAACATCCAGTCCCGCGCTCACGCCTGCGAAGCGTGCGCCCAGCCGTTTGCCGACAAGCAGCCGTATCACACGCTGCTGCTCGAACTCGCGCCGGAGTTGCGCCGCTCGGATATCTGCGATCCGTGCTGGCAAAAACAATTCGCGGGCGATGTTCGCAGTCGGAGCGGTTTTATTTCGCATTGGCAGGGAATTTACGAAGTGCCGCCCGCACAACCGGTTGAAGCCATTCAAAAAGAAACCGCCGAGACGGTGCTGCGCAAATTGGTCGCGCAAAACGATCCGCGTTACGCGCCCGCCGCATACATTCTCGCCGTGATGCTCGAACGCAAACGGATGCTCAAGGTAAAAGAGCAGATCACGCGCGATGGCAAACGCGTTTTCATTTACGAGCAGCCGTCCACTGGCGATATTTTTGCGATTACCGATCCCGATTTGCATCTCTCCCAGTTGGAGCAAGTCCAGCATGATGTGGCGCAATTGCTGGAACACGGCTTGAATCCGCCTGCCGTTGCTAGCGAAACGCCCGCTGTCGCAGAAGCAGTTCCTGTGAGTGAAACGCCAACGCCGCCGCCCGCCGAGGAAACGGCTTCGGCAAATTAATTTTCCCGTGTCCAACTTTGCCGAACTTCAACTCCTTCTCGGCCATAATTTCCGCGACGAAAATCTTTTGCGCCTCGCGCTTACGCATCCGTCCGTCGCGCACGAAGCGAACGCCGCGCTGACGCACAATCAACGGCTAGAATTTCTCGGCGACGCCGTGCTCGGTCTCGTGCTGTCGCGCGAACTTTTTGAGAAATTTTCCACGGCGGATGAAGGTGCGCTCACTAAGTCGCGCGCCAAGTTGGTGAACTCCGTTTCGCTCGCCGCACATGCGCGCGAACTCGGTCTCGGCGCGTATCTGATTTTGAGTCGTGGCGAAGAAAATACCGGCGGGCGTGAACGCGCGTCGGCGTTGGCGGACGCATTTGAGTCGGTGCTCGGCGCTATTTTTCTCGACGGCGGATTTGATGCAGCGCGCGAATTTGTGCTGCGGGAATTCGCCGCTGATTTCAGCGCGCTGACGGACGCGGCGGACATTGCAAATCCCAAAGGCGAGCTGCAGGAATTATTGCAAGCGCGTTCGCCGCTCGCGCCGGAATATGAATTTATTTCCGCCAGCGGACCGGATCACGACCGCATATTTGAATGCGCCGTTCGCCACGCTAGCAACGAACTTGCGCGCGGAACCGGCAAAAGTAAAAAAGCCGCCGAGAGCGCGGCGGCTCTGGCGGCGTTGGAAAAATTGCGCGCGGAAAAATCCGCGCAGAGTTAAGCCAATTTGCTGTGGCTGCCGTCGCAGAACGCGCCGGTCTTGGAATGTTTGCAGCCGCACCACGCAACTTTTTTCGCTTCAGTCAAATCCACTTTCAGCGGTGCGAAGCCGGAACCTTTGTGTGCGCCGTCGCAGAACGGCTGGCTTTTGGACTTGCCGCAGGTGCACCAGTAAAAGCTGCCGGGCTTCATGTCGAGGACGTAGGGAGATTTTTGGGCAATGATAGGTTCGCTCATACGTCCGTTGTAAACCTCCGCTGCGTTTAAGCAAACTAAATCACTTCCGGCTTTGATACAGCGCGACGAGCGCCGCGCCGATGGCTTGCGACAAATCACCCAGAATTGCCGGAACAATTTTCAACGTGTTCCGCTGTTGCGGCCAGAGATACGGCAGCGCAGCTTCGTGGATGAGGCGCACATAACGTTCGCGAAATTCAGGAGTGGTCACTTCATGATCCATCAATCCGCCGCCGATAATAAAGATGCCGGGATCAAGCGCCATCGCGAGATTCGCAACGTGCAAGCCCATCACGCGCGCCTGAAAATCAAAAATTTCCAACGCGAGTGCGTCGCCCTTTTGCGCGCGGCTGCGGAGCGAAAGAATTTTTTCTTTGAGCGGCGCGGAAGATTTCGCCAGCTCGTGATCGGGAAATTTTAATAATTTTTCCGCCAGCAAATGCGGCAGGCTGGAAATGGTCGTGTAAGCTTCCACGCAACCCCAATCGCGTCCGCAGCCGCATGGAAACGGCTTGTCGCCGCCGCGACCGAGCAGGTGCAACGGCACGGGCATATGACCGGCTTCCATGCCCGCGAGCGTGTCGCCATCGAGCGAAAGTCCATCCGCGCCGACGAACGCGCAGCCGAGGCCGGAGCCGGGCATGAGCATCGCCACGGAAATTTTTTTGTCGCCGCGCGCAAGTTTCGCCTCGGCCACGCCGCCGTAATTGCCATCGTTGCCGACGACGAGCGGAACCGCACGACTGACTTGTTTCGCCAGCGCCGCGCTGTAATCCGCGCGCACATCCCAGCCGCAAAAACTCGCGGGCAAATTCGGGGATTTGCCAAAAACGCCGTAGCGTTCGTATGGTCCCGGAATCGCGAGGCCGACGCCGGCGACCTGTGACCATTGCAGATTATTTTGCGCGAGAAAATCGCCCACGCCGCCAATCCACGACGCAATGACGGCGTCGCGACCTTTTTCTGAATTGGTCGGGCGCTGGAGAATTTTGGTGCTGACGGCCTCGCCGTTTTCGCGCACGGCGGAAAACTTGGTGGTGGTCGCGCCGCTGTCCGTGCCGATAAAAATGTTCTCACTCATGGTTGACCGTTAAAGTGCGGACAGAACTTTCAAACGCAAGAATTATTCTTCGGCACGTTGCGATGTTGCCGGAAAAATGGAATCAGTTGGCGAAATCAAAATCCGAGCAGCTCATGAAATAATGGCAGCGCGGACAACGCAACTTGCACTTCTCGTTGATCAACTCATGCCCGCATTGCAGGCAAAACCGCCAGTGTTCGCCGGAAATATTTTTGCTGACGGCAATCGGACAAGTTTCTTCCTGCGTTTCAGTTTTAGGTTTGATTTCGTCAGCCATTATTGCGTGCGCCCAAATTTTTTCTCCAGCTCGCGATAGTTCATTTCAATCAGCGTCGGGCGGCCGTGCGGGCAGGTGTAGGGCATCGCGCAGCGGCGCAAATCCTCGAGGAGATTTTCCAGCTCCGCGCCCGCCAGCGGGTCATTGGCTTTGACGGCGTGACGACAAACGGTTTTCGCCACCGTATGTTCGCCGAGCCGCGCGAGATTCACCTCGCGTCCGGCGGCGCGCAATTCATCCACGAGATCAAAAACAAAACGTCGCGTGTCCGGCACTTTCACAAACGGCGGCAGAGCATCGAGTAGAAACGTCCGCTCACCAAACTCGCTCAAGCCGACGCCGAGCCGCGTCAGCGCGACGAGTTGTTCGCGTAAAAACTGGGCGTCGCGCGGCGGTAATTCAATCGTCTCCGGCAACAATAATTTCTGCGACGGCGTGGAACCATTTTGCTCTAAGCGATTCAACATCTGCTCGTATAAAATCCGTTCATGCGCCGCGTGCTGGTCGAGCAAAACGAGACCGCGATCCGATTCCAGCAGCACATACAATTTGCCCACCACGCCGACGAGCCGCAGCGGAACGTTCAACAAAGGCGTGGGCGATTGCGGATTGCGGATTGCGGATTGCGGAATTGTTTCGGGCAAGTTGTCCGCTGGTTTCGCCGCTGGCGCAGATTGAACTGCGGGTGCGAAGCCCATTTTCAAAGGCGTTTGCGCGGTCGGCAGAATTTGCGGCGGTGTTGCCGTTGGCGGTTTTAATTTCTCTGGGAAATTTGGCAGCGCGGCTACGGAAGTTTCCGGCTCGAATTTTAATTCACTTGGCGCACTTGGCGTCTTGGCAGTTGAAATTATTCTTGTCGGCTCAACATGAAACGCCAGCAGCGCGTCGTGCACGGCTTGCGCGACGAATTTTCTGATTTCAAATTCGCGATGAAATTTCACCTCACGCTTGGCGGGGTGGATGTTCACATCCACGGCAGCGGGATCAATTTCCAGAAATAAACAGCAGACCGGATAACGGCCTTTCATCAGCGAATTATGATAGCCCTCGATGAGCGCGTAATTCACGCCGCGATTTTCCACCGGACGACGGTTCACAAAAACAAATTGCCCGTCGCGCGTCGCGCGCGAGACCCCGGGCGAACCAATCAAACCCCAAATCCGAAGTGACGAGTGATGAGTGGCGAGTGGCGAATTTTCCGGGAGGGCGGTCTCGAAGGAGATTTCGGTTTCTTCCTGCTTGTAATTTTCTTCGAGCGACGCGGTGAAGTTTACCGGCACCAGTTTTTCATCGCCGAGCAACGCGCGGAGACGTTCGCGCAAAGCGTCAATGCGGCTCGAAGTCGCCGCGCCAGATTTGACGGCAGGTAGTTGCCAGACATTGCGTCCATCTTTGACAAACGTAAATGCGACTTCGGGAAACGCGAGCGCGGCGAGCGTGAGATAATGCTGGATGTGCGCGGCTTCGGTTTCTTCCGTGCGCAAAAATTTCCGGCGCGCGGGCAAGTTGAAAAATAATTGCCGCACTTCAATACTCGTTCCCGGCGCGCTACCGGCGGCTTTCACTTCTGCAATTGTGCCGCCGTTAATGAGGATTTGCGTGCCTTCGGGCGAATCATTTTCACGTTCGCGCGTCGTCAAAGTGAAACGGCTGACGCTGGCGATGCTGGGCACAGCTTCGCCGCGAAAACCCATCGTGGCGATGGAACTTAAATCTTCGGCGCGAACAATTTTGCTCGTCGCGTGGCGCTCTAAACACAGCAACGCGTCGTCGCGGCTCATGCCAAAACCATCGTCAGTGACGCGAATTAAGCTGCGTCCGCCCGCGCCAATTTCCACCGTAATTTTTTTGGCATCCGCATCGAGAGAATTTTCCACCAACTCTTTCACGACGCTCGCGGGACGTTCAACCACTTCGCCCGCGGCGATCTGGTTGGCGACCTGCTCGGAAAGAAGCTTGATGCGATTCACAATAGAAATTTTGAAGAGCGAATTTGGAAAGTCGAATTCAATTTTTGCCGCGCGCGGCTAAAATTATTTCGTCACGGGCAAAGTGAAACAGAAAATCGCGCCGCGATTTGGCTCGCTGCGCGCGGAAATTTTTCCGCCGTGATCTTCGATAATTTTTTTGCAGATGGAGAGGCCGAGGCCGGTTCCGTGCGCCTTGCCGTGCGTGGTGAATGGCTGAAAAAGTTTGTCCGCAATCTCCGGCGCGATGCCGGGACCGGTGTCCTCAATCTCAATGAGAATTTCCCCGTCGCCGGTTTTGAACCGCAGAAAAATCTGGCCGCCTTCATCGAGGAAATCTTTGGCGTTATTGACGAGATTGTGAAATACGCGACCGAGCCGGCGCGCGTCAAAACGGAAAAGTCCGGCGGGCGGTTCGTTTTCCAACACGATGTGAATGGCTTTGGTGGACGCATCGGATTCCAGATCGGCGACCAGTTCCAAAATAAATTCGCGGAAATTATTCGGTCGTAAATCGGCACTGCTGCGACCTTCGGTGAAGGCTAAAATGTCGGTGACGAGGTCGTTGATGCGCTGCACTTGTCGCTTGATGCGCGCCTGAACCTGACCGCGCGTTTCGGGATTCAAATCCGGCTTGGAAAAAATCTCCGACGCGAGGCCGATGATGCTCAATGGATTTTTCAGGTCGTGAATAATGCTGCGCGCAAAATTGCCGACGACGGCGAGGCGCTCGGCTTCGAGCACTTCGCGGAGGTGCAGTTGGTTGAATTCGCGGAGGCGACTGCTGATTTGCTGGAGCAAAGCAAACGCCAGTGCGGGCGAATGTTCGATGAAAGAAAGCATTTCTCCGCGCGGTAAAAAATAAACTTCGGTTTCCTGCGCGGCGGAAGCCGTGGCCGAGCGCGGACGAAGTTCAATAACCGCCATCTCGCCAAAAATTTCACCGGCACCGAGGCGCGAAAAAACTTTTTTGGTTTCCGCGCCCGCAGAAATTTCCACCAATCCACTTTTCACAAAATAAACGCCGTCGCCGGGTGCGCCCTCGCGAAAAATTTCCTGACCGGCGGCAAAGCGGCGTTCCTGCGCGATGAGCCGCAGCGTCTGCAACTCGGCGCGGTTCAGATGCCGAAATAAAGGAATAGTTTCGAGCGTGACCACGGCTCTACTTTAAGGAAAAAAGGTTGCCGGAAAAGCTTCAATTACGCCGTCTTTTTTGGGGTTGGTCGGCCTGTTGACAAACCGTTACGGGGATGTAACATTGCCCTTATTCGGGTAGCAGCACGTTTCTTCAGCGGGGTTCCCCACCCCCACCTCCTTGGCGTCTGCTGCCCGGATTTTTTTTTATTCCGCTTCAAGAAACCTGCCTGAAAGAATTGAAACCAAAACTTGACGCTGCGCGAAAGTTTTTTTATTGTCTCGTTCCCCTTTTTGTGGGGATGTAGCTCAATTGGTTAGAGCGCTGCCCTGTCACGGCAGAGGTTACGGGTTCGAGCCCCGCCATTCCCGCCATTTTTCTGTTGGCTCTGTTAGTGCAAGGCGTTCCGTCTTGACGCGTTTCGGCGCGGCTGGCAGAGTCTTTTTCGGGCAAGCCAGTTTAGCTCAGTGGTAGAGCAGCTCATTCGTAATGAGCAGGTCGTCGGTTCAAGCCCGACAACTGGCTCCAGTTTTTTCTTCTCCGTTCAATTATTCGCCCGCCGCGCCCAGCGCAATTTCGCCGAGGCGGAACGTGGGTTGGAACGTTGCTCCTCCGCCGAGGCGCGGACAATCTCAATAGAAATCTCTGAATAAATTCCGTCCCGTTGTCCGTCAATAAATGCCTTCTTCACGCGCCGGTCTTCGCCGGAATGAAACGTCAAAATCGCCACGCGGCCATTAGGTTTTAAGCACGCCGGCAAATTGCGTAAAAAATTTTCCAGCGCGGAAAACTCGTCGTTCACCGCGATGCGTAACGCCTGAAACGTGCGGCGAATGTTGAGGTGATGTTCTTCTTTGGGAACCAGCGGCAGCGCGGCGCGGATAGCCTCGGCGAGTTCATGCGTGGTGGTAAATTTTTTGCCCGCGAGCGCTGCGCCGAGCTGCACCGCCTTCGGTTCGTCCGCATTTTGCATGAGCAATTGCGCGAGCGCGGCGGGCAAAATTTTTTCCAGCAACGCGGAAACCGGCTGACCGCGCTGAGGATTCATCCGCATATCCAGCGGTCCGGAAAATTTCACGGAAAAGCCGCGCGCCGGATCGTCAATCTGCATCGAGGAAACGCCAAGGTCGGCGAGAATCAAATCCGCGCCCGCAATTTCCTGTGCGGCGAGAATCTGCGGTAGTCCGGCAAAATTACTGCGGTGCGCGGTGAAAACTGTTTCGTTAAAACCCAGCGTGCGCAGACGCGCCTCGGTCTTCGGCAGTTCAATCGGGTCATGGTCGAGGCCGAGCAATTTTCCGCTGGGCAAAATCTTCGCGAGAATTTCCTGCGCGTGACCGCCGTAACCGAGCGTGCCATCCACCGCGATTTCACCGGGCTGCGGCGCGAGTGCTGCCAAAATTTCCGCCACCATGATTGGCCGGTGCGTTCCCGCTGGCGTTTTTCCCGCCGCGACAACTTTTGCAATCGTCGCCGTGTCGCTGCCGTGTTCCTTGTATTTTTCCTCGAAGCGGCGCGGGTTTTTTCCGCTGTAACGCTTGCGCCGTTTGTGTGGCGTTGGCGATGTGGTTGGTAAATTTTCTTCGGACATGGAAAGTATTCTGCGATTCTATACGCGTGAATTCGAGGCAAATCATTGTAGTCGGCGGCGGTGCGGCGGGTTTTTTCGCGGCGATTGCGGCGGCGGAAGCTGGCGCGGACGTGACGCTGCTGGAAAAAACCTCGCGCTTTCTCGAAAAGGTCCGTATCTCTGGCGGCGGTCGTTGCAACGTCACACACTCGCTTTTCGAGCCGCGCGAATTTGCCACGCGCTACCCGCGTGGCGAACGCGCGCTGCTCTCGCCGTTCCAAAAGTTTTCCGCGCGCGACACTGTGGACTGGTTCGCCGCGCGCGGCGTGAAATTAAAAACCGAAAGCGACGGACGAATGTTTCCCGTCACCGATTCATCGGAGACAATCGTGAATTGTCTTGCAAATGCTGCACAAAATGCGGGTGTGAAGCTGCGACTAAATTGCACGGTGGAAGCTGTTGCAAAAAATGCGGACGGAAAATTTGAGTTGGTTTTGTCCGGCGGTGAAAAAATTTCCGGCGATAAATTATTGCTCGCGACCGGCGGTTGTCGCGCGGCGGCAGCGGGACAAATGGCGGTTTCACTCGGCCACACCATTGAATCGCCTGTGCCGTCGCTGTTCACTTTTCAAATCGAAACGCCGTGGCTGCGTTCGCTCGCGGGCGTTTCGGCGGACGCGGAAGTTTCTGTTCCGATCGCAAAATTGCGGGAACGCGGGCCATTGCTCGTGACGCATTGGGGTTTGAGCGGTCCGGCGATTTTGAAAATGTCCGCGTGGGGCGCGCGTAGTTTGCACGATTTGGATTACAAATTTCCGCTGTTCGTGAACTGGCTGCCGGAATTGAACGAGGAAAAAATCACGCAACAATTTCAGGCGCGGCGCGAATCGGCGGGCGCAAAACTGCTCGTGAACGTGCCGCTGTTTCCGCTGACGGCGCGCTTGTGGGAACAACTGGTTTTGGCCGCTGGCATCGCGCGCGATGCGCGTTGGGCGGCGCTCACGCGTGCACAATCGCAAGCATTGGCGCGGAAAATCCTGCGTTCGGAATTTTCCGTGACGGGCAAAAGCCTAAACAAGGACGAGTTTGTGACGTGCGGCGGCGTGAAGCTGGGCGAAGTAAATTTTCAGACGATGGAGAGCAAGATTTGCCCCGGACTTTTCTTTGCGGGCGAGCTGCTGGACATTGACGGCATCACCGGCGGCTTCAATTTCCAGGCGGCGTGGACGACCGGCTTTGTCGCCGGAAATTCAATGGCGAAATAAAAACGCCGCCGGATTTTTAATCCGGCGGCGGTGGTTTGATTTTTCGTTCAGCCTTTCAACACTCCGGCGAAATTGCCGCGTTTTTGCCACAGCAAAAACAGCGCGAGCGCCGCGACGATGGACGCCATCTGCCAGCCTTCATGATTGAGAAAAATGTGGAAGCACAAGATGTTCACGATGACCGGGCCGAGCAACAAAAGGCCCAGCGCGGTGAAACGTCCGCTCAAGACGAGCAATCCGCCGAGAACCTGCGTGACGGCTACGACGTAGAAGTAGTGGCTCATGAACAGCGCCTTCGTGAAATCACCCGCGAGATTCGCCGGCGGCGGCGGCATCGGGATGAAGTGGAGGAACGCGTTGGAGCCGAACACGGCAAAGATGAGTCCGAGCAGTGTTCGTGCGATGATGGTGGCGATTTTCATTTATATTGTGGTCGGGTTTTAGGAACGGTTGTTTTTCAATTTTACCGCAAATTCCGCCACGCGTTTGCCGAGAATTTCCCCGGTCAATTTATCCTGCGCGTTGGGGGTGGCTTCCGGCGCCTCATGTCCTTGCGCCGTCGCGCCGGCGAAACTGCCGAGGCGGTTCACGCCGTTCGGCTGCATCGGCATTTCGCCGAGGCCGATCCAGATCATGCCGTGCTGCATCGCGAGGGTATGAAAATATTGGAGCGTGCTGAACTTGTCGCCGCTCGGGCTGCTCGAAACAGAAAAGCCCGAGGCGATCTTGTCTTTCCACGCGGAGGCGAACCACTTGCCGGCCGTCGCGTCGGCAAAGGCCTTGAACTGCGCCGCCGGGCCGCCCATGTAAGTCGCGCTGCCAAAAATAATCGCGTCGCTCGCGTCGAGCTTGGCGAAAACTTCGTCGTTTTTGTAACGGCCTTTGGCGATGTCGTCGCCGTTGATGGCGATGAGATTGGTTTTCACGCCCGCGACGGACGCCGCGCCTTTGTTGACGGCCTCGGCGAGTTTCGCGGTGTGGCCGGAGCCGGTGAAGTAGATGACAGATACAGTTGGCATAATTTTATTTTGGTTTTTGGTTGGTTGATGTTGGTTAATTAAGATCGAACAAAAGCACCTGCGACGCTTTCGTTGCGGAAATATTTAGCACGCTTTCCGCGCTCACGCCAACGGCGTCGCCGCCGGAAAGATTCACGCCGTTCAATTCCACTTCGCCCTCGGCGACGTGGATCCACGCGTGCCGTTCCGGCGCAAGTGTGTAATTCACCTTTTGCCCGGCGCCCAGTTTCGCGAACGATAGGTTGGCGTCCTGATGAATCGCAATGGAACCATCACGTCCGCTCTTGCTCGCGACGAGATTAAATTGCCCCGTCGGCGCGGCCGAATAATTTTTCTCGGCGTAACGCGGCTTCACACCTTTTGCGTCCGGCTGGATCCAGATTTGCAGCAGGCGCAGCGGCTCCGTTGTTGACGGATTAAATTCGCTGTGCTGCACGCCGGAGCCGGCGGCCATGTATTGAAATTCGCCCGCGCGGATGACGCGGCCGTTGCCCATCGAATCCTTGTGCTCGATTGCGCCGCTCAAGACGTAGGAAATAATTTCCATGTCGCGGTGCGGATGCGTGCTGAAGCCCATGCCGGGCATCACGAGGTCGTCGTTGATGACGCGCAGGCTGCGGTAGCCCATCCACTTCGGGTCGTAATAATCCGCGAAGCTGAAGGTGTGGTAGCTGTCCAGCCAGCCGTGATTGGCGTGGCCCCGTTCATTGGATCTACGAATAATTTTCATGCCCACACTATGCGCGCGGATTTCGGTTTGTGGAAATACCATGTTTCTTGCCTGACAATAACTTTAAGCTATGCTCGTCCGTGGAAATGGATTTGAACGATTTTTGAGGTCCGAAGCCAATTGTAATTGAACTGCAAGCCGAGAATCGGTGGCAGGCAATTAATGAACTGATTGGTGCTCTCGTGGCGCATTGCAAAATCAAGCCAGAAGACCAAAAGGCAGTTGCAGAAGCTGTAATAAAACGTGAATCCTCAATGAGCACGGGAATCGGATTTGGTATCGGAATACCGCATGCTTCGACTGATTTGGTTTCTGAAGTCGTCGGAGCTATCGGACGGTCTCGCAAAGGAGTTCAATTTGAATCGTTGGATTTCAAACCAGTTCACTTGGTGATGTT
The DNA here is from genome assembly GCA_903833055.1 of uncultured Verrucomicrobia subdivision 3 bacterium. GTDB lineage: Bacteria > Verrucomicrobiota > Verrucomicrobiia > Limisphaerales > UBA11358 > UBA11358. The sequence goes on along the minus strand of CAILDU010000104.1, from coordinate 521 downwards.
GTTTCTGGTTCCACAGGGACAATTCCAAAAACATCTGCACTCGCTGTCCAATTTGGCCAAGCTGCTGCATAACCCGGATTTCAGGGACGGGTTAGGGTTATAAAGTTTTCCAATATGGAATTACGCCACTTCCGTTATTTCGTCGCCGTCGCCGAGGCGGAAAATGTTTCGCGCGCCGCGCTGAAGCTGCACGTTTCGCAGCCGGGCTTGAGCCGGCAAATCCGCGACCTCGAAGACGAAATCGGTTTTCAACTTTTTGAACGCAGCGCGAAATCGCTCAAGCTGACGGACGCGGGAAAAACTTTTTTGACCGAGGCGAAATCCGTTTTGCAGCACGCCGACGACGCGGTAAAAAAAGCGCGCGCGGTTTCCGGCGGCACGAACGGCGAAATAAATGTCGGTTACGCGCCGTTGACCGGGCTCGACTTTCTGGACCATGTTGGGTGTTAGTCCAAGCACTGGTTTGAGTTTATGTTTTCGTTGTTTCTTTGTCCATTCCCAGTGGAGGGAGGGCGAAGCCC
>CAILDU010000103.1 GCA_903833055.1 uncultured Verrucomicrobia subdivision 3 bacterium | reverse complement strand
CGTTTTTTTCACCACGGTCCGCCTCCCGCAGGATGCGAATCTTGTCTTCCGTCGTATACCGTTTGCCTTTCATCGTCTGGTCCTTTCTTGTGGCCCAGACTAACACATCAACTGGCCTGAAAAAGCCGAGTCACATCAGTAGTCATCCCGTCGCAGGCCAAAGAAAATACCAATTGGGGTTACGAATACCCAGTGGAATTAACCTTTACAAAAAACTGACAGACCTCAAAACAACAAAGGCAAAACTCGGCAAATATGAATGAACGAGGAGTTGAAATTCTATCTGGAACAAATCATCGAGGCGGCCAAGAAAACCCGCCTAATTTTTTATTTTCTGCTCCTGTCCAGTGCCATCATTTTTGCCTTCCAAATGGAAAATCGGGGATTTCGGCTGGCTCAAGAAACGCGTGGAAATCCGCCGCGACATTCTGGATATGGGCTAAAATATCCGCCGCGTCCTTCCCTTTGGGCAGCGTTAAACGTGCTGCGCACCCCATTGCTCCAACAATTGAAGCCGAAGCGATTTTGGTTCAGGCAATTCACGCAGGCCGAAATGGTTTGCGAATTCAAGGGCGATGCCATGCTCAACTAAATATTGGATCGCTTTGGCACTGGAGATCATCGGGCATTGCTCAAGCAGCCAGCCATACAGTTCTGGATCCGTTGCAAATTCGGCATCCCTTTGTGGCCACAATGGAACTATGGCTTTTGAAGTTACCGGCTGGCTGGTTGGTTGGTTGGAATCACTCAAGCGGACATCTCCGCCAAAATGTTGCGCGAACCAAGCCAGCGCGGATTTGAAATCCAGGTTTTCCTTTTCCATCACCAGCGCGATGTTGTCACCATGTTTGCCGCAGGCCCCGAAGCAGCGCCAGGTGTTACGACTTTTTAGAAATGACAGGCTAGGGGAGGCTTTATCGTGTCCCATGAAGCACATGGCCTTGGTGCCGCGCACCGGGATGCCGAGTTGCTTGGCGACATCAATGATCGGTATCCGTTTGATTGAGGATAAATCGTGCATGGCGTTTATGAGTTAAAGGCTCAGCTTTGATGAATTGCCACCCATGGCCTTCGCCACATTTTTCTGCTGGCGTTCGTATTCGCCCAGCGAAGGCAATTCCACTTTGGCTTTGCGCGCGTAGGCGCGATGCACCGCTTTGCTATTATGACCCAAGGCTTCCTGCGCGAACCGTTCGGGATAGCCAGCAGTTTTCGCCCGTTCCGCCCACGCGTAACGATAGCTATGCAGCGAAACGCCTTTAATATTCAGGCCGACACAGCGCTGATGGAATTCGGTTGCCCGATCCCCGGCCCGAACCGTTCGGAGATACGGAAACAACGGGCCTTCACTGGGTAAATCTCGCAGAATTTCCGCAACGTCTTCGTCGAACCGCATGACGGCAATGCTGCCGGTTTTTTTGCGCGCATAACTGATGACGTGGTTTTGCCAGTCCACATTTTCGGCGTCCAAAAAGGCGACGTCGGATTGTGAGGCTCCGAAATGCCATGCGAGCCGGTAGAACGCCCGGCGTTCGGGATTTAATTCGCGGGCGACAATGGCCAGATGTTCCGCGAGGGTGATGCCGCGCTTGTCCTTGAACTTGATGACCGGCCAGCGTTTTTTCGGCAGCACCGGCCACGGCAGCCAGCTCATGTCCATGGCGAAATTATGGATGCGGCGCAGATAAATGTTGGTCGAGACCGAACCGGCTTCCAGCACTTTTAAGAAATGTTCCGCCCGGGTTTCCAACACGATCTGGTTGCGGATGGAATTCATCGCCTTGTCCTTGATGGCGGTCAGCCAGCGGTTTTTAGTCTCGCCGGTTTTGAGCTTCGGGATTTCGTCCATGACATGCTGCCAAGTGCGTTTTGCGGCGACGGGATCACCGGCCTGCCAGTAGACGCGGGCGAGGTGCAGGCTGAAAGCCGGCGCGGATTCGTGTTCGTTGCGGGCGGCGACGAGCCGGTAGGCTTTGCCTTTGTCGCGGGTCTTGAGGGATTCCTGTTTTTTGGTGGTGAGGTCTTCGCAGTAGTAGGTGCCCCAGCCTCGGCGGAATACGCGGTAACGGTTTTTCATTGTTCGATTCATGTTGTGAGCATGAACCGCCACGATCCGCCCGCGTTAGCGAGTTCTGGCCGGGTTAGATCAGTTTAGTCCGAATGGTGACCGGCTAGCGGTGGTCACTGAAGGATTCACTGAAACCTAGCCTCTTTTCGGCCCTTTCTTGGCTATTATCCTCCAAAACCCCAACAAATCGGGATGGAGGCGAGAGTCGGAATCGAACCGACGATGAGGCTTTTGCAGAGCCCTGCCTTACCACTTGGCTACCCCGCCGTGAAAGGGCGCATAAACTAAATTCCTTTTGTCACCCGCGCAAGTTCAATCGCGGTTCAACTTGCAAACCCCAGCTTGCGTCGCTGTTGCCAAAGCTGTTTCGGTTTGAAAATTCCAACGGGCGTGATGATGCCGGTGATGAGTTCCGCCGGCGTCACATCAAAACTGGGATTGCGTGCGCTGCTCGACGGATTTGCCACACGGACGTAAGTTCGCTTCGTTTTTGAATTGGTAATTCCAGATTTGAAATTCAAATCACCCCACGCGCCCAGCACTTCATCCTCGTGCCGGTCTTCAATCGGAATGTCAAAACCGCGCTTCAAATTCCAATCAATCGTCGAAAGCGGAATGGCGACGTAAAATGGAATTTTGTGGCGCGCGGCCAAAACCGCTTTCGTGTAAGTGCCGATTTTATTCGCCACTTCGCCGGTGCGACCGAGCGTGCGGTCGCTGCCGACGATGACCAGATCAATTTCGCCGCGCTGCATCAAATGTCCGGCGGCGTTGTCGGCGATGATTTGATGCGAAATTTTTTGCTGCGCGAATTCCCACGCGGTGAGCGTCGCGCCCTGCGAACGCGGCCGGGTTTCGTCGCAGAAGACGTGGAATTTTTTGCCCTCCGATTGCGCGGCATACATCGGCGCGGT
>CAILDU010000102.1 GCA_903833055.1 uncultured Verrucomicrobia subdivision 3 bacterium | reverse complement strand
TATAGGGATAATCGAGATACAAATTAATATTCTGACCCGCGAGCGCGGGATAAAGTTTCGCGCGCGTCGCGGGCGTGAGCGAAAATAAAAAGTCGGCGGAGGGCGTGAGTTGGGTGCCGGACTTAAATTCTTTGCACTCCGTTAGTGCGGCCGTGGCTTGGGCGGCGGTCAAACCGTTTTTCAGCAACAATGACTTCACGGCGGCGGGCTTGAGACCGTTGAACGTCCAAACTTCTGGTTGCGGATCGGTAACTTCCTCGGTGAGATACTCCGCCGGACGTTCCAAGGAAATGTCGCGCGTCAACAGTTCGCCCCACACGCCGACATGCACGGAACTGGTCTTGTCCTTCGGATCCACCGCAAATGACTCGGCCAGCTTTGGCAGGCTCACCACGGTCAGTTTGTAAGTGATAAATGACGCACCGGCAATCAGCGCGAGGCTGAAAACAATCAAGCCGGCCAAGGTGAATTGAAACACATTAGTCGCGGCGGCGGCTTCCTGTTGACGTGACCGGCTCATGGCTGGAAAAAAAATATAGGGTGAATCATGGTTGTCTGAAAGGACAGTCGCAGGGTAACACGGTTTCCTGTCGGCTCAAATAAAAAGCAACCGTTTGGTTACTTCAACCGCCAGCCGCACGAAAATTTTAATGAGAAAAGCAGAAACCCATTTTTGGATTTCTGCCTTTCTGATTTACTTTCCGACTCGGCGTCCTCGGCGTCTTGGCGGTAAAAAATGTGGCGCGGCTCAATCCGTTTTTCGCCGCATATAAATCGGCTTCATCGGTGGATTATCGGGATAGGTGGCAAGCAAATCGGCAATCCGCATCAGCATCCACGGCTGGCGATAATTATTCCCGTTCTTCGTAAAAACGATGTCGTCGGCCAGAAACACAGCGGAATGTTTGATTTCATTTTTATCATTCAACAGCAACAGCACGTCGCCATAAAGCGAAGGCGCGGCAATCTGATAAAAGTTTTTCTGAATATATTGCACGGCGTAGGCCGGATCATTGAACCGGTTGTCGGGTGTTTCGTTGCAAAAATTGAAGGTCGTCCAGTGGCAGTCCATCGTCGGCTCGCCAGCTTCGGGTGGTAGCGGAAAAGTGTAGAGTCGGTCGCGCGCAAACTTGGGCAGCAAATAAAGCAGGCTCAAGTTGCCACCTTCGGGCAATCGCTTGAGCGATTCCATGAGCGGGCGAATGTCGGTGAAGCGGACGTTGGGCATGTGTCCCCAGTAGGCGGCCAATTTATCAATGTCCGTGTCCGGATGAATGACCAGGCCGGCGAACACAGCAGATTGCTGCGACAGCGCACGGGTCAACGCCACCCGGCGGTCGTCGGTGGGAATTTGATTGAGCAGAAATTGGTAGTCAGCGAGTTGCTTGGCGTCGCCGTTGGGATAAATTAGTTGCTTCAACAACGCGACGTCGTCGGGATGCAACCGCGCATCCGTGTAAATGAATTCAACGGTATCGCTCGGAAAAATATAGGGATAATCGAGATATAGATTGATGCCCTGACCGGCCAGCGCGGGATAAAGTTTTTCGCGCGTCGCCGCGTTGAGCGACAATAAAAAATCAGCGGAGGGCGTGAGTTGTGTGCCGGAACTGGTTTGCTCGAACGTCCCCGGCGTGAACGCAGCGGCGGCTTGTGCGGCGGTCAGACCATTTTTCAGCAGCAACGCTTTTACGGCGTCGGGTTGGAGACCTTTGAACGTCCACACTTCCGGTTTCGGTTCGGTCACTTCTTCGGTGAGATATTCCGCCGGACGTTCCAGCGAGATGTCGCGCGTAATTAGTTCGCCCCACGCGCCGACATGCACCGAGCGGCTCTTGTCTTTGGGATTCACAGCAAACGTGTCGGCCGTAAGATTCGGATGGCTGACGGCGGCAAATTTGTAGGTAAGGAAGGACGCACCGGCAATCAACGCCAGGCTGAAAATAATCAAGCCTGCCAAGGTAAATTGAAACACGTTGGTCGCAGCGGCGGACTCTAATTTGCGCGGACGGCTCATAGTAAAACCACCCGCGAAACAGTTGGCGAACGAAAGGAAAACAAATGATACATCGTATGTGTCCAGAAGGACGGCGGCACAATAGCAAAAGTTTCAACCGCCTCAAATAAAAAGTAACTGATTGGTTACTTACACCGCCCACGCCGACAAAACTTTGACCAGAAAAGCAAAAGGCAGGAAATCAGTTTCCTGAATTCCCGCCTTCCTGATTTAATTTTCGACTTGGCGCCTTGGCGGTTGAATTTTATTTCAACAACTCTTCCGCAATTTGCACCGCGTTCAGCGCCGCGCCTTTGAGCAATTGATCACCGCTGACCCAGAAACACAGTCCGTTATCGAGCGCGCAGTCCAGACGGATGCGACCGACTTCGCAGTTATATTGCTCCGTCGTATTCAGCGGCATCGGATATTTTTTATTTTCTGGTTCGTCCACGAGATCAAGGCCGGGCGCTTTTTTCAAGACGGCACGCGCGGCTTCCACCGTGACGGGCTTTTCAAATTCCGCACTGACCGCAATCGAATGCGAGCGATACACCGGCACGCGCACACAGGTCACGCTCGCGCGAAAATTCGCGTGGTGCATGATTTTGCGACCTTCGTTTTCCATCTTCATTTCTTCCTTCGTGTAACCGCTCGGCAAAAATGAATCGACATGGGGCAGCACGTTGAACGCGATTTGGTGCGGATAAACTTCCTTCGTCACCGGCTGCTTGTTGACGATTTGTTCAACTTGTCGCTCCAATTCTTCCAACGCCTTCGCGCCGGTTCCAGAAACGGCCTGATAGCTCGAAGCAAAAATCCGCTTCACGCCAAATTCTTTGTGCAGCGGATACAACGCCATCAGCGTAATCGCCGTGGTGCAATTCGGATTGGCGATGATGCCTTTATGTTTCTTCACGTCTTCGGGATTAATTTCCGGCACGACGAGCGGAACGTTGTCGTCTTGGCGAAACACGCTGGAATTATCCACGACCACGCAACCGGCCTTGACAGCGGCAGGCGCAAATTCTTTGGAAATACTGCCGCCTGCGCTGAAGAGCGCGATGTCAATTCCCGCAAACGAATCCTTCGTTAGTTCCGTCACGGCGATTTCCTGGCCGCGAAATTTCAACTTCTTGCCGACCGAGCGGGCGGACGCGAGCAGCGTCAATTTGCCCACCGGAAAATTTCTTTTTTCCAGCGTCTTGATCATCTCGATGCCGACTGCGCCGGTCGCGCCAACAACTGCAACGTGCGGATTACGATTCATAATTGGCCGACCAATCTAGCAGAAAACAGGCAAGCGTCAATTTCGCTCTCGGCCCATTCTGATTGCCCGCCATTGCCATGGCGACCGCTCAAAACATTGACAAATCAATTAAGCACACACTACATTCGCGCCCACATGAAAAAAACTGTGGTTAAGCCGGAGTGGGCGCTCTTCGGCGTCATCCTGTTGGTGGGTTTGGCATTTGCCGCATTCACGCAGCATGTCTGGGAAGATTACTGGATTACTTTTCGCGCCAGTCGGAATCTGGCTATGGGACACGGCTTGGTTTATACTCCCGGCGAACGATTACACTCGTTCACTTCGCCTTTGGGAGTGCTGCTGCCGGCAGCTTTTAGTTGGCTCACCGGCAACCAAATGGAAACCCTTGCCCTGTGGTTGTTTCGATTCGTCAGCATGAGCGCATTCGCTGCCGGTCTAGTGCTGCTTTTGCGGTCATTGCAGACACTGCGATTACGCCGGGTTTCATATTGGCTAACACTTGGACTGATTGGTTTGGATGCGAAGCTGGTGGATTTTAGCATCAACGGCATGGAGACCGGCCTGCTGTGTTTTTTCTTGGCGCTGACGATTCATGGTCTGCTGGTGGACGGCCCAAGACAAACCCTCCGCATCGGCGTTGGCTGGGCCGGCTTGATGTGGACGCGACCTGATAGTTGCGTATATATCGCCGTGCTGGCACTGGGATCATGGTTTTTTCTGTCAGACAAAACCGTGGTCCGGCCAAATTTGGCTCATGGGAAAAAGTTTGTTGCCGCCGCCTTGGTATGCACCGCGCTTTATTTGCCGTGGTTTTTGTGGGCTTGGTGGTATTACGGCTCGCCGGTTCCACATACCATCATCGCCAAAGGTGCCGGCCAACCGCCCCTACATCTGAACCATCTCTTATCCAGCCTACTGCTGTTCCCGCGTGAAATTTTATTTTCCTACAGCACGAGCATTCCTAATACTTTTCTGCCCGGCTATGCCGAATTTGGCGGTTGGTCAGAGGCTTATATTTCTTTGATGTCCGCGCTGGGACTGCTGGCAGCGTTTGCTTGGTTGATTCCAGTTTTACGGCCACAGGCTCGGTTATTTTCCCTCGCCTATTTCTTTGGAAATTTTTATCTCACGGATGTCTTGAACTATTTTCCGCCTTGGTATCTGCCCGCCGTGGCGCTGTTTGGTTATCTCACCCTCGGACTAATCTTCGACCAAGCACTTTCCCTAGCCATGCGTTTTCCGCAACTCGGCTGGAACCGTGGCTGGTTTGCACATCTGCCAAAAATTTTGCGCGTTTCCGCCGTTGGCCTGCTGGCCGGACAATTGATGGTCACGATTTGCGTCGCCCGACAACTCCAAGCGCAACAGTCACTCATCGAAAATGGAGTGCGCCGCCCCATCGGACTCTGGTTGCATGACCATGCGCGGACGCCGCATGACACCGTGATGTTGGAACCGCTTGGTTATATCGGTTATTATTCCGGGCTAAAGATGCTCGACTATCCAGGCCTCGCTTCCAAAGAAATGGTTGAGGCTCGCAAACGGCTTGGTTTGGGTCGGCAAAATCAAATTTATCTCGAACTCAAACCGGACTGGCTGGTGCTGCGACCGTGGGAGTATCAAAACGGAACCTATGTGGACACCGACGGCCTTAAGAAATACTACGAGCAGGTTCAACGGTTTGATGCGAGTGACAAGGTTGCCGCTATCGGCTGGCTGCCGGGCCGCCCCTACCTTCTTTGCGATGAAACTTTTCTAGTTTTCCGGCGCAAAGTAGAGGCTAGCCATAATCCCTAAGATTAAAGCTCTGCGGCTCATCATCGTCAGCAGATTGGAATGTTTGCAAACCAGCTTCTGGCACCGTGACGATGTTTCAATTTTTGGACTTGAACACTGACGATGGAATCTTTGAGCTATCCGGCAAAGGATAATCCAGACAGTAAAACCGCAAGGCCATTGTTGATTGATAGCAAACTGTTGAACCCGATTGGGTGTTGGCTGAAACGGTTATCCACTTCACTTCGGAATGGGCCAAGTCCTGTCGCCAGTCTTTGGTGGTGAGCGCGGCAAAAGCTGCGTTGTCCGCAATAATTGGCGACAATAAAAATCCGCTGGCCGCCATGCCGGGAACCAGCCGGTAACGATGTTTCGAATCATCTTTCAAAGTCACTTCCAGCGTCAGCACCGGAGGTTTATAAAGCATTGAAGCCAGTTTTCCCGCGAGCGTTTTTTTGATTACGATTTCCGCCCAGACCGGACCTTTAATCATAGCGGGAACAGCAACCGCTTCACCCATGTTAGCTGTAATGTTTTGAAGCGGGATCAGATGAAAGGTGCGCGGCGCAATGGCGCGCGATAACAGCAGAAATTTCGCCTCGGCATCTGCCACGCCCTTGAAATCATAACGTGTCAGTAATTCCGGCCAGGAAAGCCCATCGTCCAAGGCCGGAAACCGACCATCAATCGTCTGGACTGCGAATAGAATGTTGTCGGCGGCCTGCGCCGTCCGCAGATGGGCAGAATTTATTTCCGCTAATTCCGGCGTATAGGCTGAATAGCTTTGCATGACCGGTCGCGGTTGATACGAAAGCCCATGCGCAAAGAGAAAGATTTGATCGTAGGAATACAGGTCGGCACTCCCCTTAATCGACGACACAAGGACGTCCTTTCGTTCGCTGGCCAAGCTGCTTTCATATTCGCTCCGTAAAGACCCGGTGCTGGAGGCGGCCACCGGCGCAAACAAGCTGGTGAGGTTGAATGTCTGGGCGAATTGTCGGCTCAGGCCGTTGCCTGGAAGCCAGTAGTTGAATGTGGACGCGGCGAACAGCATGGCGAACACCAGCAGACACACTGTTGCTGTCAGCAACCGCTTTTGCTCCTTCTGGCACACCGCGAGACCCATCAGCGAAACCAGCACCAACGCCATGGCTGAAGTCGCCTCGTGTTCCCAACTATTGCGGACATAACCCATCTTAAAAACCATGAAGAGAATCATCCCCAACGCCACCGTCGGCAGCACCGCAAAATATCGGTAGCGCAACCAAGCCATCCGGCCGAACAACACGCACAGCAGCGTAGCCAGCAATAAATAGCAAACAGCAGCACGCGTTTCTGTCTCACCGGATAACATCATCGCTTCCGTGTAACCGGTGGTAATCCGCCATGAACTCAATAGAAACGGTTCAAGCAAATCTAAACGTTGACCAGCGGCGACCCAAAAGAACAACAGGCTCACCACCCAAACCGCGACCATCCAAGGAAAACGCCGCCGCCGGAAAATAGTGTCAGCGGCGATAACCGCGAGCACGATCGCGCATTCCATAAGGTTCGTGAACTTAACCAGACTCATCCATCCCATTGATGCCGCCAGCAGGATTGAGGTTGGAGTGAGCGCGGGCTCTTCCGAAAAAAAATGCTGGCACAAAAGCAGCATGACCCAAGCAACTGGTATAATACTAAAATCGTTCTTCGCCGGAATGCTGACAGCCGCCGTAACACCAACCAGCCAAAGTCCAGCCACCAGCCGATTGCGCGAAAAGTGACAAGCCAGCCGCCAGCCAGCGTGGAGAAAGACCAACGCCAAGCTGGCCCATGCCACCACCGAAATCAAATAGGTTGGTGGGTAGTAGCCACACCCCAGAAAACCCCACGGCCCATAGGTAAAAATAATATCTGTCCCGAATTGTCGGTGGGTGGCAAAACCAATTTGCAACGCCTGCGTCCAAGAATAATCCAGCTCGCCAACCGCCGGCGAATCACTCACCGCCCCACAAGGAATAAACCGTGATAACACATAAAGAATGACGCCCGCACCCAGCAACAGGCGAACCACCAACGCCCAGTTGATTTTTTTTTGAAGGGAATAATTTGCCACAAGTTTTTTATCCGTCGGTCCAGCGCTCATTTTTCAACCGACTGCATATCAGATACCCAAACGCAACCAGGCGCAATTGTCTAAACACTTTCCAACTTTGTGTCAATGTCGGGAAAACCTTCCATTGGTTTACCCGACCAAAAAACTTTTGCTTTGCGATTGACCGGCAACGCGGGTTGTGTCGAAATGATAGAACATAGTAATTTTGCCCAAATGCCGAGAACGCCAATCAGAAACGGGAACGGGACGCCACGCACCGGCGCCAATAAATACGACGCGCACCACAAGGTTTTGTCGCAGACTTATGGCGCGTTCGCGGATTTGCGCCGCGAGTTGTCCGACTCCAAAACCACCGTCAACGAGCGCGAAGACATTCTGAAAATTTTTGCAACCTGCCCGGATTCGCAGCGGGCCTGGCTCGCGCTGGAAGATTATTTTGAGAAACTTTCGCTCTCGCGCCGCGATTTTCCCGCGACCGATTGGTGGACAAAACTTCTCGCCGTCACCGGCAAATCGCGCTTGGAAGAATTGGCATTTTTATTTCTGCGCGCGAAGCGTTCCGTGCCGCCGGAACTGCAACCGCACGCCAGCCCCGACCGTTTTGCCCGCGCCGAAGAAGCCGAACAGGAATTGCAGCTCGTTCGCGAATTAGAAAACTGGCTCTCGCCGCCCGCGCCATTGCACCTCGATACACCGCGCGCGACTTTGCGCGTCGTCTGCAAACCGCAGCCGGACGAACAGGAACCATCGCGTTACCGGCTCGCGATTCAATTTCTTTTGCTGCGTCCGCGCACCGGCGAGAAGGCGCGTTCGCTCCACGACCTCGTTGACCTCGTCGTCCGCGCCGCGCACGAGCAGGAACTCTTCACGCCGTGGGATTGGGAATTCATCCAGTGGATTTACGAGACGCACCGCGAGCGCGCGAACAACGCCACCACCCTGCTGCTTTCCGATGCCGAACTTTTGCAATGGCTCGCGCGCTGGGGCAACACCGACCGCCTCGAATCCGCCGCGAATGGAAAACCGATTTTTTTCCACGGCCACATCGTCGCCCTGACGCCGCATCTCGAAAACGGCACACAGGAACTTTCCTTCACGCACCGCATCGCGTTGCCGGATGGAAATAATCATTCCGTCGGCGATGCAAAATTTTTCAACCGTCAGTCGCCCGTCGCGCTCGTCGGCAATGAATTTTTCCTGTTACGCAATGCGCCGCCGACCGGCGTATTGAAATTTCTCGCGCAAAAACCGTCCGTGCCCGTCCGCAAGTTGAGCCACCGTTTGCTGCTGCATTTGCGGAAGACACAGACGAATCACGGCGTGGATTGGGAACAGCTTTGCGTCGCGCACGCCGCCTCGCCGCAGTTTGTTTTTGAACTGCTCGACGACACGGTGCGCCTGCGCCTGCTCGCGACGAGCGCGCGTGATAAGAGCACCTGGGTTTGGAGCGGACACGAATGGACACCGCACAATCGCCTTATAAAATCAGGCGAAAAACCGGAAATTCTCGACGACCCGCGACTTGATCCCGCCATTCAATGGCTGCGAAAACTGGACTGGTTCATGCAGGAACCCGGTTTGTGGATTGGCGACGCCAATGAAAATTTTCTCGGTTCGCTTGCCGATGCGTGGGCGTCCAAACCGGTCGAAGCGGAATTTCTCGGCAACGCTGCGTTCCATCGTTTGTTCCTCACACCGCGCGCGCTCAAGCCGCGCCTCGTCGTCAAAGGCAGCGGCATTGACTGGCTTTCCGTTTCCGCCGAATGGGAAGCGGAAGGATTGAAACTGAGTAAAGCGGATTTGGAACGGCTTGCCGCCGCGACAAGTCGCTTCGTCAAATTGCCGAATTCCGGCTGGGTCGAACTCGACACGAACGCCGTGCAGGGAGCGCACGAGGCGATGGCCGACATGGGCGTGGACGGACTCATCGCCGTGCCGCAAAAAGTCGGGCTCGAACACGTCGCACATCTGGACGAAAACGGATTGCAACGCTTCGTGGATTCGCCGGAAGCGCTGGCTTTGCGCGAACGCGTGCGCGATTTCAAAGGTGTGCCGTCGGCGGAATTGCCGAAGTCGCTGCAAGCGGAATTGCGTCCGTATCAAAAGGACGGATTTGATTTTCTCGCGCATCTCGTTCAAGTTCGGCTCGGTGGAATTCTGGCCGACGACATGGGTCTTGGAAAAACGTTGCAGACGTTGACGTGGCTGGCTTGGCTGAAAGAACAAAACAAAAAAAATCCCAAGCCGTCGCTCGTGATTTGTCCCGCTTCAGTTTTGCACAACTGGCGGCGCGAGGCGGAGAAATTCACGCCGGATATGAAAGTGCTCGTCCTCGAAAGCGGCGCGGCGCGACACAACTTGCGGAAACAAATTCCGCAGCACGACATCATCGTCACCAACTACGCGCTGCTCCGCCGCGACTTGGAAGAATTTCACAAGTTCAGTTTTCGTGCCGTCATTCTTGACGAAGCGCAGTTCATCAAAAATCCCGGCGCGCAGGTCACGCAGTCGGTGAAGCAGTTGAAGTGCGAAAATAAAATCGCGCTCACCGGCACACCGCTGGAAAATCGTCTGCTCGATTTGTGGAGCATCGTGGATTTCATCCAACCAGGTTATCTCGGCAATCAGGAACATTTTCTCGAAACTTACGAGCCGAAAGGCGGCGAAAATGCCGAGGCCGAACAACGCATCGCGCGCCGCCGTTTGTCCGCGAAATTGCGTCCGCTGCTGCTGCGCCGTTTGAAAAAGCACGTCGCAAAAGATTTGCCGGATCGCATCGAGGAACGTCGCGATTGTCCGCTCGGCGAAGATCAGCGGATGCTTTATCTCGCCGAACTGCGCCGCAGCCGCGATCAAGTGATGAAGGCGGTCGAGACGCAGGGCTTGAACAAATCGAAGATGCACGTCCTCGCCGCGCTCACGCGTTTGCGCCAAGTGTGCTGCCATCCCGCGCTCGTCGGCAACGACACTGCGTCCGGCAAAACGGAAACACTGTTTGAATTGCTCGACCCGCTCATCGCTGACGGCCAAAAAGTTTTGGTGTTCTCGCAATTTGTCCAGATGTTGCAACTGCTCGAAAAAGAATGTCAGGCGCGCAACATCCATACGCACATTCTCACCGGCCAGACGAAGGACCGTCAGGCGGTCGTCAACGATTTCCAAAAAGAAACTGGCGCGTGTGTGTTTCTCTTGAGTTTGCGCGCGGCGGGCACGGGTTTGAATCTGACGAACGCCAGCTACGTGGTGCTTTACGATCCGTGGTGGAATCCGGCGGTCGAGGCGCAGGCGATTGACCGTTCGCATCGCATCGGCCAGACGCAAACCGTCAATGCCTACCGCCTCATCGCGCCCGGCACGGTCGAGGAAAAAATCTGGGAACTGCAACAGAGCAAAGCGCAAACCATCGCGGATGTTTTGGGCGAAGAAGGTTTCGCGCGCAGCCTCACGGCGGTGGATTTGGAATACCTGTTCGCGGAAGATTAATCCACCGACGGATCCAGCCGTTTGTCCGTGATGAGATATTTGCGGACGTAATCGTGCACGGCATTTTCGAGCGATGTTACGGGCGCGGCATAGCCCGCACCGCGCAACCGCAGCAGATTCGCCTGCGTGAAGTATTGATACTTGTCGCGAATCACTTCCGGCATCTCAATGAACTTGATAACCGGCCGTTTTTTGGTCGCGGTAAAAACGGCATTCGCCAGATCAATCCACGTCCGCGCGCCGCCGCTGCCGATGTTGAAAAGTCCATTTGCTTTCGGCGTCGCGGCGAGGTGCAGCGTCATCGCTACGCAATCTTTGACGTAGAGAAAATCGCGCTTCGACTCGCCATCCTTGTAATCCTTGCGATAGCTCTTGAACAATTTGATGACGCCTTCCTTCTGCACCTGCGCGAAACTTTTGTGGACGAGCGAACGCATATCGCCCTTGTGATCTTCGTTC
>CAILDU010000101.1 GCA_903833055.1 uncultured Verrucomicrobia subdivision 3 bacterium | reverse complement strand
GGTTATCGGCAGGAAGTCAAAGTGAAGCCGGATTCAAACGTCGAAACTTTCGTCGCGCTTAAATTATTGATTGATAACTGGCGCTGGAGCGGCGTGCCATTTTATTTACGCACCGGAAAAAATTTGCCGCAAAGCGCGAGCGAAGTGCGGATTCAATTCCGTCCCACGCCAAATGTTTTGTTCGCCGCGCAATGCGGTTCGCATCTCGATGCCAACGCACTCACGCTCCGCTTGCAACCGAACGAAGGTATTTCGCTGCATTTCAACGGCAAGATTCCCGGCCTCGCCATCGGCGTGCGCCCCGTGCGGATGCATTTTAGCTACGACGCGGAATTTGGCGCTTACACGCCCGAAGCTTACGAGCGACTTTTGCTCGAAGCCATCGCCGGCGACGCGACTCTGTTTATCCGCCGTGACGAAGTTGAAACCGCCTGGAAGATTGCCGACGACATTCGCGCCGGCTGGGAAGGTAAGCCGCTTACGAACCGCGAATTTTACGCCGTCGGCACTTGGGGGCCAATCGCCGCTGACGATCTGCTGGCGCAAACCGGCCACGAATGGCATGAGCCGCAGGTGATAAAATAAAATTTGAATCTTAAATCGGGAGGGGCGCGAGCAGCGTCCCTCCCGATTTTTATTTCGGAGTTTTTTCTTGTAACCAAACGGTTATTTAGGTATCTATAAAAGTGTTGTCGGTCACAAAGATTTTTAAAAATTATTTGAACCTTTTTCGCGGCGGCAACGTCTGAATCAGCGTTGTTTGAAAATTTCGCTGTCCGTTTAGGGTTGGCATAGAGGTTTTGCTTGCGGTGCGGCTCGGACAGCGACCAAGTTGGTCGCATCGCCCTTCTGAGCGCCTCGGTGAAGGCGTATTTAACCTCATCACCGCAAAGGCCGGACGCAAGTCCGGCCTTTCGCTTTTTTATGATTAGCTACTAAATATAAACAGGTTTTTAATCCGAATCGAAAGCGGGATTAAGAATTGATTGAACGACCGCCAAAGCGTATTCTCCACAACGTATGAAACATCGGCTCGACTTCGAAAAGCCCATTATCGAACTGCAGAATAAACTCGACGAACTCCGCGCGCATCCGGAAAAACATTCGCTCGGCATCAGCTTTGAGGAAGAAATTCTCATCATCGAGAAAAAGATTCAGGAAACGCGCCGCCAGATTTTTCTGAACCTCACGCCGTGGCAGCGGGTCCAGCTCGCGCGCCATCCCAAACGCCCTTACACACTGGATTATTTCGAGAAGGCCTTCACCGATTTTCAGGAACTGCACGGCGACCGTCTGTTTGCCGACGATCACGCGATGGTCTGCGGTTTTGCGCGACTGGCCGGACATCACGTCATGGTCATCGGCACGCAAAAAGGCCGCGACACGAAGGAAAATATTTTACGCAATTTCGGTTCCGCACATCCCGAAGGTTATCGCAAGGCGCTTCGCCTAATGAAGCTCGCGAATAAATTTGGCCTGCCCATTATCACGCTCATTGACACGGCGGGCGCGTATCCCGGCATTGGCGCGGAAGAACGCCACATCTCCGAAGCCATCGCCGTCAACCTGCGCGAAATGACGTTGCTCGAAGTGCCGATTATCACCGCCGTCATCGGCGAAGGTGGTTCCGGCGGCGCGCTCGGCATCGGCGTCGCGGACCGCGTTTTGATTTTGGAAAATGCGTATTATTCCGTCATCAGCCCCGAAGGCTGCGCGGCAATTTTGTGGAAAGATCGCGCCAACGCCGCCAAAGCCGCCGCCGCGCTCCGCATCACCGCAAAAGATTTGTTGGAACTCAAACTTGTTGACGAAATCGTGCCCGAACCGCTCGGCGGCGCGCACACTGATTTGGGTGAAATTGCCGCGACTCTGAAAACGCACTTAGTCAAACACCTCGAAGAAATTCTCGCGCTGCCCGTGCCGGAGCGTCTGAAAAAGCGTTACGAAAAATTCCGCGCGCACGGCCATTTCACCGAGAAGGCCGACGACGCCGCGCAAATGAAACCGCCGCGTGACGCGGTCGCTGCCGTCGCTGCGTGAGTATGCTTTATCCCTTTGTTTTCCAGCCGATTTTCAAAGATCGTATCTGGGGCGGACGCGAACTGGAACAGCTGTTTGCCAAACAAATTCCCGCCGGAAAACCGATCGGTGAATCGTGGGAAATCTCCGACCGACCCGGCGACGCCAGCGTCATCGCCAACGGTTCGCTCGCTGGAAAAAATTTGCGCTGGCTGATGGAAAATCACGCCGCGGAAATTCTCGGCGACGCGAAACCTGCCGCTGAAAATCGTTTTCCATTGCTCTGCAAAATTTTGGATGCGCGCGAAAAATTGTCGCTGCAAGTCCATCCGCCCGCGAGCAAGGCAGCGGAACTGAAAGGCGAACCCAAAACCGAAATGTGGTTTATCGCCGATGCCGCGCCGGATGCGAGTTTGTATGTCGGTCTCAAAAACGGCGTCACGCGCGCGGAGTTTGAAAAGAAAATTGCCGACGGCAGCGTGGCGGATTGTTTCCACAAAATTCCCGTGCGCGCGGGCGACACGATGTTTCTGCCCAGCGGACGCGTTCACGCCATTGGTGACGGTTTGGTGATTTTTGAGATCCAGCAAAATTCCGACACGACGTATCGCGTGTTTGATTGGAACCGCGTTGGACTCGACGGTAAGCCGCGCGAGCTGCACATCGCACAATCGCTCACCAGCATTGATTTTAATGACTTCGAGCCGAAGCTGGTTCCGGCAAATTATCGCAACGCGCCGAATTTCAAATTCCGGCAACTCGTAGAAGACCCGTTGTTCAACGTGCAGGAAATGGTGTTTGAAAACGCCGGTTTCGTGAAATTATCCGGAAGCTATTTGCGAATCATCGCCATCACGAAAGGCGCGGCGACTATCGCTGACGACAGCAGCGGAATTGTTGCGGAACTAAAGTCCGGCGACTTCTGTCTGGTTCCCGCGTGTTTGAAAAATGTGGAGATTCAAGCGGCAATGAACACGTCGTTTCTCTGCGTCGAGGCGAATTGATTTTTAGTTCCACGACAAGTCTTCGGGCATTTGCGAGAGCAGTTTGTTTTTCCAGCCGCCTTTGCTTTGCAAAACTTTTTGCCAGAGATGTTCGGGCGGCGTTTCAAAAATGAGTTCGACGGTCGCGGGAAACGTGAGCCAGGATTTACGTTTCATTTCATTTTCCAACTGGCCGGGCGACCAGCCGGAGTAGCCGGCGAACATCCGCACTTTTTTGGTCGCGGAAAAAGCCTCGCCGATTTCGAGCAGGTCGTCGAGCGAATGGCCGAGCGCGAGGTTGGGCAGCACGTCGGCTTCGGGAATAAAACTGTCGGTGTGCAGATAGCTCAACGCACCGGGTTGCACCGGGCCGCCGAGATAAAGCGGCGCGGCCTTGAGCGGTTCCGGCAGGTCGGCGATGATGAGATCGCCGACGGTTTTGCCGACGCTGCGGTTGAGAACGAGGCCGAACGCGCCCTCGGCATCGTGCTTGCAGACGAGCAGGACGGTGCGCTGAAAAAACGAGCCGCCGAGCTGTCCGCTGTCGAGCAGCAGCTTGCCTTGAAGAAATTTTGGCTTATCGGCCATCGCTGAAATAATCTGCACCAATTTTCTGCGGCTGGCAAAAAATAAAAATATCCGGAGTGCGCCTGTCCTCGGGCGCAGTAATGTGGATTTGCCAATGCGCTTAAAGTTTTTGGACTATCGTTTATTCTGACGTTGCTGCGTCCGGGGACGGGCGCGCTCCGGTAAAAAGAAAAAAGCGCGGAGAATTTCTTCTCCGCGCTTTTGAGAATAGAATTTTCTTACAGCGATTTCACTTTTTTCACAATCGCGGCGGCGTCAATACCGAACGCGGCCATGAGTTCCGCCGCGTGGCCGGAGCGCGGGATGCCGACGACGGCGAGCTTGTGAACCTTGATGCCTTCGCTCGAAAGTTCGCCTGCGACCGCGTCGCCGAGGCCGCCTTCGGAATAATGATCTTCGACCGTGATGACGGTGTTGTTCGTCTTTTTTGCTTCGGCGAGAATTTCTTTTTTGCCGAGCGGCTTGATGCTGTAAGCGTCAATGACCGTGACGTTGACGCCTTCGGCTTTCAATGTGTCCGCCGCTTTCAACGCTTCAAACAATGTGACGCCCGCGCCGACGATGGTGACTTTGTCGCCGGTGCGAAGAACTTTCGCGCCACCGATGGGGAATTTTTCGTCGTTGCCGTAAATGACCGGCGTCTTCGGGCGCGAGGTGCGGAGAAAGCAAACGCCTTTGGCGGTCGCCATTTGTTCGATCAATTTTTCCGTCGCGACGGCTTCCGCCGGATACAAAACGGTGCTGCCAACGACCGCGCGCATCATCGCCAAATCTTCCAGCGCCATCTGCGACGGACCGTCTTCGCCGATGCTGATGCCGACGTGCGAGCCGACGAGCTTCAAGTTGGATTGTGAAATGCCAGCGACACGAATCTGATCAGCGGCGCGCGTGAAGAAGGTAGCAAAAGTCGAGGCAAACGGAACGTGTCCGCGCGTGGCGTAACCGATGGCGACGGCAACGAGATTTTGTTCCGCGATGAAACATTCCGTGGAGCGTTCGGGAAATTTCTTGAAAAATTTATCCGCGAAGGTGGAGTTTTTCGTGTCGCCGTCCATCGCGTTGATGCGCGGATCAACTTCGCCGATGCGGGCGAGCGCGACGCCGTAAGCTTCGCGCGTGGCGATGGAATCACCGAGCTTGTAGCTGATGGCCGGATAGCTCGCAGGCGCGGCGAGATTCGGCGCGGGCAGGGCGGTCGGCGCGGGAATCGCGACGCCGAGACCGGACTTCGCGCTGGGCTGAAGTTCGGCGATGGCTTTCGCAGCTTCTTCCGCATTGAGCGGTTTGCCGTGCCAATTATCTTTGTCCTGCAAGAACGAAACGCCAGCGCCTTTGTAGGTTTTGGCGATAATCGCGAGCGGGCGTTCGTCGAGGCCGACGCCGCTCAAAACTTCCATGATTTCTTCCATGTCGTGGCCGTCGTCGAGGGTTTCGACGCGCCAGCCGAAGGATTCAAAACGTTTGACGTAAATGTTGATGTCGTGACCGAACATCGTTGCCTGGCTTTGCCCAAGGCGGTTCGCGTCAACAATCGCGATGAGGTTGCTCAATTTGTAAAAGCCCGCGAGGTTCGCGGCTTCCCAAACGGAACCTTCGGCGATTTCGCCGTCACCGAGGAGAACGTAGGTGTTGTAATCCAGCTTGTCCTGCTTGGCCGCGAGGGCCATGCCGACGCCGACGCCGAGGCCCTGACCGAGCGAACCCGTCGCCACATCGGCGAACGCGAGGCGCGGTGTCGGATGACCTTCGAGGTCGTTGCCGAACTGGCGGAGCTTCAGCAATTCAGGAATCGGGACGAAACCGTTTTCCGCCCACGCGGCGTAAAGCAGCGGCGCGGCGTGGCCTTTGGACAAAATGAAACGGTCGTTGTTGTAGTAATGCGGATTCTTCGCATCATACTTCATGTGGCCGAAAAACAGCGCGGCGACGACATCCGCCGCCGAGCAGCAACTTGTCGGATGGCCGCTGCCGGCCGCCGTGGTCGCTTCGATGGAGTGGATACGCAACGTGTTGGCGATGCCCTTCAATAATTCAATGTCCGTTTCAATCATAAATTTTTAGAGCGGCTAGACTAGCCGACTAACGGTGAAAGCCAAGAATGAAATCCGTCAAGTCGGACGCAACTACGGCGAAAATCAATTTATTTTTGTCAGTTGCGCCGGAGCCAGTCGCAGCGTATGAAAAATTTGTTCCGTCAAAAGCCAATGCTTGCGCCGCCATCCACCGGCAGCACCACGCCGGTAATAAATTTCGCAGCGGGCGAACACAAAAACACCGCCGCGTTGCCGATGTCGTCGGGTTCGCCGAATTTTCCCATCGGCGTGCGCGAAAGAATTTTATTCGAGCGCGCCGGGTCGCCGTCGAGTGCTTTGCGTAACATCGGCGATTCAATCCAGCCGGGCGCGATGGCGTTCACGCGCACGCCTTTGCCAGAAATTTCCGACGCGAGCGTCCGCACCATGCCGACATACGCGCTCTTCGCCGCCGAATACGCGATGACCAGCGGAATGCCGAACAGCGACGCCATCGAAGCTGTGAACAAAATGTTTCCGTGGCCGCGCGCGAGCATTCCCGGCAACACCGCTGTCGTCAACGCCTGCGCCGCGCAAACGTGCGTGGTGAGAACCGATTGAAATTCTTCCGGCTTCGTTTCAGCGGCGGGTTTCTTCAAATGAATTCCCGCGTTGTTGATGAGAATGGAAATCGGCGCGCCCGCAATTTTTTCAGCGGCAGCAATCAATTCACCCGCGCGATTCAATTGCGTGATGTCATGCGCGACGAATGACGCCTGCGAACCAATTTCGGCCACGGCTTTTTTCAATTCTTCTTCGCGCCGGCCAACGAGCACAACTTTCGCGCTCGCGTTCGCAAGGCACTTCGCCATGCCGAGACCAAGCCCAGTTCCGCCGCCCGTGATGAGCGCCGTTTCGCCAGTGAGATTGAATGGAGATTGGGAATTTAACTTGTTCATTGTTTTAATTCTTTGTGTTCTCTGCGTTCTTTGCGGTTAAATAAAATCACGCGCGGCAACCCGCCGTGAGCGACGGCGTGTCCTGATGTTTATACATCACAAAATATTCGCGATGGCCGAGCAATTCTGGTTTGGCCGGTTCGCCTTTGGCAATGCGCGTCACCAGCGCGAGCAGTTCTTCACCCGCATCAGCGAGAGAAATTTCGCCCGTGAGCACGCGACCGGCGTTGAAATCCATGTCCTCAATCATGCGCTGATATGTCTGCGTGTTGCCGGTGATTTTGATGAGCGGCGCAATCGGGCTGCCGATGACACTGCCGCGTCCGGTGACAAATAAAACAATCTGCGCGCCGGACGAAATCAAATCCATGATGCCTTCGCTGTCGTTCGGATTCGTGTAGCCGAACTGCATAAAATGCGCGTCCGGCACGCTGTCCAAAATCCACAAGCCCGGCCCACGCGGCGCTTCGGCCACCTTGATGACGCCTTGAATCGGACGCGAACCACCCTTCGCAAATGCGCCCATGCTTTTCTCCTCAATCGTCGTGAGGCCGCCCGCAAAATTTCCCGGCGACGCGGAAAATTGCCGCACTTGTTTGCAATAATTTTCCGCCTTGTCATACGCGGCAGCCAGTTCCGTGCGCGCCGCTTCGTTCGCCGCGCGCGATTGCAAAATGTTACGCAAGCCAATCATTTCAACAGTTTCCTCGAACACCGCGCGTCCGCCCGCGTCCACGAGCCGGTCAAAAAATGCGCCGACAACCGGATTGCCCGCGAGTCCGCTCGTGCCGTCCGAGCCGCCGCATTCGCAACCGACGGTTAAATCTGCGAGCGACATTGGCACGCGTTTCACTTCGGAAATTTCTTTCCGTAAACGTGACAAAATTTCTTTGCCACGCGCGATGCTCTTGCTCGTGCCGCCCGCGTCCTGAATAAAAAATGATTCCGCCGGACGACCGGATTTGCGAACAACCTCGGCAATTTTCCCCGGCTGCGTGTATTCGCAACCGAGTCCGACCGACAGCACCGCGCCGACGTTCGGATGCCGCGCGAGCGCAAGCATCAGGCGCACGGCGTATTGATTATCGTAGCAGCCTGGAAAGCCGATGACGTGCACATCCGTTTCTCCGTGCGCGATGGCGTGCGCCACAAACTGTGCGCACTCGACCGTGTAAATGACGAGCACGAGATTACGAATGCCCTTGCGTCCGTCGGCGCGCAAAAATCCTTCCCACGTTGGTAAATTTTTATTCATACACGGTGTCCGTCGGCGCGCCGGAATGAAGGTCGAGTGTGCCGGAACGTTCGTCCAAATCGCTGGCGAGATTGTGCAGATGCACCCACGCGCCGCGCGGAATCGCCTGTGTCGCATGGCCGATCCGCACGCCAAATTTTATGACGGCTTCATTAACCGCGATGTCGCGCACGGCGATTTTGTGACTATGCGAAATTTTTTCGGACGTGGAAATTTCTTCGCGCGCTGCGCCGGAAATTTCAACCGCGCCGGACTGAACATCGTCAATCATCGTGGCGACGTTGTCCTGCGGTTGAATTTGGAAGGCGCGTGGGTTCATTTTTATTTAACCGCAAAGGACGCAAAGAGCACAGAGATAAGACAAGACACCAGACCGGCTTTGGATTTTTGCACTTGTTCGGACCATGCGAATTTTCGGATTTCAAATTTGTATGAACCGAAATTGATGAGCAGACCGTGTTCGAGTCGGGACGATTTTAGATAACCAAGGACTTGCGCTTCATGGTCGGGAGCGAGCGTTCTGGCCGTCTTCAATTCTACGATCAAAGAGTCCTCAATCAGCAAGTCCGCGAGGTATTCGCCAATCAGCGTTCCATCTTCGTCAAAAACATTGATGGGATGCTGTTGTTTGAATTTCACGCCGGCCTTCATCAAGCGATGCGCGAGCGCGTTCTCATAAACTTTTTCAAGATGCCCGTGGCCATGATAAACATGAATGTCATAAGCAATCTGTCGCACTCGGTCACACAATGCTTTTACGTCTTTCATGTTTTTCCTTTCTTTGAGTTCTTTGCGTTCCTTACGGTTAAATCAAAGTATCCCGTATTTCTTAAATGCCGCCGTGCTACTCATGCCAGCTTCAATTTCTTTGCGAACCAGTTTTTCTCCGCGCGCTTTTGCCAGCGCGCGTTCGATGACTTCGGCTTCAACCTTTTTGGGCACGATGACGACACCGTCCAAATCGCCAAAAACCAAATCGCCCGGTTGCACCGTGACCTGACCGATTTCAATCTGACAGCGATAATCCACAACTTGCGTGCGCACGCCGGAATCCTGCGCGAAGCGTCCGCGCGAAAAAACCGGCCAGTTTTGTTCCAGCACTTTCGGCGTGTCGCGGTGAAAACCGTTGATGACCGCGCCGACTGCGCCGCGTTTTTTCGCCGTGGCCGTGAGGATTTCGCCCCAATAGGCGCAACGCATTTCGCCGCCGCTCGCCAAATAAATTTCGCCGGATTCAAGTTGGTCGAGCGCTTCCGTGAGCAGGCCGAACGGTTTTTTCTGTTTGCCGAAAACATCAATCATCACGACCGGCATCGCGCGGCCGGCGAGCTTCATTTCCTCGCGCGCGGGCTGGATCGGTTGCGGCAAAAACTGATGTGTGAAGCCGAGGTCGTCGAGAATGTCGCCGACGACCGGCGTGTAAAGTTCGGCGCGGATGAGGTCAAACAGTTCGGCGTCGTTGCGCCAATCGACTTGGCTGTTTTTCGGGGACGGGTGTGCCATTCCCGAATTGTAAGGAACTAGCCATCTTGTGCAATGGATGAATGGACAGGTTGCTTGTGAATTTTGCCGGTGAAAAACAAAAAGCCCGCGCGCCTTGCGACACGCGGGCTTGAGCCGAATTTAATTTTTGAAAATTATTTTCCCAGCAGCGCGAGCGCGGCTTCAACCATTTTCGGCGCGGTCAAACCGTGCTTCACATAAAGTTCTTCTGCCATGTAAGCCGACTGGCCGAACTCGCCGTGGATACCTAGCGATTTCACTGAGTGCGCGATGCCGGAATTCGACAGTGCGTGCGAAACTTGCGCGCCCATGCCGCCAATGACCTGATGATCTTCGATGGTCACAACTTTGCCGCCGCATTTTTTTACCGCTGCCCCGATGGTTTCCAAATCCACTTGGTTGACGAACGGATTATTGATGACCGTGGCTTTGATACCTTTCGCGGCCAAAAGTTTTCCGGCTTCAATCGCTTTGTTCACCAGCACGCCGCAGCCGATGAGCACCACGTCGCTGCCTTCGGAAAGGATTTGCGCTTTGCCCCACGGAAATTGCGCGCCTTCGATCCACGTCAGCGGATAATTTTCGCGACCGACGAAGAAAATGTAATTCTCGCCGTCCTTGCCCGCCGCGCGATCCGCCGCGAATTTTTTAATCGCCTGATACATCAACGATTCCGCTTCGTCCGAGCAACTCGGCGCGATGACGCACGTATGCGGAATCGCGGAAACGGCGGCGAAAAATGTCGTCGCCTGATGACTCGCGCCGTCCGCTGCGTCCTGAAAACCGATGTGCGAAAACATCGCGATGACGGGCGCTTGCGAGAGCGCGGCCATCGTCAAAGGCAAATTTCCCTTCGTCACGCCGAACTGGCCGAACGTGTCCACGATGGGAATGAAACCAGATTTCGCGAGACCCGCACCGACGCTGATCATGTTCGATTCGGCGATGCCGACTTCAATCCAGCGGTCGGGAAAACTTTTGTGAAAGAGGCTGATGCCGGTCGAACCTTGCACATCCGCCGAAACGGAAAACACGGGCAATCCTTCCGTCGCCGCGCGCACGGCGGCTTTGGCGAGACCGGTTTGAACCTTGTCTTTTTTCACGGCGGGCGCGGCGTTGGCGGGCGCAGCAGCGGCTTTCGCCTTTTTCGCGGCTTCGGATTTTTCCCAATCCGCGCGCAAAGTTTTCGCCCAGTTCGCAAATTCTTCCGGCGTCGCGTTCCCGTAAATCTCGTCCACGAACGGAATTATTTTTTCGCCGTTCGCGAGCGGAAAACCGTGTCCGCCGGACGCGCTGTCCATCGTGGATTTCACGCCGAAGCCTTTGATGGTTTTGGCGAGGATGCAAATCGGTTTCGTCGGGTCGGCTTTCGCGGCGGCGATGGCTTTTTCGAGCGCGAGATAAACTTCCGACAAATCATTTCCGTTGGCGACGTGCAAAACATTCCAGCCGAGTCCGCCGATGCTGTTGAATGTCGGGTTCATGCTGAACGAATCCGCCGTGATGCGGCCGGAGAGCTTGGTATCATTATCGGAAATGATCATCACGAACGGATTTAATTTTCCTTTGGCGGCGAGACCAGGAATGGCGGCGAACGCTTCTTTCGCTTCACCTTCCATGCTCGCGCCGTCAGAAATCGTCACGATGGTCACGCGGTCGCGCTGCGCAATTTTGTCACCGATGGCGAGACCTTGCGCCTGCGGCAGCGAAGATCCCAGCGGGCCGTTGCTCAGCAAAACGCCTTCGGGATTGATGTGCGATTCGCCGTGGCCGGTGAGTTTGCTGTGGATGCCGCGAAAACCTTTCAGCGTCTCTAGCGTCATGCCGTCGAAACCATAAAGTGCGCGCACGGCATAAACGCCATTTTCCGCGTGGCCAGCGTCATTCACGAAATTGAATGCTTCGTGCCACTCGCGGCCTTGCGTCGCGAACATGACGCCGTGAACCGTCGACATGATTTCCGCGAACGCCGCTGGACCGCCCCAATGGCACGCCGCACCGCCGACGACTGCGTGAACATCCATGAGTGCGACCGCCGCGCGACTGGCACGCGGATCGGCCAGCGTGACTTCCGCACCGGTGGAATTTTTTACCTTCTGAAAATATTTCAACGCGGCCGTGGGCGTCGGCGCGAGTTTGGATTTGAGTTGAATGGGTTTGAGCGGTGGAGCTTCCACAGCTTTGACGACAGAGGTATCAGCAGCCATAGTTTTTTAAGAATGTTAAGAAATTAGAGGTTGATTCTAAATTTGGCCGGACAAAATTGGAAGAATTAACTGCAGTCAGGCCATGTAATCATTTCATGATGACCATTAAATAATTAACGTCCGCCGCCGTTAATTTATCTCGGCAAAAAATTATTCCGGCAGCACATGGCCGGGCGCGGAGCACGTCGGCAATTCGTCCACGGCATTGATGAGATAGATGCCCCCGCCCGGACAAACAGGCAGAATTTTATTTTTCAAATACGGCGCCAAATCTTTTTCCGAGGGCACGGCACTGTCCGGTTTGCCAAAATCAGTCGCCCATTGCTGTTTCGCGTCGTCAATCAAGCGCAGATTATTCAGACAAGTTTTTTTGGCGATGACTGTAGCGCTCGCATCGATTGCCGCCGTGCTGGCATTGACGATTTGGTTATTGAGGTTTTCGAGTTCCTGCAAATGTTGCTGTTGCAATTGCAGCGCCGTGCGCGCCGTGGCGAGGTGCGTCGCGTTGGATTGATTTTCCAAAATCAAAGGCACAACGGACGCCTGCAACGCGGCCAATTTGTTTGTGTAAATTCCATTTTGTTTGCGCAAACGGGAGATTTCGGCCGCCTGCAAACCAGCATCGGATTTTCGGAGCGCGTCGAGTTCCGACTGCATCGCGCGCATCTGGATTTGCGTTTCGCGCAGTTCCGTCTGCGCGGCGTCTTTCTCGCGGACGGCGCGGAAGAGAAAAATTTCCGCGACCAGCATCAGCGCCAGACACAGCCACGCGAACCAGCGTTTGAAATTCATGGTTGCGGAGTTGTCGCGCTTTTGGTGAACCGCGTCAAATCAGAAATGAAGTGGTGCGCGCGGCGGGGGTTGAACCCACAACCTTCGGCTTCGGAGACCGACGCTCTATCCAATTGAGCTACGCGCGCAGTTTTGAGCGGCGGACAGTATGCGCGGTTTGCGCGGGGCGGCAAGCACGATTGCCGACGGTCCCAACGGAATTCAACGCCAAGAAGTCAGGAAACAAACTCGCAAAGGTGACAAGACGAAATCTGTTTCTGATTTTGTCATTCTCAATCTTCCAGTCTGGCTTTTCCTTTTGCGTCTTCGCGCCTTGGCGTTAAAAGTCTTTTACGCCGCATCGCGGCTTGTCGGCGCGGTTTTCTCTGCTATCCTCCGCGACTCGTTTGTGACCATCACGCAAGAAATCCAGCGGCGACGCACGTTCGCCATCATTTCGCATCCCGACGCGGGCAAGACCACGTTGACGGAAAAGCTGCTGCTTTACGGCGGCGCCGTGCAACTCGCCGGTAGCGTGACCGCGCGCAAAAATCAGCGCGCCACGACGAGCGACTGGATGGAATTGGAAAAAAAACGCGGCATCTCGATCAGCTCGACGGTGCTGCAATTTGATTACGACGGTTATCGTCTAAACCTGCTCGACACGCCCGGTCACAAAGATTTTTCCGAGGACACTTATCGCGTGCTGACCGCTGTGGACGCGGTGGTGATGGTGATTGATTCCGCGAAAGGTATCGAACCGCAGACGCGAAAACTTTTTGAGGTTTGTCGTCAGCGCGGCGTGCCGATTTTTACCTTCATGAACAAGTGCGATCGCCCGATGAAAGAGCCGCTCGCGCTGCTCGATGAATTGGAGCGCGTGCTCGGCATCGGCGCTTATCCGGTGAACTGGCCGATTGGTAACGGTCCGGAATTTCAAGGCATTTATGACCGGCAGACGAAAACGATGCACACGTTCGAACGCGTCGTGGGCGGCAAATATCGCGCGCCAGTGGAAGTCGGCGGCCTGCATGATCCGGCGGTGCGCGGAAATTTGAGCGACGCAGAATTTGCCAAGACGCTCGAAGAATTGGAAATGCTCGAAATGGCCGGCGAATCCTTCGACGAAGCCGCCGTGCTCGCGGGCAAAACGACGCCAGTGTTTTTCGGCAGCGGCGTAAATAATTTTGGCGTGCAGCTTTTGCTCGACGGTTTTCTGAAACATTCACCCGCGCCAAAATCGCGCGTGATGGGCGGCATCGAAATTTCGCCGGAAAATCCCGCGTTCTCCGGTTTTATCTTCAAGATTCAGGCGAACATGGATCCGAAACACCGCGATCGTATTGCGTTCATCCGCGTTTGCTCCGGCAAGTTTGATCGCGACATGACGGTTTTCCATTCGCGCTCCGAGAAAAAAGTTCGTCTCTCCAGCTCGCATAAACTGTTCGGCAACGAGCGCGAGACGGTGGACGAAGCATTTCCCGGCGATGTCATCGGCCTCGTCGGCCACGACAGCTTTGGCATCGGCGATACGCTGACGACCGATCCAAAAATTCTCTACAAAGAAATTCCGCGTTTCACGCCGGAAGCCTTTAGTTACTTGCACAATCCGAACACCGGGAAATACAAACAATTTCGCCAGGGCCTCGACCAGTTGTTGCAAGAAGGCGTTATTCAGGCGTTGTATCTACGCAATTCGTCCATCAAGACGCCGCTGCTTGCCGCCGTCGGCCCGCTGCAATTTGAAGTTGTCCAGTTTCGCCTCGAAAGCGAATACGGTGCGGAATCCCGCCTCGAACCTGCCTCCTGGAGCGTCGTGCGTTGGCTGCCGACCGATATTACCGAAGACGCGCTCGACGCGCTTTCGTTGCCGACCGGCGCGAAGCTCGCCTATGACATCGGCAAAAATGCCGTCATTCTTTTTCAGAACGAGTGGTCGGCGAATTATTTCAACGAGACAAATAAAAATACGCCGCTCTCCGCCGTGCCCGTGCAAACGGCGAAGGAATAAACCACGGATGAACACCGATGCACACGGATTAGGAGACACGAATTTCACGAATTATCACGAATTGATTTCAGCTGATTTGAATTCGTGCCAATTCGTATCTCCGTCTTGTTACCTCTTGTTACCATTTGTAAATCGCCAATCGTAAATCATAAATTTCCCCGATGCCCACCATCATTTCCGCCTCTGAAATCTCCGTTCGCTACGGCGACCGCACCATTCTTGACGCCACCACGCTCGGCATTCAGGAAGGCGAACGCCTCGGGCTCGTTGGCCGCAACGGCGCGGGCAAAACGACTTTTCTCCGCATCCTCGCCGGTTTGCAAAATCCCGATAGCGGCGAAGTCGCGCGCCAAAAAGATCTCGCCGTCAGTTATCTGCCGCAGGATTTCATGCTCGATGCGACGAAGAATGTTCTCGAAAACATTCGCGACGGCGCGCAACACGTTTTGGGTTTGATCGCCGAATTTGAATCACTGCCGCACGACTCGAAGCGCCACGAATATTTGGATCATCGCATTCAGGTGCTCGAAGGTTGGACGCTCGACCAGCGCATCGAAATCGCGATGGGCCATTTGAATTGTCCCGCCGGCGATCGCAATATCGAAACGCTTTCCGGTGGCGAAAAACGGCGCGTCGCGATGGCGCGCGCGATTGTTTCCAGCCCCGATTTTCTGATTCTCGACGAACCGACCAACCATCTCGATCCCGAATCCATCGAATGGCTCGCGGAATTTTTGGAAGAATTTCACGGCACATTTCTCGTCGTCACGCACGACCGCTATTTTCTCGATCGCGTCGTCAAACGCATGATTGAATTGTCCGATGGAAAATTCTTTTCGCACGACGGCAATTACACCGAATATTTGCTGGCGAAAGCCGAACGTCAGGAAGCCGACGCGACCGTCGAGCACAAGCGCCAGATGTTTCTGAAAAAGGAACTCGCGTGGGTGCGCCAAGGCCCGCGCGCGCAACGCAGCAAGCAGAAAGACCGTTTCGAGCGCTATTACGACGAAGCCGCCCGCTCCGGTCCCGTCATCGAGGAAGACGTCGAGCTGTGCATTCCGCCGCCGCCGCAACTCGGCAATCGCACCGTGGATGTTACCGATTTGGGCATGAGCATTCCCGGTGGCCGCACTTTGTTTTCCGGCTTCACTTTCAATTTCGAGAACGGCAAACGCGTCGGCATTTGCGGGCGCAACGGTTTGGGCAAATCCACTTTGCTCAAGGCCATCATCGGCCAGATTCCGCCCACCACCGGCACGGTGAAAACCGGTCAGCTCACCAAATTTAACTACGTTGACCAAGGCCGCCTCCAACTGAACGAAGAACGCACTGTGCTCGATGAGGTCGCCGACGGCACCGAGTTCGTGCAATGGGGCGATGTGAAACTTTCCGTGCGCTCCTACCTCAAACGCTTTCTGTTTTCCGACGACCGTATTATGACGCTCGTCAAAAAATTGTCCGGTGGCGAACGCAGCCGCCTGTTGCTTGCGCGTATTTTGAAGAGCGGCGGCAACTTCCTCATTCTCGACGAACCGACGAACGATCTCGATTTGCCGACGTTGCGCGTGCTCGAAGAAGCGCTTGTCGCGT
Organism: uncultured Verrucomicrobia subdivision 3 bacterium; assembly: GCA_903833055.1. Classification (GTDB taxonomy): domain Bacteria; phylum Verrucomicrobiota; class Verrucomicrobiia; order Limisphaerales; family UBA11358; genus UBA11358. The sequence goes on along the minus strand of CAILDU010000101.1, from coordinate 9,907 downwards.
TCACCGGCGTCACCCTTGTCGTCAGCCACGACCGCTATTTTCTGAATCGCGTCTGCACCGACATCCTCGCGTTTGAAGGCGATGGCAAGATTCATCACAGCGTCGGCGACTACGATTATTACTTGGAGAAAAAGAAAAAAGCCCTCGTAGCGGCGACTCGGCAGAGCGCCGCCATATTATCTACGAATAAAGAAGCGGAAAAGTCAGCGGCACTCTCCCGAGATGCCGCTACGAAAACCAAGCGCAAACTTTCTTTCAAAGAAACCCGCGAACTCGAAGGCATGGAAGCGCAGATTCACGCGCTTGAAGCCGAAGTCACGCGCATCGAAGGTTTATTTGCCGACCCCGAATTTTTCCGCAAACACGCCGCGTCCGTGAATCAGCTCACCGCCGAACTCGACGTCGCCAAGGCCAAAGTCCCGCAACTCTACGCCCGCTGGGAAGAACTCGAAGCCCTCCGCACCGCCGCCTGAATTTCAACCACAGATGGACACGGACAAACACGGATGGCAAGGCCGGCCGAGGCAGACACAAATTACACTAATTATCACGCAGCAGCTCTGGCTTGTTTGAATTCGTGTTAATTGGTGAAATTCGTGTCAGGTCTTTACCCCTATCTGTGTTCATCCGTGTCCATCTGTGGTTAAAAACACCGGTTGGGCGGTTAATCCCTTCTGCTTGACGGAAAATTGATAGGTGCTATTTTTATACCATTATGGTTTTTGAGTTCGACCATGCCAAGAGCCGCGCCAATCAGGCGAAGCACGGCTTGGACTTTTCTGAAGCTCAAAAACTATGGTCGGACGTGGATGCCGTTGAGTTGCCCGCCCGATCTGCAATTGAGCCGCGAAAAATGTTGATTGCCAAAACCGACGGCAAAATCTGGTCCGCGATTTTCACCGAACGCGGCGACCAGATTAGAATCATCAGCGTGCGCCGGGCACGCACCAACGAAGAGGCCATTTATGAGCAAACCGAAGACCAGCACCCAGAATCTTGAATCCCGTCACGCCGCCGGCGACGACGTGTTGGACTATTTCAATACCGCCAAGGCTACCCGCCGGAACCATGAGAAAGCTCGGGTGAATCTTGATTTGCCTCAGTGGATGATTTCCAGCATTGACCGCGTGGCTGGGCGCAACGGCCTAGCCCGACAATCCCAAATCAAAGCCTGGCTCGCCGACAAACTCAAAGAAGCTGTTTGATATTTAACCGCCAAGGACGCCAAGGACGCCAAGCGGGATAATTTTTAATTTCTTGGCGATGTTGGTGTCTTGGCGGTTAAGCCATTTGCCGCCGGTAAAGATTTATAAAGATTTATAAAGATTTATCTTTTTTCCGGTTGAAAAATGCTTGGAGGTGTTGAATAGTCTTCCCACGGCCTTCAAGCCGATTACCCTGACCGAATAAAAGCATCAAACCCCTTTGGCTGGGCTTTGCCCCAAACAAAGGGGGCTGGGTTCGCGAAAACCCAGCCCTTGATGTCTGTCAGTCAATCACTTGACTGCTGTAGTTACCGGCGGAGTGGATTGACCCTTGCGGGTCAGACCGCTTCGCCGTTCATTTTTCGGCACATACCCCATCGCGGCATACAAGCCGCTGGTTTCACCCTCATCGGGATCACCTTTCACGGAGTTTACCACCAGCTGCGCCAGTTCCATACTAGCGCCATCCGACTCATGTCGGAGCTGCCGATGATCCTTCGCCTGACTCTGCACGGTCACCAATTGATCCCGCGCCGCCTGCGAAGGCTGCACCTTGGCCTTAAACTCATCCAGCGTCATACCGGCCAGCGTCTTCGTCGGGCGAAGCGTTGACCAGGCATCGATCACCTTCTGCAGTTTTTCGGCCACTCTTTTCGGATTATGTGTTGGCATTACTTTTCACCTCCTTTGTGTTCCTCTCCAGAACATCCGTTCCGGAGAAATCTTCTGATTTTCCAACCCCCAACCCCGCTTCCAGCCGCAAACACAAAGGCGATGCCAAAGACCGGCCACACCTGACCCTAAAAGAAGCCCAGCTACAATTGCTTGTAGCCTCGCAGCCAACATCGCCCCACCCGTGGTATACTTCAAGAAATATTTTTTAAAAAGTTACGCGAATGATATTCACAAATGAAATCAATGCTTCCCTCCGTTTTTCGCTAAGAATTTTCCGGGTTATCCACTTCGGTGAATAGCCAAAAAGGCCACAAGCGGCATCCCTGACGACAGCGTTGCGCTGCCACAACGCCCTGTTTTCCCGCCGCGACGACTCGTTGCCTGCCGCCAACGACCTGTTGTCCTGCCCCAACAAACCGTTGCGCGCAGCCAACGACCCGTTGTGAGCGCGCAACGCTGCGTTGTCCCGCCGCAACTGCCCGTTGCGCTGGCACAACGACCTGTTGTCAGACCGCAACCGTTCGTTGTCAGCGGCCAACAGCGAATTTTAGCCACGGATGGACACAGATATAGCAAAGTAGACCAGGGCAGATACGGATTACACGGATTTACAGGATAGATTTACTCTCCGCGATAATCGGTGAAATCCGTGTCTGTCTTTACTTATCCGTGTTTCATCCGTGTTTAATCTGTGGCTAAAACTTGGCGACCTTGGCTTTTTGGCGGTTTAATAATGTCACAAACCGGTGACGCCCCGACCCGCACACGGCGGAAAAGTATCGGCCCCGCTGCCCGGATAGGCGTAAAACACCAATAAAATAAAGGCTTTTGCCATCTCCCATCTGCTATCTCCCATCTCCTAATGCGTGGCTGAAATATGTTCAAAATATTTTAAAAAAAAGTTGACGCTGGGGCGAGCCTCTGCGAGATTGTCTGCACACACGGTAAACAAAACAACAACACACAAACACTACAAATGAAAAAAACACTACTGATTGCTGCAGCTGCGCTGGCTGCCGGAATCATTTCAACCGAAGCCAGCAGCGTCTACTCACAGAACATTGTGGGTTATGCGAATATTTCCACACCTAACGGCGGCACCTACTTGCTTACTGTTCCGTTTAGCGTTGGTGTGAGCAACGGTGCGAATGAAATTTGGCCGTTGGTGGGTGGTCAGCCTACAATTCCTGACTTTAGTCAGCTTCTAACGTGGAATGGTTCAGGTTATGATACCTACTATTCCGATTCCGGTTCTCCATCACTTTGGGATGACGCGAGTCAGTCTGCCATTCCGAATGCTCCTCGTTTGCTTCCGGGACAGGCGTTCTTTTTGGTTCCCTCAGGTGACTTGACGAATTCCTTCACTGGATCAATCCCTGTTAATGTGGGAACTAGCAATAATATGTCTTTGCCTAACGGTGGAACATATTTGATTGGTTCTGTTGTTCCTTATGGTGGCGTAATTACTAACGGAACGTCTTCCGGCGGCGGCCTTGCTCTGTCGTCCAACAATGGTCTTCCGGACTTTAGCCAGCTTCTGATTTGGAACGGCTCTGGTTATGATACATACTACTCTGATTCAGGTTCTTCGTCGCTTTGGGATGACGCGAGCCAAAGTTCAATTCCTACGGCTCCTTCTGTAAGCGTGGGCCAAGGATTCTTTGTGGTTCCATCCGATAATTTTACTTGGAATGTCGGTCTGTAACTCAAAACTAAACAATAAAGTCTAACAAAAAATAAACCTAAAATATGAAAAAATTAGTTCTTACAACAGTTTTCACTGCGGCTTTGACCGGTATGGTCTTTGCTCAAGGTAACATCAGTTGGTCCGGTCCGACCGCTGCTGCATTTACCGCTCAAACCAACGGAGCTACATACTCTGCGTTCTTTGGTGGTGGTTCCACTGGTTCCGGCACAACCGCTGCTGCAACGGGCACTGCGGCATTGGGTTATTACTTCGAGTTGGTAGACACTTCAGTTTATCAAGCTGCTAAACCTACCTCGTTCTCTGCACTTGCAACTTGGACCGATACGGGGCTCTATGCAACCAATAGCGTTTCTAACGCCGGTCGTTTCGCGGTTTTTAACCCGAACGTTGCTACCACAGTGTCATGGTCTCCGGGGACAACCAATAGCATTATGATGGTTGGTTGGTCTGCTAACTTGGGTTCAACATATGCTGCTGCCATTGCTAACTTGCAAAACAGCACTTATCTAAACAACCTCTCGGCTGCGGCGTTTTTCGGTGTGTCTAATGTTGGCTTCATTACGACTCTATCGACTGCTACCAGCCCTGGCGCTGCGGTGTTTGGAACGGCTGGCACAGCCCAAGGGACGCCGATTAACTCACTGAATACTCAGTTGTATTTGGTTCCTGTTTCTACGCCGGAACCCGGCACAATGGCTTTGGCCGCGCTCGGCGGTGCCTCGCTGCTCCTGTTCCGCCGCCGCAAATAATCAGTAAATTTTCAACAACCCCGCTGGCTCACGTCAGCGGGGTTTTTCTTTTCCCAATTCAGGTAGGGACGGTGCGCTGCGCCGTCCGCTGTCCGGCGCTTCCCCGTCTTCCGCCGGACAGCTTTCCACGAGACGCAAGTCTTACCACATTCGTTCCGTCCTCCGCTCCGCTGCGGACGGGGACAGCGCAGCGCGCCGTCCCTACCACGACTTGTGGCCTTGGCCGCTCCCAGCGGAGCCTCCGCTGCTCCTGATCCGCCGCTGCAAATAATTAGTTAGTTTTCCTCAACCCAGCTGGCTCACGTCAGCGGGGTTTTTCCTTTTCCATTGCAGGTAGGGACGGTGCGCCGCGCCGTCCGCTGTCCGGCGCTTCCCCGTCCTCTGCCGGACAGCTTCCCCGAGACCCAAGGCTTACCACATTCGTTCCGTCCTCCGCTGCGGACGGGGACAGCGCAGCGCGCCGTCCCTACCATGGCCACGTCAGCGGGGTTTTTCTTTTCCAAAATGAACCACAGATTAACACGGATGTAAGCGAAACACGGATATGGTGGGGCGAGCGTCCTCGCGAGCCGTTGGCCTGCTAACGAAAGCGTTCTAGTTCACCACGTCGGCTCGCCGGGAGTCTCGCCCCACCAGCATTCAGGTAAAATCTTTTCCCATCAGTGTTTCATCTGTGTCCATCTGTGGCTAAAAACTTGGCGTTCTTGGCGTCTGGGCGGTTAATCTCCAAAAATATCACTTGAAAATAATTCCACCCGGCCTATCTTCGCCACATGAGTTTTACCGGAATAGTTGAGCGAGGAATGGTCAGGCTGCCGCCGGAAATGACCTTGCCAGACGGCACTAAAGTTCGGGTAGAATCGCTGTCATCGCCATCCGTCAAGCTGATGAATCGGCATGGCTATCTCGTCGCCGTCGGCTCCCGCCGGATTACTTGGGAAGAAACCCGTCAGGCCATGGATGAAATTCCATGATCTACTTACTGGATGTTTCCACGCTCTTGGCGTTGCTGTGGGAAACCCATGAATTTAACGAGCGGGTGACCCGCTGGCAGGAGCAGCAAATGCTGGCACTGTGTCCGCTTACCGAACTGGGTTTCCTGCGTATCTCCACCCAACCATCCTTTGGTTTGTCACCAGCGGAAGCGCGCCAACTGCTGGGCGAATGGAAGCGTGTGCGCCAGCCGGTATTTATTCCCTGCGACTTGACGCCATTGGCTGGCGAAGAACCGCCGAGCAGCGGTAAAACCACGGATTTTTATCTGGCAAGTCTGGCCCTAAAACACGGCATGGCGTGGGCGACCTTGGATGGCGGCGTCAAACATCCGGCGTCCTTTCTCATACCGAAGTGATAAGCAAAGCACCGCCGCAAATAATTAGTTAGTTTTCCTCAACCCCGCTGGCTCACGTCAGCGGGGTTTTTCTTTTCCCAAATTACCGCCAAGTTTTTGCCACAGATGGACACAGATAAGGAAAAAGACCTGACACGGATTTCACCGATTATCGCGGATACTGAATTCATCAGTGCAAATCCGTGGAATCCGTGTCTAAAAAGAATCTGTGTTTCATCTGTGCGAATCTGTGGCTAAAAAAACTTTCCCCCGCAACTTTGCGCGGGCGCTGGTGTTTGTTTTGGCATCGGTTATATTTTCAACATGAACTGGCAACGGTATTTCATCCTCGGTCTGCTGGCGGCGGGCGCGCTGTGCGCCGCGTCCACGCGCGCGGACGCGGAGTCAGCTCAAAATCCTTACACGCCCATCGTCACGCGCAACGTCTTCGCGCTGGTGCCCATTCCCACGAACCCGCCGGTGGATCTCACGCCGGAAGTGCCGCCGCCCAAGATCACGCCCAACGGCATCATGACATTGTTCGGTAAATTGCAAGTGCTCTTCAAAGTGGCGGGCGTGGCGCATCCCGGCCAGCCGCCCAAAGATGAATCGTATGTCTTGAGTGAGGGCGACCGGCAGGACGACATCGAAGTGCAATCCATTGATGAAAAAGCGGCGATGATTACTTTCGATAACCACGGTGTCATTCAGAAACTGGCTTTGGCGACGGGCACGGCTTCCAGTGGTGCGGTGGTGACTGCTGGGTCGCGGCTGGGAATGCCGCTTCCGGGCGTGGCTCCAGCCGCGAATGGCGGCACACCTGTCGGCTTTGGCGGACGTTTCGGGCGCGCTCGGACTTTACCCAGTGACAGTAATCCCGCTCCCAGCAATCCGAGTGCGGGTGACGCGCCGGTGAATAGTCGGATATACAATCCGGGAGCCAGCAGTGTTCCGCCGGAACAACAAATCTCACCCGAGGCGCAAGTGCTCATGATTGAGGCCCAGCGCTTGAAGTATCAACAAGAAGGTAATCCCATCGCCAATCTGCTTCCGCCCACCGCAATTACGCAACAAATCAACGGCGACGGTGGCAACGGTAGTGGCAGTGCGCCCGCCGTCATGCCGGGAGATTAGTCAGCGCAGGTTTTCAAAAATCGGATAGTCACCTTTGCCGCGGCCTATTAATTAGCCGTTTTCCTTGATTTTGTTCTGGACATTTGGGGGGTAAAAGGCCATTGATGGATTCACGTTCGCCATGAAGACTTCTACTCGCTCACGCGTGCGTGGTTGTGGCTGGCAAAAGCATTTGCCGGATCAACGGGATTTTTCTTACGCCGCACCGTCTCCCCAACTCGCGCCGCTGCCTGCCAAAGTGGATTTATGATTTCAACCTAATCAGTCAACTCAACCCTAACCAAAACTATGACCCTAACCAAACGCGACCTCGTAATCCGCATCAGTGAAGAAACCGGGTTGATCCAGACCCAGGTATTTGATGTGGTGCAAAAAACTTTGGATCACATCGCCGAGTCGCTCGCGAAGGGCGATAAGGTGGAGCTGCGTAACTTCGGCGTGTTCGACGTGAAAATCCGTAAGGCGCGCGTCGGTCGCAACCCGAACAAGCCGGAAAAAGACGTGCCGATTCCCGCACGCGCGATGGTGAAATTCAAAGCCGGCAAAGAAATGCGCGCCGAAGTTTTGAAACTCACGCCGAAAAGTTAGTTCTTAATTTTTAGTTTTTAGTTTTGAGTTGGCGAAATTGTTGCCGACGCGCCTTCGTTTTGCCCCGAGGTTTTTAGGGATTTTGTTCTGGGATTTTTCAATTAAAAATTCAAAACTAAAAACTTACAATTTGAATTTATGGAACGACTGCCTGGATTCCGCGATTTTTATCCTGAACCACTTCCGCACAATGACGTGTGGAGCGCCGACGCGCGCCAATATATTTTTGATAAATGGCGCACAATCGCCAAACGCTACGGCTTCCGCGAATACGATGGCCCGCCGCTGGAACCGCTGGAATTGTTTACGACGAAAAGCGGCGAGGAAATTGTCGGGCAGCTTTTCGATTTTGTGGACAAGGGCAAACGACACATCGCGCTGCGGCCGGAAATGACGCCAACGCTCGCGCGCATGGTCGCCGCGCACGAACGCAATTACAAAAAACCCATCAAGTGGTTCGCGATCCCGCAATTGTTTCGTTACGAGAAACAGCAGAAAGGTCGTTTGCGGGAACATTTTCAGTTCAACGCGGATTTGATTGGCGAAACCGATCCGGCGGCGGACGCGGAATTGATCGCGCTGCTGATTGACACGCTGCGCGCGTTCGGTTTGACGGCGGAAGATTTTGTCATTCGCTTGAGCAGCCGCAACGCGTGGCAGGAGTTTTTTGAAAGCGGAAAGCGGAAAGCGGAAAGCGGAAACAATGCGGAAGACGCCTACGCATTTTTTCAAATCATTGATAAGTTGGAGCGCACTGCACCGGAAGAATCGGAAAAGAAATTGGCCGCGCTTGGTTTTACGCTGGCGGGCGTCAATGCGTTCATCGAATCCGGCAAGCCAACGGCTGAACTGCAAAGCATTTTGGACAATCTTGCGGCGCGTGGGTTGAAGGATTTTGTCAAAATTGATTATCAGGTCATTCGCGGATTGGCGTATTACACCGGCGTCGTGTTCGAGGCGTTTGATCGCAAGGGAGAATTCCGCGCCATCGCGGGCGGCGGACGTTACAACAATCTCGTGAAACTCATCAGCGGCGGTAAGGTGGATTTGCCCGCGCTTGGCTTCGGCATGGGCGACGTGGTGCTGGCGGAATTGCTCAAGGCGCGCGGCCTGCTGCCAAAATTTGATTCGCAAATGGACGTGTTTGTGCTGATCGAGGATGAAACGTTGCGCCCGATTTCATTGAAGCTGGTGCACGATTTGCGCGCGGCGGGCTTTGCCGTCGAGTATCCCATCACGCCCGCGAAATCGGACAAACAATTCAAGCGCGCGCAGGAATTAAAAGTGGCCTATACCGCGCGTTTGGAAAATGATGCTTACGTCCGCATCCGCAATTTCAAGACGCGCGATGAAATTGTCACAGGACTTGCGGGCGCGGCGAATCATCTGGGGTGAATGGCGGGGAAGTTTCACGCAAAGACGCAAAGACGCAAAGTTTCTGAAAAAGTAATTTCGTTTTGTTCCGCTTCGCGCCTTTGCGTCTTTGCGTGAAATTATTTTCCCGATTTTGGAATCGCAAAAACGGATTTTACGTCCACCGGCGGTTTGTTCATGAGCAGATGGATGGCGGTGATTTCCGTATTTGTTACCAACGCGACGATGGCGAGCGCGATGATCGCCCAACTGCCGGCATTGAAGACGAGCAGGGCGATGAGTCCGCCGAGCAGGCACAGGCCATAAAATTTTGCGAGCCATGAATGCGTGGCGGGATACTTTCCAAATTTTGCGTAGCAGACGAAAATCACGACGGCTTCCGACGACAAAATCAGCGCCAGCAAAAACCAGTTTTGCGCGATGACGGTGTGGCACAAAATCCACGCGGCGCCGAGGATGAACAAATAATAAATAACGTCGGTAATGCTGTCGAAGCGGCGCAGCGCGGGCGTGGCCACGCCGAGGCGGCGCGCGAGGATGCCGTCAAAAATGTCCGAGAGCGTGCCGGTGACGAGCAGCGGCAAATAAATCCAGCGCGAAACATTTGTGAGCGCACAAACCAGTGCGACCGGGCCGAGCAGCAAGCGCAACAAAGTGAGTGCGAATGGAAGGCATTTCATTTCTGCAAAATTGCGGTGGCAAACTTTTCAAGTCGAGTGCGATTTTCCAAAAATAAAAAACAGAACTTGTTCACCGTCGGTTTTTGATCGCGGATTTGCGGTGAATAACTGTTTTCATAAAATCGCCGGAAGGCTTGACTTCATTGGTGTTTTAAGTTTATTCGCGGTTTGTTCACCGCAAATTTTCGGTGAATAAACGGTGCATATCAATTGGTGGGCAGAAAGAAAATTTCTGCTAAAGTCATTACAGTTCATTGAAAGAACGAAGCGGGCGGCGAAAAGTAAAATTGACGTTGTTCGTTTCAGGATAATCCCAGGCGACTGGGGAAAAGCCGGGTCAGGCTGGTTGACCCGACTCCTCTGAAACCGGAGCGCAAGTTCCGGCGAGGCAGAATTCACCAGTTCCTCTGGCCGTGTTCGCACACGGTCAAATGCGAATGAGGGACTTGGCAGCAAGCCGCGAT
>CAILDU010000100.1 GCA_903833055.1 uncultured Verrucomicrobia subdivision 3 bacterium | reverse complement strand
TCGGTATTGGTCTTGCGGGGCATAAATTATTTAATCTCCTTGTGCAAGGTGTGGCGGCGGAGCGCGGGGTTGTATTTTTTCACTTCCAGCTTTTCCGTCTGCAATTTTTTATTGCGGCTGGTGGTGTAGCGCGAAGGCGACTTGCCTTCCTTGCGTGCTTCCGTGCATTCGATGGTGATGGTTTCGCGGGCCATAAATTTATTCTTTTTCTTTGTTCACTTTTGGAGCTTCGTCAGAATGTTCGTCTTCGTCGCCGTCCACATCCGTGGTGGCGCCGACGGCATCAATCGTTCCCAGCGCGCCGAGACGGCGGGATTTCAACGCGCCTTCGCGTTCAAGCTGCGCCTGCGCGTCCACCGTGAAACGGGTCCACGGAATCGCTTCCAGCCGCGCCTTGGGAATCGTCTTATTCGTCAATTCGCACACGCCGTAAGTTTTACGCTCAATGCGTTTCAACGCTTCTTCGATTTCGAAAACTGCGTCTTGATCGGACGACAACAGGCTCAACGCAAAATCGCGGTCAAAATTATCCGTGCCGGAATCCGCCATGTGCAGACTGTAACCGGCCATTTCCTGCGCCGATTCTTCGGCGAGACCGCTCATCTGCTTGGTCAATTGCTCGCGCAACTCAAGCAGGTGCAGGCAAAACTTCTGCCATTCCGGCTTCACTTTTTTCAAGTCCGGGCCAGCGTTCGCTTTCGCGACCGGGCGACCCAGAATGGCCGCCGAGGTGGCAACAGACTTCGAATGGCCGCGCGGGGCGACTTTCTTAATTACTTTTTTCTTAACAGTCACAAAATTTAATATGATTTCCGGCTACAATGCCAGTTCATCAAGAGCGCGGGAATGTATCAAAAGGAATCAAATACGCCACACAAATTTTTAGAAATTTTCAACGCTTTCAACGTTTCCCAGTCGGCAGCTTGGCCATCTTGATGCGGATTTCCGGCCGTCGCTCAATGCACGCATACGCGTTGTGATTGTGGATGCTCTCGAAATTTTCCGCCTCCACTTTATACCACGTCACCAGCGGATGCGCGTTGAGCCGCAGCGCCACATTCCGCACCAAATCCTCGACGAACACCGGATTTTCATACGCGCGCTCCGTCACCGCTTTTTCGTCCTGCCGCTTGAGCAACGCGTAAAGTTCCGAACTCGCCGACGCCTCGATCATCTCGATAACTTCCTCGATCCACACCGTCTTCTTGAACCGCAACGCCACCGTCACTTCGCCGCGCTGATTGTGCGCGCCGTATTTCGCAATCGCTTTGGAACACGGACACAACGTCGTCACGTTCACTTTCACCGTCAAAACGAAATCTGTTTCTTTCCCGCACGCCGCCGCATCGAAGCGCGCGACGTAATCCATCAAACTCTCGCGCCGCGACACCGGCGATTTCTTGCTCATGAAATATGGAAACTCAATCTCGATGTGCGACGTGGCGGAATTTAATTTCCGCTGCAACTCCTGCAAAATTTCCGTGATGTTCTCGACGTGAATGACATTGCCGTGCGACGTCAGCACTTCGACGAAGCGGCTCATGTGCGTCCCCTTAAATTCCTTCGGCAAGTCCACAAACATTCCCAGCGTAGCGACGGTGTTTTGCACACGACGAACGCGGTCGCGCACTTGAATGGGAAACCGCAACCCGCGCACGCCGACTTTATCAATGTTCAGTTCGCGCGTATCGCGTTCACTTTGCTTGTCGTCCAATTTCAGCGGCGAAATTTTGCTTTTGGCTTTTCGAGACATGGCGGGAAAATAGCAGCTTTGACCGATTTGGGCAAAAAAAAGCGCCTGACTAAAACCCAATAAAGTCAGGCGCTTCAACCCATAACCCAAACCAATCAGATTAATAGACCGAGCCGCTGTAAATTTGTTCAAACTATTTTCAGCCAAGTTTCAACCCGTGTTTTATGGGCGAATTCGCATAGTTTTCCTTTCGTCCGCCGCCCGACCAATTTAATCTGCCGCGATGATTCGCCGCCTTGCCACTTTTGCTTTAACTCTGGCTAGCCTGAATTCTTTCGCCGGCACATTCCGCATCGCGACTTACAACGTCGAAAATTATCTCGACCAACCGACAGCATCACGTTCCCAAATCAAATCCGCCGAGGCGAAGGCCAAAGTCCGCGAAACCGTCCGCGCGCTGAATCCCGACGTAATCGCGCTCGAAGAAATGGGCGGCACGAATGCCTTCCTTGAATTGCGCGCGTCGCTGAAGGCCGCCGGACAGGACTTTCCGTTTTGGGAATTCGTTCAAAGTTTTGACGACAGCATCCACATTGCCGTCTTGAGCAAATTTCCTATCGTTGCGCGGCATCCGCACACGAATGAAGTTTTTCTGCTCGATGGCAAACGCTTTCAGGTGAAGCGCGGTTTTGCGGAATTGGAAATTCAGGCTGCGACGAATTGCACCTTCACACTCCTCGCCGCGCATCTGAAATCAAAACTTATTTCGCCGGGCGCCGACGCCGACGAAGAACGTCTCGGCGAAGCGAAAATTTTGCGCGGCATCGTTGACGCGCGACTCGCCAAAAATCCCAACGCAAAAATAATTGTCCTCGGCGATTTCAACGATGAAAAAGATTCCGCCGCGCTCAAGGAAATCATCGGGCGCGGCAAAACTAAACTGACCGACACGCGTCCCGCCGAACGCAACGGCGATAATTCTTCCGCCGACAATTTTTATCACGAGCCGCGCAATATTTCGTGGACATATTTTTACGGTAGAAACGATACTTATGCCCGTATTGATTACATTTTATTGAGTCCCGCGCTGAAGCAAAACTGGGTTGTTGATGAAACTTTTATTCCCGTAATTCCGAACTGGGGCGTCGGCTCCGACCATCGTCCGATTGTCGCCACGTTCACCACGGACGGAAAATGAAAGTTGGCGTAGCGGCGCGTCGGCAGACCGCCGCATTTTTCGACCATAAAATTTCCGGCTTTCTACCGAAAGCCGCTACGTTATTCCCATTGCGCTTTGGCTGGTGCGGCGTAAAGTCGTTTCATGAAGAAAAACTTGGCCGTAAAACTTTTCTGTTTGGTCGCCGCGTTGTTCATCGCCGGTTGCGCCAGCTATCAAACGCAATGGGACAACCGCGTAGGCGCTTACACCTACGATCAAGCCGTCGTGGAACTTGGGCCACCCGACAAGCAAGCTAAACTCACCGATGGCAAGACCGTCGCCGAATGGATTTCGCGTTACAGCACCGGCGGTTCGGCGGGTGTCGGCACGGGAATTTACGGCGGCGGAGTTGGTGGTGGCTACGTCATTCAGACCGCGCCGACTTATCGCGAAAGCAAACTGCGTCTGATTTTCGGCACGAATAACATCCTCACCGCCTGGTCAAGAGACTGAATTCAATTCATCGCCACGCCACGACGGATAAAAGTCGGGATGTCCAAATCTTCACCGCGATGCAACGTCGGTTCGCTCTTGTCGAAACGGCCTTTGGAAATAATCGTCAACGGCAATTGCCCCTGCACCGCTTTGGCGCCCGGCGCACGCTTGCGTTGGCGCGAAATTGCCGGTTCGCGATGATGATGGGCAGCGGTGGAAGTTGCACCGTGACTTTCCGCGCGCGGCGTCACACTTGTGACCGACGCGTTTTGCCGCGCGGCAATGACGGTCACGCAAAGTTTGTCCTTCATGCCCGCGTCCGCCGCCGCGCCCATGATGATTTGCGCGTGACCGCACTGGCGTTTCACCGATTCCATCACGCGGTTGATTTCGGCCATCGTCAAATCTTTGCCCGCCGTCAAACTCACCAGCACGGCGTCGGATTCCGCCAGCGCACGACCTTCGTCGAGCAGCGGATGATTCAGAATTTTTTCGGCAACTTCGCGCGCGCGACCCGGCCCAGACGCCTCGACAAATGCAAAAGCATTTTCTGCATGACGGTCGCGGATGAGCGCGCACAAATCGCCAAAGTGAACTTGAATCAGTCCCGGTCGCGTCAGCAACAACCACACGCCGCGAACGCCTTCGATGAGAAATTCGCCAATCATGCGAAAGGTTTCGATGACCGTGGAATTTTCGTCAATCAGCTTGGAAAATTTCTGGCACGGCAGACAGATAACGCCGTCGGCAGCAGATTTTAATTGTTCCACCGCCGTCTGCGCCTGCGTCTCGCGGCGACCTTCCCAAGCGAACGGCAGCGTGACGAACGCCAGCACGAGCGCGCCCGCTTCGTGCGCGGCCTTTGCCAGCACGGGCGAAATGCCGCTGCCCGCGCCACTACCAAGTCCGGCGAGAATGAAAATAACATTCGCACCTTCGCACGCCGATTTGAGCGTGGAAAATTGTTCTTCCGCCAGCGCGCGTCCGCGTTCGGGATCGCCATCGGAACCAAGCCCGCGAAACAATTTATTTTCCAGATGAATTTTCACCGTAGCGGACGATGCGGCGAGCGCGGCGGTATCTTTGGCGGCGTTGATGGCGACGAATTCCGCACCGGCAAATTCCGGCGTGGCGAGCGCGCCGAGCATCGCAATGCCCGCGTCGCCGACGCCGATGATTCTCACGACCGGCGCAGATGGCGTGTCCAAAAAAGAATTTTGTTCAGGAGTTTGCATAGCCAGTTGGTCAGGAACGTTGGAGCAAACGGCCAATGAACCCCTTGAAAAAAGGGCGTTCGGCGCGTCGGCGATTTTTCAGCGAGCCAAATTTAACAAGGCCGATGGCGGCGGCAAATTCCGGTTGGTCGAGCGCGGTGGTCAATCCGCTGACGGCGCTGGCGTGGCCGGGCGCGACGTTCATTTGAAAAACATTTTCCGCGAGTTGCACAATCCCCGGCACGCGCGAACTGCCGCCGCAAATGAAAACGCCCGCGCGCAAATAATCGGTCAGGCCAGCCTGCTCCAAATCCTGCGCGATGAGCTGGAACAATTCTTCCAGCCGCAGCGACATGATTTTTTGCAGATGCTCGTGGTTGATGCGCTTGAGTTCGAGGCCGAGATCATTGGTGATGCTGATGGTCTGGCCTTTTGCCGTCGCGGTGGGCAAAGCCGTTCCGTATTCCAATTTTAATTTTTCCGCGCGCGTCAGCGGAACTTTCAAACCGTAAGCGAGGTCGTTGGAAATATGATCGCCGCCGACCGCCAGCACGCCGCTGTGACGAATGACGCCGTCGGAATAAACCACGAATTCCGTCGTGCCGCCGCCAATGTCAATCACGAGCGCGCCGAGTTCTTTTTGCTCGTTCGTCAAAAGCGCAAGCGCGGTGGCAATGCCGTTGAAGACGACGTCATTCACTTCAAGCGACGTGGCGCGCACGAGGCGAACAATATTTTGTAGCCGATTGGCGTGGCCATGAATGACGTGCATATCCACTTCGAGTCGCGCGCCCAACATTCCGACCGGTTGCGTGACGCCGTCCTGACCGTCCACAAAAAAATGTTGGCGCACGGCATGGATGACCGTGTTCTCGGCGGGCAAATTAATTGCCTTCGCATTTTTCACCACGTCATCAACATCGTCCTGCGAAATTTCGCGGTCGGCGGAAACCACCGGATGCACGCCGCGATTATTAAAACCGCGAATGTGCCCGCCGCTCACGCCCAAATAAACACTGCGGATTTCCACGTCGGCCATCTGCTCGGCCTCAAAAATCGCCGCGCGCAAATCTTCTTCGACCTGTTCGGGATTGATGATTTCGCCCTTCCGCACGCCGCGCGAACGCGATTGTCCAAGGCCGATAATGTTCAGCGCGCCGTCGGCGTTCTGCTCGCCCACCACGACGCAAATTTTTGAAGTGCCGATTTCGAGGCCAGCAATGATGTTGGAATCGTCAAACATTTTTCCTCCGGTTTTTAACTGGTTTAACCGCCTTGGGCGTCAAAGTCACCGGCGCGGCACTAGCCAGCATCCAGCGCACCGGCACATTGTTCGCCACCGCCAAATCCACCGACGCAATCGCCCGCTGCTGGCGGACGCCCAAATCATAAATCTGCCGCCAGCGACGCAATTGCTGATCCAAATTTTCCGCGCCAAAAGTAATGACGCTGCCCTGCCCCGTCGTCGCGATGACCACGCCCGGCGCAGAAATATCCACGCGGCGTAAATCTACCAGCCCCGCCATCGGCGATTTGTCAAAGGCCAAAATCAATTGCAACGCCGCCTGCACCTGCGGCAATTCCATGCGCCGGCCCGGCTGCAATTGAAACGCGTTCACGCCCGCGATGACCGGCAATTCCGAATTCATTTTCGCCAATGGAACCGTGCATAAGCGCGGATCCAGCGGCTGCATCACCATGCCGTCCGCATCGAGTTGGAAAACGGAAACGGCAATTCCAGTCGCACCGTCCGCACGCGGAACATTCACTTGTGCAATCGGGTCACGCTCCGTCACGCGAATTTTTAACGTGCGCGGCAAAACGCGCTCGACCGAGACAGAATCAATTACCGAAACAAGTTCCAGATTTCGCTTCACCGCCGCGAGGTCGAGTGCGATGAGATTTGCGCCCGGCTTCACGCCCGTCCAGCGACGCAATTGTTCCGGCGCAATCACGCCGTCCGTCTGCACATCAATTTGTTGAATCGCAAAATCGGCGTTTTCATAGACGAACGCATTCAGCGTCGCCACGCCGATGCGCCACACAATCACCAGTGCCAGCACCGTCACCGCCGGAACCACGAGCGCAAGCAAGCCCAGCCGCAGACGCGTCGCTTGCACTTGATCTGAACGCAGCTTCACATCCAGCACATGAGTGCGGCGCAACCGGCGGTTTTTATTTTGTTCGCGCTTAAACCACATACATTTTATTCACGCAAAAGCGGCAACCGCTTTTTGCTCTTCGCGATTTTGCGTGAGTATTTTTCTTTCCAAAGCCAAATCAATCATGCGCTGGCAAAGCTCGGCGTAATTCATTCCAGCAGCAGCAGCCGCTTTCGGCAGCAAACTCGTTTCCGTCATGCCCGGCAATGTGTTTACTTCCAAAACCACCGGCAAACCATCCGCACGAACCATAACATCCACGCGGGCATAATCACGTCCGCCAATCGCACGAAACGCGCCGAGCGCGGCGGCCTGAATCCGCTGCGTCGTCGCCGCATCAAAATCCGCCGGGCAAAAATACTCCGTGTTTCCAGCGGTATATTTATTGGTGTAATCGTAACGACCCGCCTTCGGTCGCACCTCCACTACGGGCAAAACTTTTCCGCCAAGAATTCCCACCGTCGTCTCGCGACCAATGATTTTTTCCTCGACCAAAACTTCCGAATCAAATTTCAAAGACTCCGCCAAAGCGTTTTGCCAATCCTCCGCGCGCTCGACAAATTGCAAGCCAACACTCGAACCTTGCCGCGATGGTTTGACCACCAGCGGCAGCGAAAGATTTTCCGGCAACGAAGCCGTCGTCGAATGCACCGTGACAAATTTCGCCGTCGGCACACCAGTTTCAATGCAACTTTGCTTCGTCAACACTTTGTCAAACGCAATGCGGCTCGCGTCGGCATCGCAGCCCGTGTAAGGCACGCCCAATTCGTCCAACCGCTTTTGCACCGTGCCGTCTTCGCCGTAAGTTCCGTGCAACGCTAGAAAAACAACGTCGGTTTTTTCGGGCAAAACAAACTCGCCATTCTTCGGATCAATTTCAAAAACCTGATGACCGAGCGACCGCAGCGCCGCCGCCACCGCCGCGCCCGAACGCAACGAAACTTCGCGTTCAGCACTCGGCCCGCCCAGCATGACGGTGATGTTCAATTTCCGGCTCATTCTTCGCCTATGATTTCAACTTCCGTGTGTAAATCAATCCCGCGTTCAACTTTTGCTTTTGCGCGTAAAACTCCAATCAATTCAAGCACATCTTTCGCCGTCGCGCCGCCGTCGTTCACCAGAAAATTTCCGTGTTCCAGCGAAATCCGCGCGCCGCCAACCTTCGTATTTTTCAAGCCAAGTTCGTCAATCAGCCGTCCCGCCGGAATTGCCGTCGGATTTTTGAACATACAACCCGCGCTCGGCGCGGCGGGCTGGGAACTCCAGCGCTTTTCGCTGTAAGTTTTCATGCGTTTTTCAATTTCTTCGCGCGGCTCCGGCTGGCATTGGAACACCGCGCCCAGCGCGATGTGATTTTTCAGCGTGGGGCAACTGCGATACGCCACCGACATTTCTGCCGGCGATAATTCGGAAATGTTGCCGGCAAAATCCATCACGCGCACCGATTCAACCGCATTAAAAGTTTCGCCGCCCATCGCGCCCGCGTTCATGCGCAGCGCGCCGCCGATGCTGCCGGGAATGCCTTCCAAAAATTCCACACCGCTCAAGCCGTTGCGCTTCGCCTCGACCGCGACATTCTTTTGCTTCGCGCCCGCGCCCGCGCGGATGCGCGTGCCGTCAATTTCAATCCGGCTGAAATTTGGCGACGACAAACAAATCACCACGCCGCGAAAACCGCCGTCGCGCACGAGTAAATTTGAACCGCGACCGAGCATAAAAAATTTCACGCCGCGCTCGCCACACCATTGTAAAATCAAGGCTAAATCCGTTTCCGTCGCCGGTTCAATGTAAAAATCTGCCGGTCCGCCGACGCGCAACGTCGTGTGTTTCGCCATCGGCTCGTCGCGCTTGATGACGGTCGTGGACGAAACTCGCGCGGCGAGTTCATCGGCAAAATTAATTTTTGTCTGCGTCGGCATTTCAGAAATATCAGCAGTCAGCGTCATGCGACAACTTTCAAATTCAGCTCGCTCTTCACTTCGGTCTGCTTGCCGTTTTTTTGCGTCACGGAAAACTTTTCTCCAATCGCGCTCAAAATATTTTCCGCAATTTGCGCCACCGCTTCGGGCGCGTGCCATTGCGCGAGCGCGACTTGAATTTTTTGCCGCACAGTTTCATCGCCGACAATTTCTGCGAGCAGCGCCGCAACTTTTTCCGGCGATGATTTTTGTTCCAACATTTTAGCCGCGCCGGTTTTGTCAAACGCGAGCGCGTTAAAAAACTGGTGGTTGTCCGCCGCCGTCGGCAGCGGCACAAGCAACGAAGGCAAGCGCATCGCTGCCATTTCCGCCAATGATGACGCGCCGGAACGGCTGATGCACGCCGTCGCCGCACCCAGCGCCAAATCCATTTCAGCCAGAAACGGTTTGACGACGGCCTTGATTCCGTTCGCAGCGCAGGCGGATTTTACTTTTTCAAAATCGTTCGCGCCGGTGAGATGCAGAAATTGCCAGTCGCGGTTTTTGAACAATGGCAGCGCGGATAAAATGAGTTCGTTCAAACCGCGCGCGCCTTGACTGCCGCCGACGACGAGAATCACAGGCAAGTTTGGATCGAGGCCAAGAGCGCGACGGCTGGATTCTGCATTCTCGATACTGACTTCTGAAAACTGCGGACGCACGGGTGTGCCGGTCACCAAAGTTTTTTTGGCGCGCAGGCGCGCAGCGGTTTCGGGAAAGCCGATGAACGCCGTGTCCACAAAACGCGCGAGTAGCCGGTTGGCGCGACCGGGAATGGTGTTGGACTCGTGCAGAAACGTTTTTGCGCCGCAAAATTTCGCGGCAAAAATCGGTGGCGCGCTGGTGAATCCACCCATCGCGAGCACGGCGGCGGGACGGCGTTGCTTGAAAAAAATTTGCGCGGCGCGGAAGGAATTCCAAAAACTTTTAGCGAAGGAAAAATAATTCCGGTTCTGCAAACCGACGGCGGGGAGCGTGAAGATTTCCATGCCGAGCACGGATTTCACGGCTTGTTGATCCACTTCTTTCGGCGAAATCAGCAGCGCGACATCACAGCCGCACTCTTGCAATTGCTGCGCGACGGCGAGGCCGGGAAAGAGGTGTCCGCCCGTGCCGCCACACGCGATGGCGATGAAGGGTTTAGATCTGGCGGATGGATTCATGCTGCCTTGGCGGCAAAAGGATTGTCGTTCGTGACAAAATCAGACGCGGAAATTTTTGCGGGCACAGCCTGTCGCGCGACGCTTAATAAAATTCCAACGCCCATCAACATCGCGAGCATACTGGAACCGCCCGCGCTGATGAACGGTAGCGCGAGACCTTTATTCGGCAGCAGACTGGTGACGACGCCAATGTTGATGATGGCTTGATAACTAATTAGCGACGTGATGCCAACTGCGAGCAGGCAGCCAAACTGGTCACGCGCGCGTAGCGCGATGAAGAGTCCGCAAATGGTGATAATTAAAAATGCGAGGACGACGAGGATTGTAGCGACCAGACCGAGTTCTTCGCCAATGTTAGCAAAGATAAAATCACTTTGGATTTCGGGAAGAAAACCGTGTTTCTGCATTCCGTCGCCGAGGCCGAGGCCGGTCAGACCACCAGAGCCGATGGCGATTTTGGCCTGCTCCGCCTGCAATGCGACGCCGCTGGCGTGGGCTTCGGGATGCAGCCACGCGGTGATGCGACCGCTGCGCATGGAGTCGTGTGTGAGTGAAAAAACCAGCGCCGCCGCCGCGCCCAGCACCGGCGGAATGACGTGCAACCAACGCACGCCCGCAATCATCAACATCGTGCCGCTCACTGCCGCGAGCAAAATGGTCGTGCCGCGATCGGGTTCAATAAAAATTAAACCAAGCGCGGCGGCGATGATTATTCCGGGAATAATGATGCCGCGTTTGAAGGTGTTCATTTTCCGCTGCGAATAATCGCCATACCAAGCGAGCATGACGATGAGCGCAATTTTGACAATTTCCGACGGCTGAAACGTTGCGCCCGGCAAACGAATCCAGCGGTGCGCGCCATTCAAGTTGATGCCGAGGTGCGGCACAAAAACGAGTGCGGCAGAAAAAAGTGAACCGACGAAAACCGGCAAAGCGAATTTTTTTAGGATTTCGTAATCCAAAGATGCCAGCGTGACGCAGGCGATGAAACCGAGGACGCACCAGAGCAACTGCATTTGGAGCATGTGCGCGCCGATTTCGGAGTGCGTGTGCTTGTCCACCATGACCATGCTCGAGCTATAAAGCATCACCAGCCCCAACGCGAGGAGGCTGGTGACGCAAAATGCCAGAGTGGTGACGGCGACTTTCATTTCAACTTTTCAAAAATCCAGCCGCGCGCACCGGCGCTCAATGCGCGGGAGCCGGAGCCGACGTGGTCGGAACCGTAATCGGCGGCAACGCGGGCGCGGGCGTGGTGTCCACGACCGGCGCGGGCGCGACGGGCGCAGCCGCTGCGGCTTCACCCTTCGACGGAATTTTCAATTTCTGGCCGACCTTAATTTTGGTCGTGCTCAAGCCGTTCGCAGCTTCAATCGCTTTGACAGACGTGCCGTGGGACTTCGCGATTTTCGTGAGCGTGTCACCGGACTTAACCGTGTAAGACGCGGTGGTCGTTTCGCCACCAATCGCAGCCGTCGGCGCGGCGGAACTGGTGGCGGCACTACCACCAGCGGGAATGGACAACTTCTGTCCGATTTTCAATTTGGTCGGAACGACGCCAGGGTTCGCAGTTTGCAACGCTTTGAGTGTCACGCCGTTTTTCTTGGCGATCTTCGCGAGCGAATCACCTTTGACGACGACGTAATCCGCACCACCAACCGGCGCGAGCGGTTCAATCGGCGCAACGACCACGGGCGGATTCGTCACGACCGGCGGAACCGTAATCGGCGGATTAGTAACTTCCGTCATCGGCGGATTGGTGCTGTTGTCGAAATTGGTCATCGCAGTGTCCACGCTCGGCGGATTCAATTCGTCCGACGGCTTCTCGCGTTTGCAACCTTGGATGAGCACGGCGACCAAGCCGGTGATGCTGACCGCGAGCACACAAAACACCGCGAGCTTGAGACGGGAACGGCGCGCGCTTTGTTGTTCGAGCAGCGAGCCTTTGGGAACGAACGGATTCGGGTTATTCATAATTTTGTGCGATGCGTTTGGTTCGAGGTAATTTTATTTTTGAGTTTGGCGCGGCGTAACTTTCCCTCGAAAAATTTCGCAACGCGTTAAATTTACATTCCTAATTTGGGAGCCGGACGACACTTCACCGTGAAAATAATTACCGGCAGAAAGATGAACTGGTGAAACACTCTTGCTGACCGGCACGCGCCCTGCCGCTCTGACACAAATTTTTAACAATCGCGCCGCGTTCACGCAAGCAACAAAGCGCATTTGAACCATGTTTTTTTGTTGCGAAATGGTTTTCATTTCACCGGAGTTTCAGCGTCGCCAGCGCCACGACCGCGCATAGCACGCACAAAATGTAAAAGCGCGTCACCACCTGCGATTCGTGCCAGCCCTTTTTTTGGAAATGATGGTGCAGCGGTGCCATCAAAAAAATCCTTTGTCCCGTGCCGGTTCGGATGCGCGTGAACTTGAACCAGCCTTTCTGCAAAATCACCGAAACCGCCTCGGCCACGAAAACGCCGCCCGCGAGCACCAGCACGAACGGCTGATGAATCAGCACCGCAATAATTCCGAACGCGCCGCCGAGCGCGAGCGATCCGGTGTCGCCCATGAACACTTGCGCCGGATGACAGTTGAACCACAAAAATCCCAATCCAGCGCCGAGCAGCGCCGCGCAAAAAACCGTCAGCTCACCCGCGCCGGACACAAAAGGAATTTGCAGATACGCCGCCGCTTTGAAATTGCCCGCGAGATAAGTAAAAAATAAAAAAACAAATCCCACAATCAACGTGCAGCCAGTTGCGAGGCCGTCCAAACCGTCGGTCAAATTCACCGCGTTCGAGCTACCGACGATTGCGAGTGCCACGATGATGACGCCGACGATTGCGCCAACGTGAATCGGATATTTGTAAAACGGCAGCATCAAACTGGAAACCAGATTGCTGTGCCACACACTTTTCACGCCGAGCAAATGCAATTCACTCGTCGCCGGCAGATTCCACAGATAAATTCCCACGAACGCCGCCAGCGAAAATTGCGTGATCAGCTTCACGCGCGGCGGCGTGCCACCGCCGCTCTGTTTCAAAATTTTCGCGTAGTCGTCGTAAAAACCCAGACCCGCCAGCACCAAAACCGACAGCATCGTGAGTTCCACCTGCGCGTTCCATTGCGCCCACAACATCGTCGAAATCACGAGCGACAGGACGATTAAAATTCCGCCCATCGTCGGCGTGCCGCGTTTGTCCACGACATGACGGACGCCGGATTCCTCCGCCTTGTCCGCGTATTCTTGGCCGAATTTCAAATCCTTCAGCCAGCGGATAATTTTCGGTCCCAGCCACCAGCACAACAGCAGCGACGTGACCGCCGCGCCCGCGCTCCGCACCGTGATGTATTTGAACAGGCGCAAAAACGCCAGCCGCGACTCCCATTCGGAGCCGTGCGCCCAGTCCAAAATCTGCTGGCTCAAAAGATAAAGCATTTTAATTTTTCCCGACTTCAAATTTTCAACAATTAAATCCAAAAAAAACAGAAAAACAAATCACGCCACTTGATTAGTCCATCTTTGGATTTTTCAATGCAATTATCACAGCAACCGAACCGGCTTCGCCACGAAAAACACCAATTGAATTGGTTGCCTTAATTCCAATTGCACACAAGAAAGATACAATCTCTTCCGTCGGTGCTGGAACCATTCCAGTCACTAAATAAGATATGCCCAACCGCTCACCTGCTTGCTTCACAAGCAGACTGTCCTTTTTCATTGCCGCTTCGACATTGGGATTATTCCATGCCCACTCCCAAGAAAGTTCAGATGGGATATAACTCCCAAGAATCTGCCCATCAGCACAAAACTGTGCGCCATCTTCAAAGTCGAGCTTAAGAACTCCGCTGAATTGGTCGTATCCCCACTGTTTGTAAGAATCAAACCGCCAGTCGCTGTGCAACGCGGCTTGTTTGATGTTAAATTCCGCGGTTGCCTCCGAAAGAAATTTATCTGCTTCCGGCGACAATGGCGCATCAAAATCTAACTTTGTTTCAGCTTTATTTTTTTGCCAAGACATAATTTTTGTTTCCTTGATGGTTTTTTTTATTTTTCCGCCTTCAACATTTCCGCAATCCGCTCCAACCGCGACGCGCGCGACGCCTTCAACAACACCACGTCGCCCGGCTTCAAAAAACCTTTCACCACGTTCAGCGCCGCCTCGACCTCCGCAAATTCAAACACGCGCATCAGCCCCGCGTCGCGCGCCGCCTTGCCCGTCACCGCCGCCATTTGGCCGATGGCAAACAACTGGCCGAGCTTCAATTCCGCCGCGCGCCGGCCAACCTCCGCGTGCGCCGCCGCGCTGTGCGCGCCGAGTTCCGCCATGTCGCCCAGCACCGCCACGCGCCGGCCTTGCAACGGCAATCCGCACAATGTTTCCAAGGCCGCAATGGTCGAATCCGCATTGGCGTTGTAACTGTCGTCCAGCACGCGCACGCCGTTCACTTCCCAAAAATTCAAACGCATTTTCGGCGGCGGACACGCGACCAATCCATCCTGAATTTCCGCGCGGTCGAGTCCAAGTTCCGCGCCGAGCGCAATGGCAAACAGCGCATTCGTCACCTGATGCCGTCCAAGCAAATTAATGCGATACTCGCCACAAAATTCTGCCTTCGCCACGACGACTTGAAATGTCACGCCACTTTTATCGAGGCGAATTTTCTTCGCGCACCAGTCGTTTTTTTCGTCAATGCCGACGCGGACAACTTTTGCCTTCGTCCGCGCTGCAATTTTTTCCGACCATTCATTGTCGCCGTTCAAAAATAATTTTCCATCCGCCGGCAAAAGTTCCGCGAGCGAACTTTCTTCCTGCGCGACGCCCGCGACGTCGCCAAAAAATTCCAGATGCTCGCGCCCGATGTTCGTGATGACGCCAAACTTCGGCGCAATCATTTTCACGAGCGGCGCCAGTTCGCCCGGATGATTCGTGCCCGCTTCCAAAACCGCCGCCTGATGCGATTTTTTTAGCCGCAACAAAGTTGCCGGCACGCCGATGTCATTATTAAAACTCGCCTCGCTCCACAGCGTCGAAAATTTCTGGCGCAGCACCGACGCGATTAATTCCTTCACCGTCGTCTTGCCATTCGAGCCGCCAACCGCGATGACCGGCAAATCAAACTGCCGCCGATACGCCGCCGCAAATTTTCCCAGCGCAACGCGAACATCTTCGACGGCCAAAACCGCCACGCCTGCCGGGACTTTGGACTTTGGACTTTGGACTTTAGACTTTTCAATGACAACCGCCGCGACGCCTTTCGCCGCGATTTCATTGATGAAATCGTGGCCGTCAAATTTTTCGCCCTTGATGGCAAAGAACAAATCGCCCACCTTCGCCAGCCGCGAATCGGTGCAGACGGAATTAATTCCCACGCCCGCCGCGCCAGCAAAAATTTCCGCGCCGCAGGCTTCGGCAATAAATTTCAATGAGCATGGTTCCACAAAATTATTTCAGCAAAAACGTCGCGGTCACCACGGCGGTGATGGTCTTCTCGCGCGAGCCGGTGTCGCTCTCGCCCTGCCAACTGGTCGCGACACTGTGCTGCGGCGTGATTTGAAAAATTCCCTGATCCGCATCGTGCAAGCGCGCGATGTCACGACCGCCTTGCGTGGCGATTTGCTCGGCGCGCGCGCGGGCGTCCTTCGTCGCCTCGGCCAGCATTTCAATTTTGGTTTCGCCCGCCTTGGTGTAAATAAATTGCGGCGGCGCGACGGTGAAAATCACGCCCTGCTCGACGAGCGGCGTGGAATCAAGTTTGTCCAACCGATCCACGTCGGCGGACTCGACGGAAACGGATTGCGTCAGGCGATAACCGGTCGTGCGTTGCGAAACAAAACCGTCGTCAGATTTTTTCGACGCCTTCAATTCCTCAATGCCAATAGGCGTAAATGTGTAATTCGTCGCACCGGAATCGCGCAAAAATTTTCCGACAATTTCGCGGTTCGCCTGAATTTTATGCTGCGCGTCGAGGAGCGTTTCGCCTTCGACTAAAAAACTTCCCGACCAAATCGCGAGGTCGGATTCGATGTCTTTTTGCACCGAGCCTTTGACGCTGATGAACTGCGAATTTTTTATTTTTACCCACGCGCTCGTGCCGAGCATCGCGGAACAAACCAGACCGGCGGCCAGAAATAATCCGGCGAGCATTCCAAAAAGTTGCGGACGCGAATCGTTCATAAAATCAAAGTTTGCGCGGACTGTTTTCCACGACGAGCGACGTTGCGTTCGTCATCAAATTTGGATCCGGCGCGATGTTCAAATAACTCGCGCAACGCTCGGCGATGTCGCGGAAAACCGGGCCGCAAACTTTGCCGCCGTAATAGCCTTCCTTCGGCTCATCCATCACGACTGAAATGCACAACTCAGGATTGTCCGCGGGGAAAAATCCGATAAACGACGAAACATATTTTCCCGGCGCGTAAGAACCATTTTCTGCTTTCTGCGCCGTGCCGGTTTTGCCCGCGACGACATAATTTTTCAACGCCGCGTCCGGCGCAGTTCCGTCTTTTGTCGGCACAGTTTTTAGCGCGGTAATCATGTCCAAGTCAGCTTGTTCGCCAATGATTTTTCGCACACGTTCGGGCGCGTAGCGTTGCACCACCGAACCATCACGTTCCTGTAATTGTTTCACGATCATCGGGCGCATCAGCCAGCCGTCATTCGCAATCGCCGCCATTGCATAAAGCATTTGCAACCGCGTCACCGCGACGCCGTGACCCATCGGAATTTGCGCGATGGAAACCTTGCTCCAGTTTTTCACCGGATACAAAAAGCCGCGCGCCTCGCCCGGCAGCGGAATGCCAGTGCGCTGGCCGAAACCATAATTCCACGCGTAGTCGTAAAGGTTTTGTTCGCCCAGCTTAATGCCGATTTTAGCCGCGCCAATGTTGGATGATTTGGTGATGACGCTTTTTACCGTTTCATTGCCAAGACTTTCGTGATCGTGCAAAACGCGACCGGCAAAAGCGAAATGTCCGTTCTCGCAAAACACCGGATCGTTCAAATGCGAAATGCCGGTATTCAGCGCACCGGAAATGACAACGATTTTGAAAGTCGAGCCAGGTTCGTTCACGTCGGTGATGACGCGGTTGCGCGTTTCCGGCGTGATGGTGTTCGGCTGGTTCGGATCATAATTCGGCAGCGAAACCATCGCGAGAATTTCACCAGTTTTCGGACGCATGACGATTCCGGTGATGCTGCGCGGCGTATGTTTTTTCAACGCATCGGCGAGCGCCGTTTCAACAATGTGCTGCACGACGGAATCAATTGTCAGCACGACGTTCAAGCCGTCGCGCGGATGCACGTCCTCGTCGCGCATCGCAACCAATTCATGTTGCGCGCGGTCGGTTTCGGTGACCTTCCAACCCGCGACACCGCTCAATTGTTTGTTCATCGCCAATTCCGTGCCGTCGCGCCCAGCGATTTGCGTCACGAGCCGCCCGCTGATTTTTTGTTCCTCCGCCGCGGGAAAACCAATCACCTGCGAGGCCAGCGAACCATTCGGATAAACGCGCATCTGATCCGGCTCGGAAAAAACTGAATAATTTCGCAGGTTGCGGACAAAATCTTTTTGCGCGCGCGGCAATTTTTTTACGTCCACGCCGAAAGTAAGATTCGTCATTACCGCTGTAACCTGCCGCCACGTTTCGTCGGAAACATTTTTAGCGAGGCGAACGTAATGCAGATTATTCGTGGAAATTTCGCCGTTCGCATTGCGCGTTAAATATGGCGTGAGTCGCTTTGCCAAATCCGCTTCATTTAATTTCAGCAGCGGTGCAATCGCGTGCGCGATGAGTGGTTGAAAATTTCCCATCAGCGACGGATCGGCGCAGATCGTTTTCACGGGAACGCTCGTGGCGAGAATATTTCCGTTCACGTCCAGAATATCGCCGCGACGCGGAGCCTGCCAAAATTCGCGCTGCGTATTTTTCTCACCCGCCGCGCTCAATTCGTCATGCCGCAACACCTGCAAATCCACGAGCCGGTAACACAAACCGCCAAACGCCGCCGACAGAAAAGCAAGCAGCAGCAAGGCGCGGCGGATTTGTTGTTTGTTGGTCATCCTAAAAAACGGCCAGCCGCCCGTGGCGATCGGTTCCTCAACCAACGGCGTCACGAGCGGCGGCCAAAATTATTTTTCCTTACGGCGTGAGTTCCGTCACTGGCCGCTGGGCAAATTGACGCGAACTATTTTTGTCCGGCGCGACCGGCATTTCCGTCAGCCGCACGACTTGCATCGGCGTCGCCGGCGCGAGGCCAAGATTCAACTCCTTCGCGCGCTGATCGAGCTTCACCGGCGAATGCAAAACCGAAATCTGGTCGGAAAATATTTTATTGTCGCTTTGCAATTGCGCGAGCTTCGTTTCGCGCTGGCGGATTTGCTGGCCGAGCCGGTAAATTTCATTCTTCTGCCAGACGTAACCGACCGCCGAGCCGCCGATGAGTGAGCACAGCAAAACCACTTTCAATACCGGCCCAAACCGGATTGCCGCCGCCTGATTTTTTCGATTCTTTGCCATCTTAAATTTTCTCCAAAATTCTTAATTGCGCGCTGCGGGCGCGCGGATTTTCTTTCAACTCAACTTCACCCGGCACGACCGCCTTGCGCGAAACCCACTTCAATTCCGGCACAATCGGCATGCGTAATTCCGGCACATCCACGTCGCCCGGAAACGTGTAATCGCGAGTCTTTTCGCGGCCAAACTCTTTTACCACGCGATCTTCCAAACTGTGAAAGGTGATCACCGCGAGCCGTCCGCCCGGCTTCAAAATTTTCACCGCCGCATCCAGGCCGCGTTTCAGCGAGCCGATTTCGTCGTTCACCGCAATTCGCAATGCCTGAAAAACTTTCGTCGCCGGATGCGCCTTTTTTCCGTGGCGCGGCGCGAGACGTTCAATCAAATCCGCCAACTGCTTCGTGGTTTCAAATTTTCGCAACGCGCGGTCGTGGACAATCGCTTTTGCAAACCGGCGCGAATCGCGTTCATCGCCATACTTCCAAAAAATCTTCGCCAGCGGTTCCGCGTCTTCGCCGTTCACCAAATCGGCGGCGGTCAACTTTTGCCGGTGATCCATCCGCATATCGAGCGGCCCGTCTTGCATGAAACTGAAACCGCGCTCGGCAACATCCAATTGCGGCGAACTCACGCCCAAATCCAGCAGCACGCCGTCACAACTTTTTTCTGCAACCCAGTCCGCCAGTTCCGAAAAATTTCCGCGCTGGATTTCAAAACGTCCGGCAAATTTTTCCGCCAATCGCGCCTTCGCGATTTCAACCGCGACGCCATCGCGATCGCACCCAGACAACCATCCAGTCGGCGAACTCGCGGCCAGAATGCTCGCTGCGTGACCAGCTCCACCGAGCGTCCCGTCGGCGTATCGCCCGCTCGGGTGCGGCTTCAGCGCGGCCAGCACCTCCGCCGCCATCACTGGTTTGTGAATGAATTCTGGCACTACGCATTGTTCAGGATTGTTTCACGAGCCGTTCGCCTAAAAATTCCCAGGACGAGCGCGCGGGCTGCAACATCGGCGCTTCCGGCGTCGCCGCCGTGCGCGATTTCACCGGCACAACTTCGATATCCGCGTCGGCCAAATCATTGTGAACCACCTTTACAGCTTCGAGCGAAAGCTCAACCTGCGTGGCGCTTTGCGGTGCAAGCCGTGTCGGCTGCGGCGCGCGAAACGGATTTAATTTGTCCGCCCAATTTGTCGCACGCGCGGGCGCGGGTGAGGCCGGTTTCGGCTGTTGCGGCGCGAACACCGGAATCTTTTGCGTTTTCGCCAAAAGCGCAGCGGCAACTTTTTTTACTTCCGGCGCAGGCGCAGGCGATGATTCCACCGGCTTCGGCGCAAACGGATTTTTCTCCGCGTTGAATTTCGGCAGGTAAAAACTTTTGTCCGTGCGATAGGCCACTTTGCCGCCGCCGCCAAAAAAACTTTTTCCAGCGCCAAGCAATTTTCCTAGGTTCATATTTTTTATTCCATGAATTTGAAGGCTTCGTGCGCGAGCACCGCGTCCGCTGCCTTGACTTTTTCGTAACGTGCCGGACTCCAAATTTCAAAACGGTCGAGCAAACCGACGAGCACCGCGTCATTCTTGATGTCCGCCTTGCGCGCCATTTCGTCGGGGATGCAAATACGTCCCGCCTTGTCGAGCGTCACCTGCGCGGATTCGCTGCCGATGAAACGCTTCAGATAAATTTTCTTTTCGTCGCCCTTTGGCATCGCGTCAATGTCCGCCATCAACTGCGCCATCTGCACCGGCGGCAAAACGCGCAGGCACATACCCGCATTATGCTTCGGCCAGAGCATCATCGTGAGTTCCACGCCGTCGTCTTCGGGCCGCCACTTCGCCGGAATCTGCAAACGCCGCTTCTCGTCAACGCCATGCTGAAAGCAGGAATTGTAAACGGTTTGCGGAATGTTTTTGGCGTCGCTCATTTTGTTCACAGTGATTTGCCAAACGGCTTAATCACCCACAACGACCCATTTCTACCCACAATACGCCACCTTGTCAATGGAATTTGGACGGCGAAACCGTTATTTATTCAAAAGTTATTCACAATTTATCCGAACTGTGAATTGTCATCGCCCGCCCTGCTCCGTTACGCTCACCCGAATGCGAACCGCTGATTTCCATTTTGATCTGCCGCCCGAACTCATCGCGCAGCAACCCGCCGCGCGCCGCGACGGCTCGCGTCTGCTCGTTTTACAAAGGAAAAATGGAAAAACCGAACATCGCCAGTTTCCAGATTTGTTGGAATTTTTAAATCCTGGCGACGTTTTGGTGTTGAACAACTCGCGCGTGATTCCCGCGCGGCTGCACGGAAAAAATTCTCAAACTGGCGGAAAATTTGAAATGTTGCTGCTCGAAGAAGTCGCTGTGAACGATTGGTGGGCGATGATGCGACCCGGAAAACGCGCGCAAATTGGAACGCAAATCCAGTTGCAAGATAAAAATGGCGGCGCGACCAAAATAATTGCCACCGTGACCGACGTGAACGCCGAAGGCCAGCGCCGGCTGCAATTTTCCGGCACGACGAATCTGCTCGGCGAACTTGCTGCGCTGGGCGAATTGCCATTGCCGCCTTACATCGAACGCCACGGCGAATTGCCCGAAGATAAGGAGCGTTATCAAACCATTTACGCGCAACCCGCCGGTTCCGTGGCCGCGCCGACGGCGGGCTTGCATTTCACGCCGGAAATTCTGGAGAAAATTCGCGCGCGCGGCGTGAAGATTTGTTTCGTCACACTGCACGTTGGCGCGGGAACTTTCTTTTCCGTAAGAACCGAAAATCTGGCGGATCACAAGATGCACTCGGAACGTTTTGAAGTTGGAATTGAAACCGTTTCCATCGTGAACGAAGCAAAGAAAAATGGCCACCGCGTCATCGCCGTCGGCACGACCGCAACGCGCACACTGGAAACGGTCGCGCGGCAAAATAGTGGAAAACTCAATGTTTATGCGGGTAAAACGGACATCTTTATTTTTCCGCCAGCGCAGTTTCAGATCGTGGACGCGCTGCTGACCAACTTTCATCTGCCGGAATCAACGTTGCTGATGCTCGTCAGCGCGTTCGCGGCGCCGGGCGAAGAATTGCGCGGACGCGAATTAATTTTCCAAGCTTACGCCGAAGCAATTCGCGAGCGTTACCGTTTTTTTAGCTACGGCGATGCGATGCTGATTTTGTGAATTCAAAACTAAAAATTAAAAATTCAAAGCTGCCGTTCGTCTTCGTCAACATGGCGATGACGGCGGACGGGAAAATCGCGACGGGGAACCGCGCGGTTCACTCGTTCGGCAGCGCGCGCGATTTGGCGCATCTTTACGAGTTGCGCGCGACGGCAGACGCGGTGATGTGCGGCGCGCGGACGATTGAAATTTCGCAAAGTATTTTAGGCACAGGCGGCGAAAAATTTCGGAAGCTCCGGCTTAAAGGTGGACTGGCGGAATATAATTTGCGCGTGATTGTGAGCGGCAGCGGTTCGATTGATCCGGCGGCGGAAATCTTTAAGAAACGGTTTTCGCCCATCATCGTGCTGACAACTGAACGCGCCTCGGCAAAAAAATTAAAATTGCTGTGCGAGTTGGCGGATGAAGTAAAAATTTGTGGCGAAAAGGAAATTAATTTTCGCGCCGCGCTGCTTTGGCTGCGGACGAAATGGAACGTAAAACGGCTTTTATGTGAAGGCGGCGGGGAATTGAACGACGCCTTGTTTCGCGCGGGTTTGGTGGATGAAATCAATCTCACAATCTGCCCGAAGATTTTCGGCGGACGCAGCGCGCCGACGATTGCGGAAGGAATTGGTTTTCCAAAATTGGCGGATGCAGCAAAATTTGAATTGACTTCGATAATTCGCAAAAAAGCCGAGTTATTCACCGTGTTTTCCCGCGTTAAATAAGGGGATTTAGCCAATTTTGAGCGTCAAAACGCAAAAAACGGGCGGGTTTCGTGAGAAACCCGCCCGTGGCGTTAGTAATTTTGGCTGTTTGCGCCGTATTTTACGGCTGGCGCAGGATGTAGTAGCGCGATGTGTTAGTAGCGGGATTGGGATCGGTGAACTGGTAATGCCCAGCGGAGCTTTCAACCGCCGTGCCAATCACGGGCCAATTGGTTTTCGGTGCGGTGACGTTGTTCGTCGCCAGCACCGAGAAGCTCAAGCCGGGCGCGTTGGTGAAGGTGAATTGCGCGGCGGCAGAAGCGCCAGAGCCAGTGAGGTGAATGGAACCGGAGGTGATGTTGAGCGGCGTGATGACCGTTGACGGCAGGACGTTCACGGCGCTGAAGCTCAAGTTGTCAATGGCCAACCCTTGCGCGCTGCCGAGGCTGTTGGTTTGCTGCCAGACCAACCACAGCGCCGTGTTGGTCGGCCAAGAGCCGATGTTCAGGTTGGTGACGGCGAGGGTGATTTGATTGGCTGGTTGCGAACCGTCCACGGTCGTGAGGCTGACACTTGGCGCAAAGCTCACAAAGAGATTGGGAACCAAATTGGCCAGAGCATTCGTTGGGGTGAATGCGTTGTTCGTGTCCGTATCAATATAATAACCAAATTCCAGCGTATTAGCACCAGGCTGATTGCGCCACAGTTCGCCGATAAACTGGATGGTGACATAGGACAGACCATTGGTGCCGGAGTTAATCAACTTCAAACCCATGGCGCTGTTTCCGGTCGTGCTGGTGGATTGGAGTCCCAAGGCGCGATTACTTTCACCACTGATGGCGTTGGTCAATACGCCATAATCAATCAGGCCGCCCGTGCTTTGATCGCCCTGATGCGCGCCCAATTTAGAGGCCACGGAACCCGCGCCATACCAACCTTTCATGGTATTAGTAAGCCCCAAGCCGCCCACGGTGCCGCTGGAGATAACGGGATAGGCAAAATCAAACGGGTTATCCAATCCGTAGGTCACACCACTGGCGCTGCCGACTTGGAGAATTAATACCGGATTGCCAGTGTTCACTGTTGTATTGGTGACCACGGGCAATGAATCAAAGTTTTGGACGTAGAGTTGTCCCGCATTGGTGTAATTGACGTATGAATGCGGCGGCGGGATGACAACGGTAACAGTTGCCACTGCGCTGGTAATTGCGCCGCCGAGATTGGAGGCCACGACATAATACCCCTGATTGGTTGTAGCTGGGTTGATTGTCAGGCTTGCTGTAGTTGCACCGGCAATAGCTACTTTGTTGGAGGTATACCATTGATACGAAGGCGAGGTTCCAAAAATAGTGCAGCTAAACGAAGCCGCCGTGTTGGACAAAATAGTAATTGATCCCGGCGAAGACGAAAACACGGGCGGAGTATAAACCAGGTTTACGGTGGCAATCAGATTT
This sequence comes from uncultured Verrucomicrobia subdivision 3 bacterium, assembly GCA_903833055.1. GTDB lineage: Bacteria > Verrucomicrobiota > Verrucomicrobiia > Limisphaerales > UBA11358 > UBA11358. The sequence continues at coordinate 1,586 of CAILDU010000100.1, read as the reverse complement.
GTCGCCGACCCGGCAACGTTGCTCAACACACAATAATAATTGGTGTCATCAATGCCAAGCTGGGCATTGCCGATAGCAAGGGTAGCCGTGGCCGTGCCACTGTATTCGCTCGCATCGGAGAGCAGCGTGCCGCCGGTCGCTGGATTTCCAACATACCATTGATAGCTCAACGGCGTGGTTCCGGTCGCATTGACCGTGATGGCCACATTGTCACCGATAGCGTTGGTGATGTGTTGCCCGCCGTTGGAAACAACCGGCGGTTGCGCCACGCTGGTCACGGTCAGATTTGCTGGCGGCGCACTGGTGACAGCGCCAAAATTATTGCTGACCACACACTGATAGGTATTGCCGTTGTCGGACAAACTCGGAGTCAGCGTGAGCGTAGAACCGGTTTGACCTGCAAGAATGGTGCTTCCATTTTTATACCATTGATAACTTATTGAAGAATAGGATGCGGCCGTGCCGCTTTGATTGGCACTGACACTGAACGCCACCGAAGTATTGGAAACCACTGACTGATCCGCCGATACGGAACCAATCGTCGGGCGCAAGTCCGGGGTGAAGTCAATCGCCCGGAAACCGATGTTGGTGCCGTAGGCTTGAGCGATGACGGTAAAATTCGTGATGTCCACTGCGGAGAAGGCGGAGTTGGTATCCACAATGCGAACCACGCGGTTGGAATTGAAGTTGCCAGAGTAAATGGCGAAATCGCAGGTGACCGCGTAAAGCACTGGGTTGGTGCCGCTAAAATCCGCCACTACATCCCAGGCACCGCCGACGGAATTTTTCACATCGTTAGTGATGACGTAAGGTTTGCCAGCGACTTGTTCGCCACCTTGAACATTGAAGTTACAACGATACTGCCAGGTGCCGCCGGATTTAACATATTTTTGAACGCCCCAAACTTGATCCGCCATGTAGGCAATGGTTTGCTGCTTATTCATGTAGAAGCCCGAAATGTTCGTGTATTTGTTGGCCGCCGGCACCACCAAGTGAAAACCAGCGAAGGCGTTCGGCATGGGACTGGGGTTGCCGTAGAAATCAACAAAGTTAAAAATCCCGCATGGATAAGTATTGTTGGAATCCTTGCCGGTAATGGTTGTGTAAACTGTGTTGTTGATGATTTTCACCGCGCGCGTTGGCGTAAAGTTCTGGATTTCAACCGGCGCGCCGTCGTTTTGCGCAGGATTGTAAAATAATGTTCCGCCGTTATTGCCGGAACCCCAGAAACTGTTTGTGCCATCGCTCACCACGCCACGCGGATTGGTTTTGCCAGTGGCGATGCCATACCAATCGTCCCGGACAAGAACGGCTTGATTATTGGTGAAGGCATCAATCGCGGAAAGAATGCGATGGTAAGGCAGAGATGAAGGTGTTCCGGGAATAGACCCAATATCACCAGTGTAGGCAGAATACGTCAGTATGCTATTATCTGCTGAACGCGCCATGCTGTCGGCCTCGCTGCCGGCATTGCCGTTATTCCACAGGGCGTTCGCTCCATTTGTGGGAAAAGCGAATGTCAAAGTCGGGGCGGTGGGTCCCGAAACATTTGGCAGAAATTCATCAATGTAATCTGCGTTTTGCTT
>CAILDU010000099.1 GCA_903833055.1 uncultured Verrucomicrobia subdivision 3 bacterium | reverse complement strand
GAGATAATTCGCGTGAAGCCGCAGTAACAATTCAAAAATCTTCGCGTAAGTTTTCGGGCCGATGTTGCCGTCTTCCGGCGCAAATGTTTTGGACGCCCACGGACGCAAGCCCCAATCTTCGTCATTCAGAAAAATGCCGCGATATTTTACGGCGGGCGGAAGTTGTTTCAAAAAATCGCCGTGCAGCACGAGCAGATTATTTTTTTTTACCGGCACATCCGCCCACCAATACCACGGCGAGACGCCAATCATTTCCGACAGTTGATAGATGCCGTAAATCGTCCCGCGCCGGTCGCTGCCCGCGATGACGAGCGCGCGCGCCACGCCCGGCGCCGGATTATTTATGACCTGTAAAACATAACTTTCCCACGCGCCGCTGACGCCATTGGTCGCCAGTTTTCCTTCCGCCACCAGCCGGTCAATGATTTCACTTTTACCAATCGTGCCAGCGAGAATGCTGATTTTTTCTGTATTAGGAAAATCGTTTTCAATCTCCGGTTTGGCACCCGTCACGCGCGCAAAATCTTCCGCCAAATCGCCCGCCGCGCGCCGCACCGCCGGGTCATCGCTGGACTCGATAAAAATTGCCCCCGCAATTCCGTTGCTCGCCAAAATAAAATCATCCGCCATCGGCGAATGCGTCACGGCCAAATCCGTCGCGCCCGCCGCGAAGGGCAGGGCGATGGCGCAAGTCAGGCAACGGATCAATTTCATTGGGCAGTTTTGATGGCGAGCGAACCGGCGGTCAATCCTGCCGCCGTAGCCGTCACCGTGATTTCGCCGGTCGCTGTCGTAGCTTTCACGAAGGCGACGCACTCGCCTTGAAACGCGCTGCGTTTGTCGGTTTGGAAAAGTTCGTGGCTTGTGTTGTCGCCATTGTCCACGGCGGCGATGACGCCGGGACCGCTGACTTTGAACGAAATCAAATCTTTGGCGCGCGGAATTTCAACGCCGTTTGCGTCCGCAATTTTCGCGCGGACAATTGCTACGTTGTCGAAGCCGGGCGCGAGCGTTTTGGTTTCGATGGACAAAATAATTTTCGCCGGTTTACCCGCCGTGCGCAATTCGTCCGTGGCGACAATTTTCCCATCGTTGCGCGCGACTGCTTTCAAAATTCCCGGCGCGAATGGAACCAGCCAATTGCGCGGGCGCGCGTCAGCATTGAGGGTTTTCACGCCGAGCGACTGGCCGTTCAGAAATAATTCCACTTCTTTGCAGTTGGAATAAATTTCCACATTCTCGTCATGCGGTGATAAATCGCGCGGCGTCCAATCGGAAAATAAAACCTGCGTGTGTCGTTCCTCGCCGCCGTAGCCGGGATCCGTCGGCATCAATTCTGTCGCGGCCACGCGGCGCGTGATGGCGACCATCGGTGCATCGCTCCACCAGCTCTGGCGCTCGCGCGCGAGCGGGCGGATCGCGCCCGTGCGGTCGAGCAAACCGGAACCGTGGCCGATGGTCGGCCAGCGTTTCGACTCGCCGAGATAATCAATACCCGTCCACAGAAATTGTCCGGCGTAAGGCGGATTGTCGCGCATCGCCACCCATTGCTCACGGACGTGTGTATTTTCCGTGCCGAGAATTTTGCGCGACGGTTTCTGCTCATGCGCGGCGAGAATTTCTTTCTCGCGATAATTTTGACCAACGACATCAAGCAAATCCGCGAGGCCATCGTCGTAATCGTGGCTGACGTTCGGACGGAAAAGTGCCTGTGTCACTGGCCGCGTCGGATCGGCGGTGTGCGCGACTTCCACCAAGCCTTTCAAAATGCGTTTCGCCTTTTCTGCCTGCGGCGTGTCGTGAATTTCGTTGCCGACAGAATAAATAATCACGCTCGGATGATTGCGGTCGCGCAGAATCGCGTCGCGTTCATCCGTCTTTGACCAATCATCAAAATAGAGATGATAGTCGTAAGGATTTTTCGCCACCGTCCAGCAATCGAAAAATTCGTCCATCACGAGAAATCCTAAACGGTCGCACAAATCCAAAAATTCTGGTGCGGGCGGATTGTGCGCGGTGCGAATGGCGTTCACGCCGAGCGCTTTCAAAGTGGTCAAACGCGATTCCCAAATTGAAAGCGGAACCGCCGCGCCAAATGCGCCGCCGTCGGCGTGCAGGCAAACGCCGTAGATTTTGAAATTTTTTCCGTTCAGCCAGAAACCGGTCTCGGCTTCAAAATGCGCGTCGCGGATACCGAAGGTGTTTGTCTGAACGTCCAATACTTTTTCGCCGAAAATGATTTTGCTGACGGCGCGATAAAGATTCGGAGAATCCAAACTCCAAAGCTGCGGGTTTGTCACCGAAATGTCCTGTGAAAAGTGCGCGCCGCCGCCAAGCAAGATGCTTTGAGGAATTGTTTTCGCGGCCCCAACAATTTGTCCATTGGCATCCAGCAAGGAAATTTCGAGCGAGATTTTCTGCTCCGGCATTAGGATCACGCTGCGGGTTCCGTCAAAATAGTTTGTAACGGTAGCTTCAATTTTCACCGTCGCGTTTGTTTCTGAAACTTGTGGCGTGAAAATAAAAACACCGTTTTCAGGAAGGTGAACTGATTCAGTCGTGACGAGGCGGACGTGACGATAAATGCCCGCGCCGGAATACCAGCGCGAGGCCGGTTGCGCGGAAGTGTCGGCGCGCACGGCGAGAACATTGTCGCCGCCAAAATTTAGATGGCCGGTGAGTTCGTAATTGAAACTGACGTAGCCATTCGGACGATGGCCGAGATGAAAACCGTTGATCCAAACGTCGGAATTTTGCATCACGCCGTCAAACTCAATGGAAATGGATTTGCCTGAATCCGATTCCGGCAGCGAAAAGTGTTTGCGATACCAGCCGATGCCGCTTGGTAAAAATGCGCCCGCGCCGCCGGTTTTGTTCGTTTCCGCAAACGGGCCGGCGATGCTCCAGTCGTGCGGCACAGAAATTTTTTGCCACGTCGAGTCGTCAAAATTATTTATTTCTGCGCCGGCCGTGTCGGCTTGGAGAAAATTCCAGTTGGCATCAAAATTTTCTGTCACGCGCGCGGACGCGATGAACGGCAGCAGAATGAGCGCGGCGGAAAAAATATGACGATGAATTTTCATGCGGGTTTAGACGCACAGCTTCCCGCAAAAGTGACGGCAAAACAAGTCACCCAAACTGTGGATGCCGATTGCCGCTACGCCGCGCAGTCGCTAGGATGTTTTTATGTCAGATGACTACCGGCAATTGCTCGACGCGACGATTCAACACCTCGAAGGTCTGAAATCGCGCGGCGTGCGCCATGTCGCCGTCGCGCCGGAAACGCTGCGCGCGCTCGCGTTGCCGCCGGTGAGAATTCAGAATTCAGAATTCAGAATTCAGAATGAAAAATTTTCTACAGCCCCGTCTGTCAAAATTGAACCAACTATTTCCGTGCCGCCAAAGAAAACCACCGCACCCGCTCCAGTTGCCGCGCCCAAAGTTGTCGTTTCAATTCCTCAAATTGAAATCACCAGTTCGTCGCCCGCAAAAGCCGCTGCGTTCACGGCCTTGCGCGAACGTGCGCTGACGTGCGTGAAATGTCCGCACCTCGCGGCGTCGCGCACGACGGTTGTTTTTGGCGTTGGCAACATTGACGCGCAACTGATGTTCGTCGGCGAAGCGCCGGGCGCGGATGAAGATGAAATCGGCGAGCCGTTCATCGGGCGCGCGGGACAATTGCTCACGAAAATTCTTTTGGCTACCGGCCTGACGCGCGCGGATGTTTACATCGCAAACATTTTGAAATGCCGCCCGGACACGCCCGGCCAGTCCGCTGGCAACCGGCCGCCCACGCCCGAAGAGCGCGCGACGTGTATTCCGTATTTGCAGGAGCAGATTGATTTGATCAAGCCCAAGGCCATCGTGGCGCTTGGCGCGACGGCGGTGGACGGACTGCTCGGCAAGACACTCGGCATCACCAAGCTGCGCGGCAACTGGCAGATGTATCGCGGCATTCCGCTCATGCCGACGTATCATCCGGCGTATCTGCTGCGGAACCAGTCGTTGAGCGAGAAGCGCAAGGTGTGGGAAGATTTTTTGAAGGTGATGGAAAAACTCGAAATGCCCATCAGCGCGAAGCAAAGAAATTTCTTTTTGCAGGCGTGAAATCAAATGAATCGCCGCCGAAAAATTCTAGTCGTTGTTGGAATAATTTTTGGTGTGGCAATTCTCATCCCGGTCATCCACCACTATCAACTGCGCTTTGCGGTTGAATCTTACATTGCCGAACTGAAAGCCAAAGGCGAGCCAATGGATTTGGCGCAGGTGATTCCGCCGTCCGTGTCGCCGGAACAAAATGGCTCGCCTATTTTTCTGAAGGCCGCCGCGCTTTTCAGCACGAACTGGAATGCGCTCGTCATCAATCCGCCACCGACCATGCGCATGATTGCGCCGGGAAAAGCAATGGTCGGCTGGGCGCAGCCGGAAATCCGCGACGGGCGCATGACAAATTACTGGGAAGAAATCGAGTCGGCGCTGGCCGAAGACAGTGAAGCGTTGAAACTGCTTTCACAAATCACCAATGGCACGACGTTGGATTTCAACCTCGATTACAAAGATGGTTTTGACAAAATTAAAATGCTTCACCTTTCTACGCTGAAGCGTTCCGCGCAAAAATTATCGGCGGCGGCGATGGATGATTTGCATCGCGGCGACCCGGCTGCTGCCGTCAAAAATATTTCCGTGATGCTCGCAATGGTGAATGGGGAGTCAAATGACCGGATTCTAATTTCCGAACTTGTCCGCATCGCCATCGCTCAAATGAGCGTGGCTGTAAGCTGGGAGGTTTTGCAGGCCACCAATGTTTCCAAGGAAGACTTGGCGCAATTGCAACAAAACTGGCAATCACTGGAATTTTCCAAAACGCTTGAGCATGCGATGCTGTTTGAACGATTCGGGCGTTTGCAGCAATTCGCACAAACCCGAAAATCTTCAGAAAAGTTTGATGAGCTTTGGGGAGATTTTTATGCGCCCGATGCACCTATTAAGAAAACTGAAGATATGTTTCCATCACAAATTCGGCGCTCACTGTTTTTGCGAAAGTGGGACGAGCTTCGGTGGCGATGGTTTTGGTCATATCAGGATGAAGTGCGAGGCTTGCAGGCGTTTCAAGTTGTGGTTGACGCAACGCGCATGGTTGAAACCAACAAATCGTTTCAGTCGGTTCAATCATTTGCTTTTGCCACACTAAATCCGGGTCAGTATTACTCGCAAGACCTGCGTAATTATTCCGCCCAATCTGCCAATGCTTTATACGCCTCGCTTCGGAAAGCCGAACGAATCGAAATCGCGCAAAACGTGGTCATCACCGCAATTGCGCTTAAACGCTACGAACTCCGTCATCAGCAATTTCCAATCACGCTCGAAGAATTAACGCCGGAATTTCTGCCGTCAGCTCCGATTGATTGCATGGACGGCCAGCCGTTGCGCTATCGGCGAAATGCGGATGGAACATTTTTGCTTTATTCCGTCGGCGCAAACGGCGTGGACGATGGCGGCGATCCGTCGCTGGAAAAATACGTCAAGAGTTCAAATCATTATTGGCAAAACGACCACGCGCTCGATTGGGTTTGGCCGCAGTCCGCGACGCCGAAAGAAATTAAAAATTATTACGCGCAGCCGCCAAAGTGATTGCGCCGTTTTAATTTTCCGCTATAAACCACGGCTTCATGCATCAAATCATCCAGAGCTTGAGCGATTGGTATAATCACGCGTTGCAAACGGGCGGCTATCCCGCCGTCGCGTTGATGATGGCGGTGGAAAGTTCGCTGTTCCCGCTGCCGAGCGAAATCGTCATCCCGCCCGCCGCGCATTGGGCGCACACGGGACAAATTCCGCTGACGCTGTGGGGCATCGTGCTGGCGGGAACCATCGGTTCGTGGCTCGGCGCAACGGTGATGTATTGGGCGTCGCGGCTCGCGGGTCGCCCGCTCGTGCTGCACTTTGGAAAATACTTTTTTATCTCCGCCGAAAAAGTGGCGGGCGCAGAACGCTGGGCGGCGCATTACGGCGCAATGGGAATTTTCATTTCGCGCTTGCTGCCGGTCGTGCGGCATCTCATCGGCATCCCGGCGGGGATCGTGCGGATGAGCTATCTGAAATTTTCCATCTTCACGCTGCTCGGCTCGGCGATTTGGTGTTCAGTGTTGTGCTATATCGGCATCAAGGCCGGGCAGGACGACCAATTGATGAAAGGCGAATATCATCGTCTCACCATTTGGCTTGCGGGCGCGATGCTAGTGCTGGGCGGACTGTATTATTTCTTCGTCCACCGGCACATGAAAAGTGCGAAGCCAGAAGTCAGAAGTCAGAAGCCAGAATAAATTTTATTTGCGAAGATTTTTATTTTTCCGGCCATCTGTGTTTAATCCGTGTTTCATCTGTGGCTAAAAAAACTTTGCGTCTCCGCGTCTTTGCGTGAAACTTTCCGGCAATGGCCGTGTCAGAACACATCCGCAAAAAATTAAGCGCCGTGCCGCACAAGCCCGGCGTGTATCTGCACAAGGATCGTTTTGGCACGGTTATCTACGTCGGCAAGGCTTTGGATTTGCGAAAGCGCGTGAGCCAGTATTTTCAATCCTCGCGGCGCAATGGTTGGGACTTGAAATTCAACGCACTCGTCGAGGCCATTCACGATTTCGACATCCACATCGTCCGTAGCGAACCCGAAGCATTGCTCCTCGAAAGCAAACTCGTCAAGGAATTCAAACCGCGTTTCAACATCATGCTGCGCGACGACAAACGGTTTTTGATGTTGAAGGTGAATCTCAACGACCCGATTCCAAACTTCACTTTCACGCGGCTGAAAAAAGATGACGGCGCGCGCTACTTCGGACCGTTCGTGAATTCCCTCGCGTTGCGCAACACCGTCGCGCTCGCGCGGAAACAATTTAATCTGCGCGGCTGTCGTGTCTTTACGCCGGGCGAGGCGGATTATAAACATTGCCTCTACGCGCACCTGAAAAATTGCACCGCGCCGTGCGTCGGCAACGTCACGCGCGAGCAATACTTGGAGCAGGTCAAAGCTGCGTGTAATTTTCTCGAAGGTCAGGCGCGCGAAATGCAGCCGCAGCTTGAAGCGGAAATGAAACGCGCCGCCGCCGCGCACGATTTTGAAAAGGCCGCGCAACTGCGCGATCTCATCCGCGACCTGAACGATACCTGGAAGAAAACGGAAAAATTTGCGCGTGTGCCTTACAACTTACCGCTGTCTATCAATCCCGAAAGTGATTTGGTTGAACTCGCAAAAATTCTCGGTTTGTCTGCGCCGCCGATGCGGATTGAAGGTTTTGATATTTCCAATATTAGCGGCACGTTCGCCGTAGCGTCGCTTGTGAGTTTCAAAAATGGGCGGCCTGACCGCGCAAATTATCGCCGCTTCAAAATCAAAACTGTCACCGGACAAGATGATTTTGCGAGCATGGCGGAAGTCGTGCATCGCCGTTATTCGCGGCTCAAACGTGAGGCCAAGCCGATGCCGGATTTGATTTTGATTGATGGCGGCAAAGGTCAGCTCGGCATGGCGTGTGCGGAATTAAAAAAACTTGGCCTCGAAAAAATTCCCGTCATTGGTCTGGCGAAAGAGTTTGAGGAAATTTATCTGCCGGAGAAAAGTTTGCCGTTGCGCTTGGGCTTGGATCATCCGGTGGTGAAATTATTACAACGCATCCGTGATGAATGTCATCGCGTGGCGAACAGCTACAACGCGCAGTTGCGGCTCAAGAAAATTTCCGAGAGTGTGCTCGACGATTTTCCTGGCATCGGCGAAACGCGCAAAAAGGCGTTGCTGAAAAAATTCGGTTCCGTGCAGCGGTTGAAAATGGCGACGATTGAACAGCTCGCCGAAGTTTCCGGTTTCGGTGGCAAGGCGGCGGAAGAATTGAAAAATTTTCTGGCGGCGCGAAAATAAATTCGTGTCAACGCATCAAATTCGTGTCTTAATTTCCCCATGAACATTCAAGTGGCAGTTCTCTGTGACGCGGCGACGGACGACAACGGCAAATTAAATTTGCTCGGCGCGTTCGACACGATTTACGCGCCGCAGATGCCCGCCGTGCATCCGCAATGTTCCGTCGCGTTGCGCGCGACGTTCATGCCCGGCGACGAGGGCACGCGCAAGCTCTCGCTCAATTTCATCAATGCCGACGGGCGTTCCATCATGCAGGCCATCGAATTGCCCGTGCCGGTGACGTTGCCGGACGAGGCGCATTTTCTCACGCGCAATTTTATCATCAACATCCAGCAGTTGAAATTTGCCGAAGCCGGTTTGTATTCCGTGGATGTGCGCGTGGACGATCAATCGCAGGCGAGCATCCCGCTGCTGGTGAAATTGGTGGAGCGTCCGGTAGCGTGAAGTGCGTCACGGCGCGGTGAATTGCACGGTGTAGAAAACAATCTTTCCTTCTCGGTCGCGCCAGTCCGAAATCTTTGCGCGCGGATTCTGTCGGGCAAAATCCAGATACGTCGCGCCAAACGGCGAGAGGCTGTATTCCGGCGGATGGACGAGGAAAACGTAATTGGTATTTTGTGGCAGGAGTGCAGGATCAGTTCCAGTCAATTTCCAGAACGGTTCTATGAGCATCGGCTTGTCGGTCAGGAACAGCAGTGATTCGTGAAATCCCCAATCCAAGCTGACGAGTGTGAGGTCGGCGCGGTCTTTTACCGTCGCGGCAAATTTATCCTGCGCGTCGCTCCACCAGCCGCGTCCGTGCGTTTTGAAAATGAGTTGTTCGGTTTTGGCGAGGGCAAAAATTTGCGTTGCGAGTAGCGCGGCAAAAATAAAAACCACGGCTCCGCGCGCGAAAGATTTTTTATTTCCAGCTTCGGAAAATTTTCGCCACGCGCCAACGACGACGACTGCGATGATTAAATGTGCGAATGGCATTGCCAAAATCGCGTGATAAATGCGGATGGCGCGCGGCAGTAGGAATACACCGAGTGTCGCGAGTGTTAGCGCGGTTAGCAGAAAAATTTGCACGCGCCGTGCATCGCCCGCGGGCGCGCGGACGATTTGCCAGAGCAAAATAAAAATCGCAATCGCCAGCACAAGTCCCAGTGGCGTCCAGACCGGCGGCGCGAGCAGTTGCATTTTGTCAAACAAACCGCCGGCGGCCAGCATTCGGAAGAAATACGAGCCGTCATACATCGCCGTCAGCGTGTGAAGCTTTTCGGAAAATTCGCCGGGATTCACCGGCGCATTGTGGGCGGCGGCGAAGAAAAACATTTGCAGCGACATCACCATCATCGGCCCGGCTCCGACGACGAAACCCAGCGCGGCCAGCGCCACCAACTTCGGTTGCGCGCGGAGAAAATTTAGCGCGGGTTTTGCGTAGGCGATTACGGTGGCAGTTGTCGCAGCGAACAGCACGACGACGAAATCCACCTTGTTGAAAAATCCAAAACCAAGCGCTACACCAGCGAGAAATGCGTAACGACATTTTTGGCTGCGCCACGCAAGCAACACAAAGAAAAATCCTGCGCAGCGGCAGACGAAACTCGGCACGAACGCGCCCCAATCCAGCAGGCTCGAATAAAAAAACGCCGGATCGGTGGCGATGAGCAGCGCGCCCGCAACGGCTTCGGCGAGTCCAAAAAGTTTCCGCACCCACAGCATGAAAAACAGCAGTCCGACCAATGTCCACGAGAGGTTTGACATTCGCGCGATGAATGCACTTGGCTCAAAAAAAGTGAACAGTGGAATCAGTTGCCAGCTTTTCACCGAGCCGAGATACGGCTGGTTCCACACCGGAAAAGGCCGGTTCCAAAGATTGACCGTGCCGGAGCCGGGCATGTGATAGCCGTGGACTTCACCGGTCGTAAAATCTTTTGCCAGCCCGGCAAAAATCGCCTCGTCATAATTGAAGCCCAGTTTGGTGGCCGTCGTGCCGCCGAGCCAGAGTAGGGCGACCGCGAGCGCGAGCCACACGCCGAGAAGGATGGAAATTTCCCGCGCGCGAGAGGCGGAAGTTGCGGGTTGAGTAGAGTTAGTCGCCACGATTTTTCGGTTCGCGGAACTTGCCAAGCGCGGCGAAAACTGTCGAGGTGAAATTAAAATTGGCTGGCGGGTTGCGCGCGGGAACTTTATTTTTTCCGGCATGAACGAAACTATTTTACAACTCGATCTCCCCGGCATCACCAAAGTCCGCTCCGGCAAAGTCCGTGAAGTCTTTGACCTCGGCGACAGTTTCCTGCTCGTCGCCAGCGATCGCATTTCCGCCTTCGACGTCATCATGCCCAACGGCATCCCTCGCAAGGGCGAAGTGCTCACGCAGGTTTCGCATTTCTGGTTCGAGAAATTTGCGTCGCTCGTGCCGAATCATTTGCTCGCGGGCGCGAATGATCCGTTGCCGAAAAATCTCCAACCGTTTGCCGCGCAACTGGCGCGCCGCTCGATGATCGTGAAAAAAGCGAAGCCGCTCGCCATCGAGTGCATCGTGCGCGGCTATCTTTCCGGCAGTGGGTTGAAGGAATATAAAAAGTCGCAAACAGTTTGTGGCATCAAACTGCCAGCCGGACTCGTGGATTCTTCTGAATTGCCGGAACCGATTTTCACGCCGTCAACAAAGGCGGAAGAAGGCCACGATGAAAATATTAACTTCGAGCAGGCGTGCAAGATCGTGGGCACCGACCTCGCCACGCAGGCGCGCGACTTGAGCCTGAAAATTTATAAGGCCGGACGCGATTACGCCCGCCAGCGCGGCATCATCATCGCCGACACGAAATTCGAGTTCGGCCTGTTCGAGGGTAAATTGATTTTGATTGATGAAGTGTTGACGCCCGATTCTTCGCGCTTCTGGCCGGCCGACCAATACGCGCCGGGCCGCGGCCAGCCGAGTTTCGACAAGCAATTCGTCCGCGACTATCTCGAAACGCTGGCGTGGGACAAAACCCCGCCCGGCCCGAAACTGCCGGACGACGTCGTCGCCAAAACCAGCGCGAAGTATTTGGAGGCGTATGAAAAGTTGACGGGGAAGAAACTTTGATTATTCCCAACTGACCACGTTGTCTTTGTTGACTCCGCTATTGGCTGGAGCGGTCATGCTTGTTTTGCCGTCCAAACCACGAGACCAAACCATCACTTTGCCATGCCATTCAAAAATGCCATCAGTATTTATCAAAGGCGTGGGCGTGTGGCTTACGAACAAATCTGGACAAGCATAAAAGGCATCCCGAACAAAGCTGCTTTGGTCGGCGGCAAGCGAGATGATAAACGGATTTCCCCACGGATCTCGATATTGATAGTCAACACCTACGCCGGATGAATTTGTGTCTCCGGATAACTTGGCGTTGAGATATTTGATATGTTTCGGATTGAATTTATGTCCGGCGTTTATGCCGGAATCAATGTCCATCAGAATGAGAATCAAGTTTGAGTTTGTTGCCACCAACTCTGTTCCGTCAATTTTCCTGAACCCTTGAATTTCGGCTGAACTAATTCCGCAGGTAATGCTTTTATTGGTTACATAATCGCCCAATGGCAATCGGTTGTAATCAGCTTCGTAATCTTCGACGGCAGTTGCTAAACCAGCCATCTCAACTCTGGCTCTTATTCTATTTGATCCACGACCGTCATGTGGATTCACTGGAAGTAACAGTGCAGCGAGAACAGCAATTACAAAGATGACCAATAGTAATTCAACCAGCGTCATTGCCCAAAGTTTGTATTTGTTGTGCGATTGCACTTTCATCTGGATAACGATTTATCTGTCATTTTGCCACGGTCTTCAAGCTGATTAATTTTCATACGCGCAATCTACTTGCCGAATGGCAGGTTTCCGGCGACAAATCTTTCGCTGCAAACTTGATAATGCAAACGCTCGTCGAAGATTTTCTGCAATACCTGCGCCACGAGCGCGGGCAGTCGGACAACACGGCGAAAACTTACGCCGCGCTGCTCGGCAAATTCACCGATTGGGCGGCAAAACAAAATCTCACGGAGTGGAAATCGGTTGAACTGAAACATTTGATGTCGTTTCTCGCGCACGAGCGCGCGCGCCCGCTCGCCGACGAGCCGAAGGAATCCACCAAGCGCTTGAGCGGCGAAAGTGTTTATCTGGAAATCGCGGCACTGCGGGCCTTTTACAAATTTGCCGAGAATGAAAAACTTTTACCTGCGAACATCGCGGAAAATCTTTCGCTGCCGCGCCGGTGGAAACGACTGCCGAAAGCATTGTCGAACGATGAAATTAAAAAACTGCTCGCGCCGGAAAACCCCGAAACACCGGAAGGCTTGTGCGACCAGGCAATTTTGGAGTTGGCCTACGCTTCCGGTTTGCGTTTGAGCGAATTGAAAAATCTGCGGCTGGAGCAGCTTCATCTGGATGCTGGATTCATCAATGTTGTCGGCAAAGGAAACAAAGAGCGCGTCGTGCCGGTGGGCAAAACGGCGGTGGCGGCATTAAACCGTTTCATCGAAGTTGGCCGCCCCAAGCTCGTCACGCCGAAATCACCGGCAAATGTTTTTCTCACGCAGCGCGGGACGCCGTTCGCGGCAGTGACGTTGTGGCTGCATATCAAGAATCGCGTCCGTCGCGCCGGAGTGGAACGCAACATGACGCCGCACATGTTGCGGCACAGCTTTGCGACGCATCTGCTGGAGCATGGTGCGGATTTGCGCGTGATTCAGGAGTTGCTCGGCCACACGAGCATCGGCACGACGGAGATTTATACGCACGTCACGGGAAATCGGCTGCGGGAGATTCACCGGAAGTTTCATCCGCGAGCGTAAATTTCTTAACCGCGAAATACGCCAAAGAAAAAACTGCTGCCGGAAAGATTTTTCGCGTGGTTTGCGTATTTCGCGGTTTATTTTCCGTTACTCAAAATCGTAAACGACGACTTTTTTCACGAAGGGTTTTACGCAGTGCGCGATGAACTCCAAGTGTTGCGGATGGACTTGATAATCGTCCTGCGCCTGCTTGTTGGTGAAGATGGTGTTGAGCGCGACTTGGTAAGTTTGGTCAACGACGGGCCGCGTGCTGCCAACCATTTTACCGATGTGAAAATGCGTCAGGCTAGGGATATTTTTTAGAAATTTTTCGCCGCCAGCGATGACGGCATCCGCCGCTTCGGGTTTCGCCGGATCCGTCCAGAAAATGACAACGTGTGAAAACATGATGGTTTATTGAACAACAAAGCTGGCGGTGCGCGAAGAAAAATTTTCAAACTTTCTATCGGCGGATGATTCCGGCTAAACTCAACCATTCTATGAGCAAAACCGCATTGTTATTCGCTGGTCAAGGCGCGCAAGTCGTCGGCATGGGCAAAGATTTGGCCGAAAAATTTCCGAACGCGAAAACTTGGTTTGACCGCGCCAATGCTGCGCTGGGCTATGACTTGGCAAAAGTTTGTTTTGAAGGGCCGGAAGCTGATTTGACGAAAACGGAAAACGCGCAGCCGGGAATCTTTCTCGTGAGCTGGGTTGCGTTTCAATTGCTCAAGGAACAGGTGCCGAATCTGAAGTTTGACGCGACGGCGGGTTTGTCGCTCGGCGAATTTACGGCGCTGACGGCGGCGGGCGCGATGAGTTTTGAGGACGGCCTGCGCGTCGTGCGCCAACGCGGACGCTTTATGCAGGAAGCGTGCGAGGCGACCAAAGGTGGCATGGCGGCAATTATTGGTTTGGACGAAAATCTGACGCGCGAGGTTTGTGCGGAAGCCGGCGTGGGGCTGGCGAATCTGAATTGTCCCGGCCAGTTGGTGATTTCCGGCGAGGCGGAAAAAATCGTGAAAGCCTGTGAGCTTGCTAAGGCCAAGGGCGCGAAGCGCGCGCTGCCGCTCACGGTGGCGGGTGCATATCACTCGCCGCTTATGGCGAGCGCGCAGCCGAAGCTCGGCGCGGAACTGGCGAAGGTGAATCTGGTTTCGCCCATCGTGCCGGTGATTTCCAATGTCACGGCGCAGGCGCACGGCAGCGCAGTGGAAATTTCTGCGAAATTGGTTGAGCAAGTTTGCGCGTCCGTTTTGTGGGAAAATTCGATGCGCGCGTTGCTGGCGCAGGGTTTTACGCGGTTCATCGAACTTGGGCCGGGCACGGCCTTGAGCGGATTTATGAAGCGCATTGATAAAACGGCGACGATGCTGAACGTCGCGGACGCGGCGAGCTTGGAAGCCGCGGTCAAAGCGCTTTGACACGGATTTCACGGATTAGCACAGATTAAATCCGTGGAAATCTGTGCAATCCATGTCTACAATTTCAAAACTATGAGCCAACTCACTAATCAAATTGCCGTTGTTACTGGCGCGGGTCGTGGAATCGGTCGCGCCATTGCGTTGAAATTCGCCAATGAAGGTGCGGATGTCGTCGTCGTTTCGCGCACGCAGGAAAATTCCGAGAAGGTCGCGGCGGAAATCCGCGCGCTCGGGAAAAAAGCGTGGGCGTTCGCCGTGGACGTTTCTGATTCTGCGTCCGTGAGCGCCGCCGCCGAGAAAATTTTGGCGGATTGCGGCAAGGTGGACATTCTCGTGAACAACGCGGGCGTGACGCGCGACGGTTTGCTGATGCGGATGAGCGATGCGGATTGGGACACGGTTTTGAACACGAATCTCAAGGGCGCATTTCTTTTTACGAAAGCATTTTCGCGCGCGTTCGCGAAGCAGCGTTCGGGTCGCATCATCAACATTTCGTCGGTCATCGGACTGATTGGCAACGGCGGGCAGTGCAATTATGCGGCGAGCAAGGCGGGGTTGATCGGGTTCACGCAATCAGTCGCGCGCGAGTTGGCGGGGCGCGGCGTCACGGCGAATTGCATCGCGCCGGGTTTCATCGAGACGGACATGACGGCGGAATTAAATGCGGAATTGAAGGCGAACATTTTGAAACAGGTTCCGATGGGCAAATTCGGCGCGGCGGACGACATCGCGAATGCGGCGCTGTTTCTCGCGAGCGCGTCGGCGAGTTACGTCACAGGTCAAGTTTTGACGGTGGACGGCGGGATGGTGATGTGATTTGAAATTGTAATTTCAATTAGTGTTTGCAATGGGATTACGATTTTGAATGAAATTGCGGTCAGGAAAATTTGGATTCAAGGCTTGACGCGCAGGGCAATTTTAAGCTAGAAAAACAGGATAATTATGTCAGACAAACCTATCGAACAGCGTGTAAAAGACATCATCGTGGAACAGCTCGGCGTCAAAGCCGATCAAGTCGTTCCGGCGGCCAAATTTATCGAAGACCTCGGCGCGGATTCGCTCGACACCGTTGAGCTGGTCATGGCGCTCGAAGAGGAATTCGGCATCGAAGTGCCGGATGAACAGGCCGAGAAACTTCAAAGCGTCGGCGACGTGATCAAATACGTCGAAGAAGCCCAAAAGTAATTTGAACTCCAACGACGGGGCAGTTTAAGCTGGACACAGCTCGAACTGCCCCGTTTGATTTTGTCATGCCAAACAACTATTCCGACCGTCGCGTCGTTGTCACCGGCTTGGGCGTCGTCACGCCGCTCGGTCACGACCTCAATACCTTCTGGCAAAATTTAATTACCAGCCAGTGCGGCATTGATAAAATTACGGCGTTCGATACGTCGGCCTTTGCTACGCAAATCGCGGGCGAGGTGAAAAACTTTGACCCGACGCCCGCGTTTCCGTCGCCCAAGGAAATTCGTCGCACGGATCGCTACTCACAATTCGGCATTTACGCCGGTTGGAGCGCGCTGAAAGATTCCGGCCTCGAACTGGAAAAAGAAAATCTCGACGAAATCGGCGTGTTCCTCGGCTCCGGCATTGGCGGACTCGCCACGACGAGCGAGCAGCATAAAATTTTGCTCGAACGCGGACCGGGACGCATGTCGCCGTTTACGATTCCGATGCTCATCGGCAATATGGCGTCCGGCCTTATCTCGATGTATTTCAATTTGCGCGGACCGAACTTCGCGACCTGCTCCGCGTGCGCGACGGCGAATCACGCCATCGGCGAAGCGTGGCGCACCATCAAGGCCGGTGACGCGTCCGTGATGTTTGCCGGCGGTTCCGAAGCGGCGGTTATTCCCATCGGCATCGGCGGCTTTTGCGCCATGCGCGCCATGAGCACGCGCAACGACGATCCCAAACACGCATCGCGTCCGTTCGACAAAGACCGCGACGGCTTCGTCATGGGCGAAGGCGCGGGCGTTTTAGTTTTGGAAGAATTGGAACACGCGAAAAAGCGTGGCGCGAAAATTTATTGCGAAATGTCCGGTTACGGCAACACCGCCGACGCGCATCATCTTACATCGCCGTCACCCGGCGGCGAAGGCGCGGCGCGCTGCATGAAAATGGCGCTCCGCACCGGCGGCCTGAATCTCGAAGATGTGACTTACATCAATGCCCACGGCACTTCCACGCCCGTCGGCGACATTGCGGAAACGCAGGCGATCAAATCTGTTTTTGGTGAACACGCAAAAAAACTTGCCGTCAGTTCCACCAAAGGCGCGACCGGCCACATGCTTGGCGCGGCGGGCGCGGTGGAAATGGCCGCGTGCGCGCTGGCCATCAAAAACAGCATCGTCCCGCCGACCATCAATCTGCAAAATCCCGACCCCGAGTGCGATTTGGATTACGTCCCGAACACCGCGCGCGAAATGTCCGTGAACGCCATCGTGAACAACTCCTTCGGTTTTGGCGGCCACAACTCGACGATTGCGGCGAAGAAATTTTCTTAATTTGTTCAGAGTTTAGAGTTCAGGGTTCAGAGTTTTTAACCCTGAACGCTGAACCGCGAACCCTGAACTAAAAAATGGCGAGTATCCAACGATTTGAGGAAATTGAAGCGTGGCAGAAAAGCCGCGAGCTGACGCGGCGGATTTACCAAATCACTTTGAAGGAAAAGTTTGCGCGCGATTTCACACTGAAAGACCAAATCAAACGTGCGGCCATTTCAATCACTTCAAACATTGCCGAAGGTTTTGAACGTGGCGGCAACCGCGAATTTATTCAGTTTTTGGCAATCGCAAAAGGCTCGGCCTCGGAATTAAAGTCGCAACTCTATCCAGCTTTGGATGCCGGTTACATTGACCAAAAAGAGTTTGACGAACTTTACCAGCTTGCCCACAGCATCGTTCTACTCATCAGCGGCTTCATGAAATATTTGCAGCAATCCGAATTGCGTGGTCGAAAATTTAAAACCGGCAACGAAGCGCAACAACCCTGAACGCTGAACTCTAAACCGTGAACTTTTTGTCTCTGATTGAATCAAAGCGCGAAGGAAAAATTCTCGCGCCGGAACAGATTCAAGAATTCATCCGCGAGTTCACCGCCGGGAAAATTCCCGATTACCAGATGGCCGCGCTGCTCATGGCCATTTATTTTCGCGGACTGAACACCGCCGAGACCACCGCGCTCACGCTCGCCATGCGCGATTCCGGCGACGTGCTGAAATTTCCCAAGGACAAACGCCCGCTTGTGGACAAACATTCCACCGGCGGCATCGGCGACAAAGTTTCCCTCCCGCTCGCGCCGCTGCTCGCGTGCCTCGGCTTCCGCGTGCCGATGATTTCCGGTCGCGGCCTCGGCATCACCGGCGGCACACTCGACAAACTCGATTCCATCCCTGGCTTCAAAACGCTTCTGCCCACCGCGCAAATCATCGCGCAAGTTCAAAAAGTCGGCTGTGTCATCTGCGGCCAGACGGACAAAATGGTTCCCGCCGACAAAAAAATTTACGCCCTGCGCGACGCGAGCGGAACCGTGCCGAGCATTCCTTTAATTGTCGCATCAATCCTTTCCAAAAAATTGGCGGAAAATCTTAATGCGCTCATCCTCGACGTGAAATTCGGCAGCGCTGCATTCATGCAAACCAAAGCCGACGCGCGCAAGTTGGCGAAAGCCATGGTCGCGCTGGGCAACCAGTGCGGCACAAACACCCGCGCAATTCTTACAGACATGAACACGCCGCTCGGCCGCGCCGCCGGCAACTGGCTGGAAGTAAAAGAAAGCGTTGAATGCCTTGAAAAAAAAGGGCCAAACGATTTGCTAGAACTCGTCCTTGATTCCGCCGCACATCTGCTGGTTCAAACCAAAAAATCAAAATCAATCGCCGCCGCGCGCAAGCTGGCGGAAGATTGTTTGCGCTCCGGCGAGCCGCGCGCGAAATGGGACGAGATGATTGTCGCGCAAGGTGCAGACTTGAAAGCGTTCAACAAAAAGTTCGCGCAGAATTCCACGGCGAAAGTTGTTGTCGAATTAAAATCAGAAAAGTCCGGCTGCGTTTCCAAATGCGACGCGCGTATCATTGGCGAAGTCATCCGCGACCTCGGCGGCGGTCGGCTCACGAAAGATTTGCAAATCAATTATGACGTGGGTGTGGATCAAATTGCCAAGCTCGGCGAGCGCGTGGAGAAATCTGGGATGCTTTGCCGGATTCACGCCGCTGATTTCGTTCAGGCGAAGGCCGCAATTATTCGACTGAAAACCGCGTTTGAAATTTCCGCGAAGCGTCCGGCGAAAATTCCGCTCGTCGTCGAAATCATTTCGCACTAGGCGATTTGTTCCCAGATTTTAATTTCTGGCATCGCGACGCACAATTCGCCCACACGCGGCAGCAATGCCTGAATGTGGGCGTTGGCCAGATGCGCGTCGAGGTGCGCCTTGCTCGTCCAATTTTCGTGGAACAGAAATTTTGCCGGGTCTTCGGGCGACGCGTGTAA
The DNA here is from genome assembly GCA_903833055.1 of uncultured Verrucomicrobia subdivision 3 bacterium. Taxonomy (GTDB): domain Bacteria; phylum Verrucomicrobiota; class Verrucomicrobiia; order Limisphaerales; family UBA11358; genus UBA11358. Next base: position 27,219 of record CAILDU010000099.1, on the reverse strand, counting down.
ATCGTAATTGATACAGCCCGCTTCCTTGCGCGTCGGTGCGACGAGGCCAATCAAAGCCTGCTTCAATTCTGTTTCCTTGCCCGGACGAGCCCGAAACGTGGCGACGACGGTAACATTTTTTGCGCTCATAAAATAAATCTGTGTTTATCTGTGTTCATCTGTGGTTAAAAAAGTGATTCCAAAATCTTTTCTGCCGCGAGCCGTGGATTTTCCGCCGCGTAAATCGGACGGCCAATCACGAGCCAGCTTGCACCAGCTTGAATCGCTTCGCGCGGCGTGAGCGTGCGTTTCTGGTCGTCGGCCTTTTCCGCGCCGGTGCGGATGCCGGGCGTGACGAGTTGAATCTCCGCCGGAAGAATCAGCCGCAAATCGGCGATTTCCAACGGCGAACAGACGAGTCCGCGCAAACCAGATTTCACCGCCAACGATGCGAGCCGTTCGACTTGATGGCCGACGTTGGGTTCGCAGCCGATTTCTGAAAGTGTTTCGTTATTTGAACTCGTCAGCACGGTCACACCGAGCACGAGCGGCGCGGGTCGGCCAAGTGATTTCGCTGTGTCCTGCGCAGATTTTTCCGCCGCGCTCATCATCTCGCTGCCGCCGCTGGTGTGAATCGTCAGCATCTGCACATCAAGCCGCGTGGCGGCGGCAACGGCCTTGGCGACGGTGTTCGGGATGTCGTGGAATTTCAAATCGAGAAACACGCTCGCGCCGGTCGCGCGCACGCGGCGCACGATGTCCGGTCCAGCGGAAACAAAAAGTTCCTTGCCGATCTTGAATGCGCCGACGGCAGGCGCAACGAGTTCCGCAAGTTTCAATGCCTGTTCCGCTGACGGCACGTCGAGCGCCACGATGATGGGATTACGCATGGCGACAGGATATCAATCGCGACTCCGGGACAAAATCCCAAATTGCCATTCATCTTGACGAAAACTGGCGGTTGTGGGGCAATGTCTTTGTGAATGTTTCAAAAAGCAGTTTGCTGGCAGTGGCGTGGCTTTTTGTCTTTGTGAGTTTTCAGCCAGTCAATGGCGTCACGATACGCGATGACCAACCAGATAGTGATTATCTTGCATTGGGCGCTTTATCCGACTTTTCCGCAGTTGGCACATTTGTTGGCGGCTTAACGGGCTCAGGCACACTCATTGCGCCGGACTGGGTATTGACCGCAGCTCATTTAATCCTTGGCGCCAGCTCGGGAACTTTCACTATCAACGGTTCTTCCTACACCTCGACAAAAATTATTACCGATCCAGCTTGGAATGGTAATGTTTACAGCGGAAATGATTTCGCTCTGGTGCATTTAAGTTCACCTATTGCCGCCATTCCTCCCGCGATGCTCTACACGGGAACCTCCGAATTCGGACAAGTTGGCACATTTGTTGGTAACGGTTTTACGGGAACAGGATTGACGGGATTTAACACCGCGCTCGGCAATCAAAAACGTGCATTTCAAAACATGATTGATGGCGATTTCGGACTGCCGCTGTTGGTGTATGCCGCCGATTTTGACAATCCCCACGACACCAATGCCAGCGGTTTTGGAAGCGTATTCCCTCTAACTTTGGAGGGTTGTGTGACGCCAGGTGATAGCGGCGGAGCCGTCTTTATCCAACAAGGTTCGCAATATTATCTGGAAGGCGTTATCTCCACCGTTGGCTACTTGGATGGCAGTCCCAACGGCAGTTACAGCGACGCCAGCGGCTTTGGGCGCATTTCTGCCGCACTACCATGGATCAACAGCACGGTGAGTGTTTCAGAGCCGTCCAGCTACGCGCTGTTTATCACATCAGGCGTCGCTCTAATTTTTTTTAATCGTCGGAAGAATTGACCTTGGCCTGCGGCATCAGCAGAAAATCAATCATGGTTCCATGGGCGCGGATTTTTGACTTCGCACCCCAATTACTTTAGCCTGCACGCATGAAGATTGTCCGCTACACCGACAAGAATTTTTCCGCCAAGCTGCGCGCCGTCGCCGCTGACTCCAGTTTGTTCGATGCCGAAATTGAAGCGCGCACCAAGGCGATTTTGCACGACGTGTTTGTGCGCGGCGACGACGCGGTGCTGGATTTCACGGAAAAATTTGATGGCGCAAAACTCACTGCTGAACAACTCGCGGTGACGCAGGTGGAGATTTTTAACGCCTCGCTCGCGGCGGATGAATCGCTGCGCGCGGCGGTGGCGGAAGCGGAAAACAACATCGCCTCGTTCGCCAAAAAATCGCTTCGCAAAAATTGGTCGGCGAAAAATTCCCACGGCGCGAGCGTGGGTGAAAAGTTTGATCCGTTCACGCGCGTTGGTGTTTACATTCCCGGTGGAACCGCGCCGCTTGTTTCGACGGCACTGATGACCATCACGCTCGCGAAGGTTGCGGGCTGCAAAGAAATTGTTGTGACCACGCCGTGCGGCAAGGATGGCTCCATTAATCCGGCGATTCTTTTTGCCGCGCGCGCGGCGGGCGCGACGGAAATTTATCGTGTCGGCGGCGCGCAGGCGATTGCGGCGTTGGCCTACGGAACGAAGACAATCCGCCGCGTGCAGAAAATATTCGGTCCGGGCAACGCCTACGTCAGCATGGCGAAGCGGTTGCTCGTCGGGCGCGTTGCAATTGATCTACTCGCCGGTCCGAGCGATTTGCTGGTCATCGCCGACGACACGGCGAATCCAAAATTTGCCGCCGCTGACTTGCTCGCGCAGGCGGAACACGGCTCCGGCCACGAACGCACTTGGCTTGTGACAACTTCGGAAAAAGTTTTGCGCGCGGTCGAAAGCGAAATCAAAAAACAATTGCCGAAGCTCGCGCGGAAAGAATTTATTTCCCGCGCGTTGCAAAATAACGGCTGGCTGATTTTGGTGAAAAATCTGGACGACGCGATTGCGCTGACCAATCAATTCGCGCCGGAACATTGCGAAGTGATGACGCGCCAGCCGCAAAAAGTTTCTGAAAAAATCCTGACGGCGGGCGCAATTTTTCTCGGCAACTGGTCGCCGACGGTTCTCGGCGATTACGTCGCCGGGCCGAGCCACGTGCTGCCGACGGATGGCGCGGGCGCGTCGTTTGCCGGGTTGACGGTGGATCAATTCCAGCGCCGCACGAGCGTGGTGGAATACAATCGCGCGTCGCTCAAGAAGGCGCTGAAGTCGGTAAAAAAATTCGCGGAACTCGAAGGTCTCGACGCGCATGGGAAATCGGCGGAGATTCGGAAATAAAATTTTCAAACGGAATTTGTTCAGCCTTTCGATACTTGCAAATCGGCGATGGCAAACCTAGATTCAAGCCATGAGTAAAATGGAAATTCTGGCGGAATTGCCAAAGCTCGAACTGGCAGATCGCCGCGAAATCTTTGACCGCATTTGCGAGATTGAAGAACGCGATTTGATCACCGGCGGCGCGACGGATGAGGAGAAAAAACTGCTCGACCGCGAACTGGCGGAATACCAGCAGAACCCCGAAGCGGGTTCGAGTTGGAATGAAGTTGAAGCGAGACTTCGCAAATCATCCCGCGCGTGAATTGACGCGTCATCATTCGCCCGAATGCGGAAGCGGATTTAGCGGAAGCGCGGTCATGGTATGAATCTCAACGCGCGGGGTTGGGTGATGAATTGCTGGATGAAGTTCGCCACGCGGTGAGTTTACTGGCGAACGACCCCGATCGACGGCCGTTTTATTACCGCGACTTTCGCCGGTTGTTCACGCGCCGTTTTCCCTACAAAGTTTTCTATCGTATCGAAGGTGACCGCGTGATTGTCTTTCGCATTCTGCACGCGAAACGGAAACATCAGCGGGAACTTTGAGGTTTGCGCTTCTGGCGGTTGACCTTGACGACGGCAGGGAGACGTTTATTTTCAGCGCATGAGAAAGATTTCATTTTGGATTTTAATTTTAGTTTTCACCGTCACGCTCGCGCGCGCGCAGGATGCGGCCACGCAACAGCAGTTGGACAAGATGTTCGGTCAGATTCAGGATATGCAGGCGGCGCAGGAGTTGCAGGGCAAACGACTGGCGGCGCTGGAAAAACAAATCAGTGACCTGAGCGACAAGATCAACGCTGCGCCAACTACCGAAAGCGCGAGCCGCGAAGATTTGAAAGCGCTCGCGACGCAAGTGCAGGAGATTGATAAGAAGCGGCAGGACGACCGCGATTTGATTTTGAAGCAGATTAAAAGTCTGGGCGAGGTGAGCGGCAGTGCTGCACCAAGCCGCAAATCCAGGCCCGCGCCGGACACGACGGCGGCGGGTGGAGATACTGCCACTGCGCCAGCGGTGCCGCAGAAAGGCTACGAACACGTTGTGGAATCGGGCGAAACGCTTTCGGCCATCGCCAAGGCGTATCGCGCGCAGGGCGTGAAAGTGACGACGGCACAAATCATCGCGGCGAACCCGAAGCTGAACCCGAACGCGCTGATTGCGGGCAAAAAGATTTTTATTCCTGACGCGAATGCGAAATAAAAATACGGCTTAATGGAATGTTAGGCTGTGTGAATCGTGCGATATAAAGCGGGCATCTCGATTGTGCTGGTGGCATTGACTCTTGCTTTTGGCAGTGGTTGCGTGACACGGAACACGATTGATGCCGCCCAGAATCCGCAATACACAAAGAATGACAAGGGCGACGTGGTTGAGACCAAATCGGGGAATCCGGGTTATTATGCTTTGGTTCCACTCGCTGTTGTCGCAGACATAGTGCTGATACCCGGTTACTTTTTTTTCAGCATACTTTATTTCTCCAACGGAGGGAAAATGTAGCGGATGATTGAGTCGTCACAGCCTACCAAGTTGCAGGAGTAGTGCGCAGAAAATCTTCAACCGCGCGCAATCAGGATAAAAATTCCAATCGCCAGCGCGATGCGATACCAGCCGAAGGCGTTGAACGTGTGCGTCTGGACGTAGCGCAGCAGCCATTTCACGGCGATGAAGGAGACGACCGCCGCGACGACGGTGGCGAGCAAAACGAGATTCCAATTTTCATGCGGCGCGAGCGGGTCGGGATGATGGATGGTCTTGAAGATTTTGTATCCGCCCGCCGCCAGCATCGTCGGAATGCCGACGAGAAAGGAAAATTCCGTGGCGGCGGGACGGCTCAATCCGAGCAATAACGACAGCATAATCGTCGTGCCGGAACGCGACGCGCCGGGGAAAATCGCGGCAACCAACTGGCCGAGGCCGACGGCGAGGACGATTGACCAGGTGATGTGCGTTCCCAGTTTTTTGCCGCGCAGAAAAAATTCCACGACGAGAAAAACGATGCCGCCGAGCAGCAGCGCCCACGCGACGGGCGCGAGTTGTTCCGGCAATTTTATTTTGAAGTGGTCAATGACGAGTCCGCCCGCGCCGGTGATGCCGAACGCGACGAGAATTTTCAGCAGATAGTCCTGCGTTTCGCGTTCGCGGATTTCAAAAACAAATTTGTAGAGACGTTGCGGAAAGAGCGGCAGGACGGCAATGACCGCGCCGCATTGGATGACGACGTTGAACAAATCCTTGGTGTCGCTTGCATGGACTAGCCAATGATTTGGAGCAAGCCAGCCGAGGTTGGTCATGATTCTCTCGGCGATGAGCAGGTGGCCGGTGGACGAAACGGGCAGGAATTCGGTGATGCCTTCGACGATTCCCAAGATGAGGACGATAAGCCAGTCGGACATAAATTATTTATTCGCGCCCCAGAAAGATTTCGCTTCTTCCGACCGTTGTTTGACTTTGAGTTGTCCCAGTATTGCGTGCCAGCCGATGTAAATCTTGTGCCACTGCGTTTCAAGTCCGCGCAACGCGCCTTCGCTCATCTCGCTCAAATAGCGCAATGATGGCGCGTTGGTGATGAGGCCGTGAATTTCTTCGCGCGTGGGCGACTGGACTTCGATGGTCGCAAAAATCAATTCCAATTCCTGCACAATGATACTTTTGATTTCGAGAAAATGATTGTCGTCCGCCGCGCCGAATTTTTTCGCGCGCGCGATGGAGATGAAATGGTTGAACTGTTTCCAGCATTCGATGTGCGTCTCGATTTGCGTGACGAGCTGGTTGATGTCTTTGGGAGTCATGGGCGTGAACGGGTTGGCGTCGGCAGCAACGCGGTTTGGGGGAACAGAAAAATAATCGCGCCGCCGCGCAGTTCGCGCGCGGTGATGTGCAGGCTGCCGAATTGCAGACTGATTTCGGCGAGCGGCATTTGCGCGGTGCGCGCCTCGGTGAACAGTTGCAGCACGTCGCGGCCAATGTCGCGCAGGAAATTTTTCGGATACGCGGACGAGACGGTTGAGGTCACGATATGGCCGTTGCGATCCACCGTGATTGTCCCGGTGGGCAACTGCTGCACGCCTGCGCGGCCGCGAAAAAATCTTTTTAAGAATCCCATGACGCAACGAGCTTTCGACTTTTTTCCAATAAATTTCCGGTGGCCTCGACCGGCCAGCCGACGAGAAACAACCGTTCCTCGCGCTCTAATACCAGCACTTGACGTTCCATGTTTTGGCCGGTCACCTGCAAAATCGGGCCGGCTTCGAGACGTTCGCCGAGACGGCGCGCGATGGCGGCGGCGTGGCGCGTCCATTTGACGAGCGAGGTGATCATCTGCGTGCCGAGCGCTTCGGGTTCGCCCATGCCTTCGGGCGGAATGGCGATGACAAAATCCGCGCCCTCGCGCGTGAGCAGCGAAAGTTTCCAGACCGTTTTGCGATGCGCGAAATCTTCGGCGGCTTCGGGCGTGGCGGGCGCGCTGGAAGCTTCGTCCATGTCCTGCGCGCTTTCGAGCAGCAAGGCGTTGACGGGCTTGGTGATGTTGCGCGTGTGATTTGGTTCGGCGGGAAGATTCTCAAACGTGCCGGATTTCCAAGACAAAATGCGGCGAAAAGCGGCTTCGCCGTTTGCGCCTTCGGTTTCGGCGTCAATCAATTCGCCGTCTTGAATCCACAATTTCGCTACGAGCGGTCCGCGCGTGATTCGCAAAACGGATGAACTGCGCGACAGACATTCCATCTGAATAATGTCCATCAAACTTTTGCTTTGGATGCCGCGAAAGCCGGGTTCGTCGTCGCGGCCAAGCAAGGATTCGAGACACTCAATGAACAATTTTGAGTTGCGCTGCATGTCCATTTTTATCCAAAACAAATCCACGCCGAGCGCGTAGGCGCGCGAGCGAAATTCCTCGTCTTCGAGCGCGCTCAAGACGACGGTGCGGAGTTCGGGATAGCGGCGGCGCACGATGGAAAGAATTTGCAAACCGTCAATGCGCGGCATTTTCAAATCGCAAATCAGCAGGCGCACCGGCTCGGATTCGAGCAATGACAGCGCGCGTTTGCCGTTGTTGGCGGTGAGAATTTCCGGACGGCTGGGCAGGGCGGCGAGCATTTCCCGGCTCAAGGTCAGCCAGTCATCATCGCCGTCGAGAATTAAAATTTTATGTCGTTTTTCCATTATTAGCCCGCGCTACGGCTAACCGCACGGCGGCTGAAATTCAAGCGTTAAACTGCGGCGGCCAAATCATAAGCAATCGCCGTTCCGTCCAGCGAGATGATTTTTGGACGCAAATTGAGACAGCAAAAATGGCCGCGAGTCTCGTCGTGGGACAGAAAATAGAAAAAATCATTTTAGAAGCTCGTGGCTTGAATTCTGCTTAAAGATTGCTTGCCTGCGGCCAGTGCGTCAGGCCAACTCTAAAAAACGAACATCATGTCAAACATGGTCAAATCAGGTTTCGCCGGTCTGTTGCGCGGCATTTTGCGGAAGATGGATTCGCCGCCCGCACCCGCGCCGCGTCCGGTCGTGACCGCTGCGCCCATCGCACCCGTCGCCGCGATGCCCGCTGCGCCGGCGCCGCCCGTTCGGTTGACTGGCACGCCGCCGAACGAAAATGAAATTGCCGTTCCGCTCGCGCCCATCATTGCCGGATTGCCAATGGAATTGCGCGGAAAAATCATGGTGATTCCGCCGCCCGGTCAGGCGATTAATCTGCCGGTGGAAATTGTAATTTCACAACTGGCGTTCGGCGCGGTGAAAATTTCCTTTGGCGAATTGCGTCAGCTTGCGCCGGATTTTTTTGCAAATTCCGGCGGCGCGCTCGACAGTAAAATGATCAGCCTGCCGCTGAATGAAATTTTGCCGCGCTTGAATCCGGCGTTGCTTGCGCGGCGCACCGGTCCGAAAGTGGAAGTGGCCGAAGATGTCAACGGGCCGTTCGGCGGACGCGGCGCGGGCATCGCGTTCACGACGCAGCCGCTCAAAGCACCCGCGCGCGCACCGGCGCCAATTCCCGAACCTGAACCAGCAACACTTGCGCCCGCGCCGCTGCGAATGAATTCGCCGGTGATGTCGCCGAAGCCGGTCGCACCAATCCCATTTACGCCGCCGCCGCTTCAACGCGCTGTTCCGCCCGCGCCGGTTGCACCGACAATTTCCGCTGCGCCTGCGCCCGTCGCGCCGCGTCCGGCGGTCGCGCAGCCGACAATTTTTGCCTCGCTCTGGGATTTGGCGGAACATTGGCCTGAGGAATTAAAAAACGAAATCTCCCATACCGCATTGGCGAATGTCAGCGTGCCGCTCGCGGGCAGCCTGGTGGAAGCGGGCTTGAAACGCGGACGCGTGACGATGACGTGGAAACAATTGCGGACGCTCGCCAAACCGAGCTCGTCGCCGTCGCTGAATGATTTATTGGAACTGGATTTGCCGCTGAAAATTATTGCGCCCATGTTTTTTGCCGCGCAGAAAAATTTGGTGGGCGCGCGGGTGAAGACGACGGTCGCGGCGGAAATTCCGGATTTATTTTTTGGTTTTCCGCAAGCCGCGTCGGAACCGCCGACCAGCACGCCCGTTGAAAAAAAATCTGCCGACTCGAATTTTTTTGTCCGTGCCGATGTCGGCGCAACGGCGAAGTCGGAAGAAAATGTTTTTGCGCCGCCGCCGGTTCCGCAGACGGATTTCACACATCGTCACGCGCCGCCGCGTGATGTGGTGACGCGCGCGGTTGCATTGGCTGGTGTCGCTGGCGCATTGGTGACGTTGCCGGATGGCTTGCGCGTGGCGAGCGAAGTGCCGGCGGAATTTAACGCGGATACGCTTGCGGCGTTCATTCCGCAAATGTTTGAGCGGATGAATCAGAGCGCGAAAGAATTGCGGATGGGCGCGCTGAACAATGTCAGCTTCACCGTCGGCAACATTCCGTGGCGCATCATTCGCGTGAACTCGGTTTATCTGGCGGCGTTTGGGCGCGCGGGCGAATCGTTGCCGGCGGCGCAACTCGCGTCGCTCGCGGGCGAACTGGATCGCAAACAAGCACAATAATTTTTTATGGCTATCATCAATCAAGCGACGAAAGAGTTGCAGGTAAAAATCGTTTATTACGGCCCGGCGATGGGCGGCAAGACGACGAATCTTGTGCAAGTGCACGACCATGTTCAGACGACGGCGGGCAATAAAGGCAAACTGGTTTCGCTCGCGACGAGTTCGGATCGAACTTTGTTTTTTGATTTTTTGCCGATTGAAGCGATGACGATTAAAGGTTTCAAAACCAAATTCCAACTTTACACCGTGCCCGGTCAGGTGATTTACAACACGACGCGGCAACTCGTTTTGCGCGGCGTGGACGGCATTGTTTTTGTCGCGGATTCGCAATACGAAAAAATGCCGGAGAACGTGGAGAGTTTTCAGAATCTGGTGGAGAATTTGAATTCGCTGAAGCAGAACCTCGCGGAGATTCCCTATGTTTTGCAATACAATAAGCGCGATTTGCCGAACGCTGCGCCGACGGAGTATCTGGATTATTTGCTGAACAATCGCGACGTGCAAGTGCCGTCGTTCGGAGCGACCGCGCACAAATGCGAAGGCGTTTTTGAAACGCTGAATATGATTACGCGGATGTTGCTTCAGAAATATCTCAACCAAGGCACGCCGCCTCATATCAATTAAATGGCCACGCTGCCACAACTCATCGAGGAAGATATTCAGCGGCTCGACGAGACGTTGAAGGGATTCAACGCGCAGACGGACGCGACGACTTCGCTCATCATTGATAAAGGTGGATTTCTCATCGCGCACGCGGGCGACGATCAGCAGTTTGATTTGACGACCATCGGCGCGTTGGCGTCCGGCGCATTCATGGCGAACCAGACGATTGCCGGATTGGTGAACGAAAAAAACTTCAATAGCATTTATCAGCAAGGTGAAAAGTTTTCCATGTTCGTCATCAATGTGGATGAACATTGTTTGCTCGCGGTGATTTTTTTGCAGCAGACCGGCGTGGGCGTGGTAAAATTTTATGCGACCGCCGCCGTCAATCGCATCGCGGAATCGCTCACTCGCGCGCAGGCGCGCGACCCGCAGGCGGGACTCGACCTTTCGGAATTGAACGCGACGAATCCGCAGGATTTTTTCCGCAAAAAAAATACCTGACGCGGCGCGGACGGAATTTCAAACTTCAATTGGACAGCTTCACGGTGCGCTAAACGCTGCGTATTTTCACTGACAAGGCGGCGGGAAATTTACAAAATCACACTTCACTTTTTTATGTTAGATTAATGCCATGAGTGATTTGACCCTTATATTGCAGGCCGTTGGCCGTGGCGAGGGGCGGTCATTGGACGAGTTGCTGCCGCTCGTGTATGAAGAGTTGCGGCGGTTGGCGGCGGCGCGGATGGCGCAGGAATCGGCCGGGCACACGTTGCAGCCGACGGCGCTGGTGCATGAGGCGTGGATGCGGCTGGTCAACGACGGCGACCGGACGTGGAAAAATCGGGCGTATTTTTTTGGCGCGGCGGCGGAGGCGATGCGGCGCATTTTAATTGAAAGCGCGCGGCGCAAATCGCGATTGAAACATGGCGGCGGGCAGGAACGGTTAAACATCGCGGACATGGAGTTGGCGGACACGACGCCGGATGAAAAGGTTTTGTTGATCAATGACGCGTTGGAGCAATTGGAAGCGGAGCATCCGGAGCGCGCGCGGGTGGTGGTGCTGAAATATTTTGGCGGCTTGACGAACAAAGAGGTGGCCGAAATGCTGGCCATCAGCGAGCGCACGGTGGACCGGCATTGGGTGTGCGCGAAGGAATGGTTATTCCGCAAAGTCCGCACCCAAGTATGAATCGTGAACAGTTTTCTGGCGGGAATGAGACTTCAAAAAGCGCATTGATTATTAAGGCACCCATGATTGATGCGAGCACACAACGCGCGGAGGAAGTTTTTTACGCCGCACTGGAATTAAAAGATTCCGGTGAGCGCCGCGCCTTGCTGGAGCGCGCCTGCGCGGGCGATTCAGATTTGCGCGCGCTGGTGGAAACCATGTTGAATTCGCAGAAGGACGTGGAGCGTTTCTTCATGGACAGTTTGCCGGCGTTGACGCCGTCCGTCGAGGCTGCTGGATTTCTAGCTGGCGAATACGAGGCCGTCGGCCAAAACCATAATGAGTCCTTCGCGGACGCGGAAATAGGCACGCGCATTGGGCCTTATAAATTGCTGCAAAAAATTGGCGAGGGTGGTTGCGGCGTGGTTTACATGGCCGAACAGGAAGAACCGGTTCGTCGGCGCGTCGCGGTGAAAGTCATCAAGCTTGGCATGGACACAAAAAGCGTCATCGCCCGTTTTGAAGCGGAGCGACAGGCGTTGGCGATGATGGATCATCCGAACATCGCGCGCGTGCTGGATGCGGGCGCGACGGAAACGGGTCGGCCTTACTTCGTGATGGAATTGGTGCGTGGAATTAAAATCACTTCTTTCTGCGACGAGAACCGGCTGGACACGCATCGCCGGTTGGATTTGTTCATTCAGACTTGCCACGCCATTCAACACGCGCATCAAAAAGGAATTATTCATCGCGACATCAAACCATCCAATGTTTTGGTGACGATGCTGGATGGCGTGCCCATGCCGAAGGTGATTGATTTTGGTATCGCGAAAGCGACCAGCGGCGATCGGTTGACCGACAAAACAGTGTTCACCGCTTACGAACAAATGATTGGCACGCCCGCCTACATGAGTCCCGAACAAGCGGAGATGAGCGCGCTGGACATTGACACGCGCAGCGATATTTACAGCTTGGGTGTGTTGCTTTACGAACTGCTGACCGGCAAACCGCCGTTCGATCAGAAGGAACTTTTGTCGTCCGGTTTGCATGAAATGCGGCGGACATTGCGCGAACAAGAACCGCACCGGCCATCCACAAAACTTGATGGGTTGAAATTTGAAGATTTGACGCAGACCGCCGTGCAGCGCCGCGTCGAAGCGCCCAAACTAAAAATGTTGTTGAGCGGCGATCTGGATTGGATTGTCATGAAAGCGTTGGAGAAAGATCGCGACCGACGCTACCAAACCGCGAACGGTCTGGGCATGGACATCCAACGGTATCTGACGAACGAACCAGTCGTGGCGCGGCCGCCGAGTCGGCTCTATCGTTTGCAAAAATTAGTGCGTCGGAATCAGGCAACCTTCGTCACCATTGGCGCGGTAAGTTTGGCGTTAATCGCCGGATTTGGCACATCCACCTGGCTTTTCTTCAAGGAGCGTCACTTGCTCCATGAGGCCGAACGTGGCCGCGCGAACGAGGCATTTCTTGTTAAGCAGGCCGAGGCGCGCGGGAAAATCGCGCAGGCGGTTTTGTTGGTGGAGCAAAATCGGTTTGAGGAAGCTGACCGGTTGGTTGGTGAAATTCCTACTTCCGATACGGCGATGGTTGGCGAAGCCGTGTTCCGGCCGCTGGGTGATTGGGCCGCGCTGCAAGGTCACTGGCAACGCGCCGCTGAATATTTTTCCATCCTCGCCAGTCTGGACCAGTTTGAAACCTCGGAGATTTCCACGCTCGATCATACCAAGTGTGCGGTGGCTTTGATTGAGTCAGGCGACCATGCTGCATATGAGCGGTTTTGCCGAGAATCTATTAAGCAATTTGCCAGCACAACTGATCCGCTGATCGCCGAGCGCACGGTCAAGAACAGTCTGCTTTTGCCTGCCGATGCCAGTCTGTTGGCCGCCTTGACGCCGATGGCTAATGTGGCGGCAAATTCCTTTTCAGACAATAAAGCCAAAGACAGTTGGATGATGCCGTGGCGTTGTCTGTCACTCGCCTTGATGGAATACCGGCGGGGCAATTATCCTGGTGCCATCGGCTGGTGTAACCGTTGTCTGACTTACCGCAAGGATTCTGCACCGCCACGGCTGGCCACCATCCACATCGTCCTGGCCTTGGCCTATCATCAGCTTGGCATACCCGCGCAGGCGCAAGCTGAATTAGTCCAAGGCCGTGACCAGATTGATAATAAATTAAAAGACGGTTTGGAAATGGGTGGTGGCTCGCAAGGTTCCTGGTTTGACTGGGTGTTGGCCCAGATTCTTGAACGCGAAGCCATCGCCAAGATAGAAAATCCTTAATCACGCCCGCAATTTTAAGCCGTCGGGCGGGTGGCGCTGAAAAGGATTAACCACACTGCGGAAAATCAATTTTCCGGCGGACGAACCTGCCGTTTTTCTGCCTTTCTACGAGGTTTTTCCTGCTAAATGCCAATCGCTTCGATGGCGGCAAAAATAAATGGCGGAAAACCAAGGTGAGATGTCGCACTACTAATCGAAGCCACCAATATGTTTTTTAAGCCCACAGCCACGCCGCGGGGTATCGCTATGCCAAAGCACTTACTGGATTTATTAGTCTCGGCCAACCGGCGTCAAATGTGAACCCAGTTTCATCTCTTGATTTAAACTTTTAACTTAATTTCCAATCCCGTAGCCCCAACCCCAAATTCGTAAAGACCATGAAAACCTCCAACCTCACCCAGCCTCAAATCCAGAGCCGTCCGGCACGCTTGTTTTTCCCCCTCGGCGTCGCCGGAATGGCGCTGCTGTCGGCGTGTCTGCTTGCGCCAACCTCAGCGAAAGCCAGCATCGTCGGACCTTACACGGTAGATGCCAATACGTTGATTCTGCTCCATCTTAACGAGGCGGCGGGAGGCACCAATGCCGCCATTGCCGCCGGTTCGGTTTTTGCCGGCACTAATTTCATCAGCGTCAACGAAACCGCAGGCACGGCCACGCCGCCGCCGGTGACCACGGTGCTGGGTGCAACTAGCTATCCCGGTTTTGGTAATGCCGCTACCTTTGCGACCACTGGTTATGAGCTGGCTTTCGACGGCAACGGCAATGGCTCTTATCAGGGCGACAGCGGTTCGGTGAGTGCTGACGCCATCCTGATGAGTTCGCTCAACATAGGCAACGGCAGTCAAACGCCTTTCACTTTGGAAGCCATGATTGCGCCGACCACCATCACCAGTGGCACGCAAGAAATCATCTGCACCGACTCTTCGGCGGCAACTCGGGCGTTCCAATTTCGCATCAATGCCTCTGGCCAGTTGGAGTTTTATCAGACGATCACCGGTGGGACGGACTTTACCGCACCGATACCGACGACCGGCATTCATGCGTTTCAGCCGAACAACTGGTATCATGTGGCGGTGACGTATGACGGCACGACGGTGAGACTCTATTGGACAAAGGTTGATCCGTCAGTCACGCAGGACAACTTGATTGGGTCGCAAGCCGTCGCCATCGGCACCACTGCAGGTGCGACAGCTGGCCCGCTTTGTATCGGCAATGAAAATCGCGGTGCCGCCGGTGAAGTTTTCAGCGGATCGATTGATGAAGTCCGCATCAGCAAAGTAGCGCGGAGTGCGACGCAAATGTTGTTTGGTGGTTCGCTCACTTGGGTTGGCGACGGCTCGGCGAATTTGTGGACGCTCGGCACGGTTTCCAATTGGAACAATGGTGCTTCCGCCGTCGTTTTCAATTCAGGTAACTCAGTTACCTTTACGAACGGCACGGCCAATACCAATGTCAACTTGTCGGGCGTGTTATTGCCGGATGCGATTACGGTCAACGGCACCAATAATTATTCCTTTGGCGGCACGGGCAGCATCGCTGGCAGCGCCAGTCTGACCATGGCGGGCACGGGCACGTTGACACTTTCCAATAACGGCAACAGCTATTACGGCGCAACGACCATCAGCGCGGGCAAGGTGAGTGAATCTGCTCCGTCCGTCAGTGCGGCCACCGTTCCAACTCCGCTTTTATATATGTCGTTCGACAACATCAGTGGCGGGGTCACGGTGAACAACGACGGCAGCGGTGGTGCGGCAATGAACGGCGGCATCATCGGCGCGGCGACGATTGTCAGCGGTGGTCGCCTCGGCGGCAATGCGTTGAGCATTCCGGCAACGGTGAATGCGGGCTATGTGATGGTGACGAATGGCGTGGTTCCGTTCAGCGGCAGCACCGCTTGGACGATGGCGCTGTGGCTCAAGACCTCCACGGCGGGTGGCACTTATTTGTATCAAGGCAACGGCGCTTGGAACAACACCGGCGGTGCGAACACGGTTTTCCATTTGAACAATGGCGCGTTTGATACGCGCGGTTCAAAAGCTGGCGGCGTTAGCTACGGACGCGGTTGGGAAGCTGGCTCAGCGAATATCAATGATGGTAACTGGCATTTTGTTGTCATGACTTGCGATACTAATAACACCAAGGTCAGTTATGTGGATGGCGTGGTGGATGCTTGGAGTCAAGACCAGTGGGCGGCTGTTGCTGGTGGTGGTCAAGTTTGGATTGGTGCGGCCGGTGAAACCGGCGATGGCGTGGCTGGGTTGAATGGTTTGATTGATGAAGTTTCGATTTACAACACTACTTTGAATCAGGCGCAGGTGCAGACGCTCATGGCTTCCGGCACGGTATCGCCTGCGAGTGCAGTTTCTATTGCCGCAGGTTCCACTTTGGATTTGGTTGGTCGCTGGCAAACTGTGGCTGGCTTGAGCGGCGCAGGCACGGTGGATTCTACTTTGGCAAACGGTGCACCGATTTTGACCGTCAATAATACCACCGCCAACACCAGCACGTTTAGTGGTGTTATCACGAACTCGGCTGGCTCACTCTCGCTCGCCAAAACGGGCGCGGGCACGTTGACGCTCAATGGCGCCAACGCCAACGGTTATAGCGGTTCGACCATCGTCAACAATGGTTCTCTGATTGAAGATTTCGCTAACGCGACTTCGGCCAGCAATTTGATTAGCACCAATTCGACGCTGGTGCTCGGCGGCGTGGGCACGTTTCAAGTCAAACAAAAGAGCGCGACGACGACGGCGCAGACTTTTTCTAACACCATCGTCAACCCCGGATTTGCAAAAGTTATTGGCACGCAGGTGACTTCGGGTGCGCTGACGCTGGCATTGGGCGCGATTACCCAAAGTGTCGGCGGCACGGTGGATTTCACAAGGCCGACTGGCGGCGCAATCACTACGACCAGCCCCAACGTGAACGGCATTCTCGGTGGCTGGGCGACTGTGAGTAACACGGTTAGTTCTACGACCTCGGGTGATTTTGCCGCCGTTGATGGCAGTGGCAACGTCACCAATTATACGGCCTACAACATTTCACCAACCGCAGCTCTGGCCACCGGCACGGCCACCCAAAACTGGAAACACAATGCCACCGGCACGCATCTTACAGCTAGCACCACCATCAACTCCTTGGTGATTGATGGCAAAGACTTGATCATGGATACTGGGACAACGCTGACTCTTGCCAGCGGTGGTTTTATCTCGCGTGGTGCCAGTTATTGGCTGCAAGCAATCAGTAGCGGCAATGTAGCAACCACTTGCTTTTTGGCTTCAGGTTTGGCGACAGGTGAATTTTATATTCACACTCCCAATACCGGTTCTACCGACAGCCGTATTTGGCCCATCATCATAAATGGGTCAGTTCCCACGACCTTGATTAAGGATGGCCCTGGTCAAGTGGACTTGCAAAATCACAACACTTACACTGGCGGCACGGTGGTAAATGGAGGCACGCTGGGACTTTATGGCCTTGCACCAATCAGCGGCGCGCTCAACGGGGTGGGAACTATCCGTGGAACGCTTACTGTCAATCCCGGAGCAACGGTTTTGTGCGCTGGCACAAATGAGTTTGGTTATGCCGCAGGCGCTAGAGTGAACATCGTGGATGTCAATGGTGGCACGTTAAGTGCCACATCTCCAGCCGGCGACCATGCCTTCAACACTACTTTCAATTTAACCGGCGGGTCTTTAACCTCCAATGGCGGAACTAGCGCCGCTGCCGCCGCCAGCTTATGGGTGCTGGGGCAGGACACTGCCGCCAACAACGGGGCTAGCGGCATTAACTCACTGCCCAGCGCGATTACTTCAGTTGTCGCCGGTCGTGTGGATTTGCGCAGTGGCAATGCCAATGTTAACGAAACTTTTAACGTCGCCAGCGGCACAACGCCGAGTGGCATAGACCTGTTGTTTTCGGCGGCCATTACTGGCGCGGGAACTACCATTACCAAAGCTGGTGGTGGCACGATGTTGCTCTCCGGTGCCAACAACTTTACCGCTGGCGTAACCAACAATGCTGGCACGATTGTCGTTGGCAACGCGAACGCTTTCGGCACCGGATTGGTGACGATGAACGGCGGCTCGGTGATTAACAATCCCGGCAACAGCTACATCGTGGTCAACAATTTCACCCTTGCCAGCGCGGGTAGCTTTGGCGTGAACACGGGCGATACGCTCACGCTTTCCGGCGTCATCAGCAATACCAACAGCCTGACCAAAACGGGCGGCGGCATTTTGAAATTCACCAGCGCGAATTCTTACAGTGGTAACACCATCATTAGTGCTGGCACGCTGGCATTGAGCGGCGTTGGTTCATTTGGAACTTCTCCGACCATCACTATCGGTAGCGGCGCGGCGATGGATGTTTCGGCCATCACTTACACTTTGAGTGGCAGCCAAACTTTGCTCTCCAGCGGCTCGGTCGTTGGCTCGGTGACCGTGACGAACGGCGCAAAACTTTACGCAGGCACGGACGGCACTTACGGCACTGGCACCTTCGCCAACAATCTGACGTTGACTCCGGGCGCAGCGGTCTATTTTGATTTGGGAACCACGGCGGCGGGCGTGAATGACAAGTTCACCGTGGCGGGCAATCTGACGAACAATTTTAATTTGATTCACATCAAGGCGCCAAGCACATCGGTTGGCTTGGATCAAACAGCGGACTATGTGCTCTTCAGCGTGGCGGGCATCATCGCGAGCAATGTCGCCTTCGCGCCGGTCTGGGATGTGGTGCCGACCAACTCGACACATTTCCGCATTGTGACAGCGGCGAATACAGTTTCACTTCACTATGATGCAAGTCTGACCGCACCGGCTGCGGTTGGTGTCGCTACCACGCCAGTGACTCGCAATCAAAACGTGAACATCAGCGTCGCGGTGACGGTGGGAACTTATGCCATCAGCACGGCGGTCGTGGACACCAGCGCGGTCGGTGGTTCATCCGCCTTGGCGCTGTTCCCGGATGCGACGGGCACGAACTACACCAACACGGTGACAGTGAGCACCACCACGCCGGTTGGTGCCAAAACCTTTACCGCCACGGTCACGGACGCGAATGGTTTCTTTGCGGTAGTTTCCATTCCGTTGACGGTCACGGTCGCCAATCAAACGTGGAATGGCAGTGGTGCGGATAACAATTGGACGAGTAATCCCAACTGGCTCAGCGGCGCGGGTCCGGCGCTCGCAGGCGACAGCGTGAGTTTTGCTGGAGCGACGCGATTGTTCCCCAATGTGAATACAAATTTTACCGTCACGGGTGTGACGTTCAACAGTGGCGCGAGCAGCTTTACGAATAGCTCGGCCAGTGGCAATTATCTGACGCTGACCGGCAGCGGGGTGACGAATAATTCCGCAAACCCGCAGACGATGAATGTGCCCATCGCCATGGCGGCGGCGCAGACGTTCAACGCGGCGTCCGGCGATTTGATTTTCAGTCAGGCCGTTACCAACGGTGGTAATCTGCTCACCGTGAGCGGCACG
Source organism: uncultured Verrucomicrobia subdivision 3 bacterium (assembly GCA_903833055.1). Lineage (GTDB taxonomy): Bacteria > Verrucomicrobiota > Verrucomicrobiia > Limisphaerales > UBA11358 > UBA11358. Next base: position 8,385 of record CAILDU010000099.1, on the reverse strand, counting down.
TCTAACGCTATCATCAGCGGGGCGATTGTCGGCGCCGGCGCGCTGACCAAAACGGGCAATGGCACATTGACGCTTTCGGGTATCGACACTTATAGCGGCGCAACGACCGTGAGCGGCGGCAGCGTGACCGTTTCTGGCGCGCTCAATAATTCGTCTTCATTGACCATTAACGCCAGCACAATGAGTCTTACCGGCGGCATTACCAACACCGCCATAGATACCCTTGGCAGCGCAGTAGGCAATGCGATTCTGAATATCGCGGGCGGCAACCTGCAGGCGAATTTCAATGGCGGCCAGCCGTATAATTCTAGTTTAAATGTTAGTGCCAATGCCGGAGCCATCGGAGATGTTCAGATGAGTTCAGGCATCCTCGCCGTGAACCGTCAGCTCGCGGTTGGTCCGACCGGATTTGGTGGTTACAGCCAGGGCGGCGGCGCGACGACGGTGGGTGGATTCTTGGCCGTGGGTGGCACGTCAAAGGGCGGTGTCTTTAACCAGAGCGGCGGAACCTTTACCCTGACCGGTGGTGCGTCTGTAACCATGGGATACAATGCCACGACCACCATTGGCGTCATGAATCTGAGCGGCACAGCCGTGTTCAACGTGACCGGCGCTGGCAACGGCGTGTGGGTGCCTGAAATTGGCACCGGCACGTTAAATATGTTTGGCAGTGCCGCGTTAAACATTGCCAGCAGCGGATTGATTCTTGGCAAAGCCAATGCGGCTGCGAACGGAACCGTAAATCTTCTTGGCGGAACAACGACTGTGAATTCCGTTGCCAAAGGCACGGGCAGCGGCACGTTGAATTTCAACGGCGGCATCCTCAAGGCGAATGTTGCGACCAACGCCTTCGTCAACGGCTTGAACGCGGCCTTTGTTTACGGCGGTGGCGCGGTCATTGACTCCGGCGGCTTCGCCATCACCATCCCGCAGACATTGCAAGCGCCCGCTGGCTACGGCGTGTCCACAATTGCTGTATTGAACGGCGGTTCGGGCTACCTTGAAACACCGATTGTGACGATTACCAACATCAGTGCCAGCGGCAGTGGCGCGACGGCGGTGGCCAACATTTCCGGCGGCGTGATTACCAGCCTGACGGTGACTTGCCCAGGTCAGGGTTACGGCAGCGGCGACACCTTGGGCGTGACCATCATCGGTGGCGGCGGCAGCGGCGCAGTCATTGACACGCCGGTGCTGGTGCCAAACATAGTAGGTGGCTTGACCAAGGTGGGTTCCGGCACCTTGACCTTGGGCAATGGCAACACTTACGGCAGCGACGGTAGCACTTATACCAACGCAACGAAGGTGTTGGGTGGAACTTTAAATTGGAATTACCAGACCTTGAGCACGGTGGGCAGCCTGATCGTGAGCAACGGAACACTGGCGCTCGACGCTACTAGCGGCCAACCTTATTCGCCAGCCGACGTGACGTTGCTGACCAATGGCGCGGTGACCTTCGCTTATGGTTCGTTGGGCGGCAATCCGAGCTTCACCGCCATTACTGCGAGCGGCAACTTGGTTTCTTCGGGAACCAACCTTATCAACCTGACCGGCTCTGGATTTGTGCTCGGCCAGTTCCCGCTGATTTCCTACAGCGGCACGCCGTTGACGGATCAAAACTTCACCAACGATTTCAAAATCGGAACTCTGCCGCCGGGCGTCTCGGGTTACTTGAGCAACAACGCTACGGCCACGCCGCCGTCGGTTGACCTCGTTGTCACTCTCATCGGGCAGTCCTTGACTTGGTATGGTGGGTTTGGAGTTGGTGGCAGCTTAACCAATTGGGATATCAACACGTCCCCCAACTGGGTGGGTGGCGATAATTACTATCACGAATATTCCGGTAATACCTTTGGTGATCTCGTGACATTCGATGACTCACTGGTCCCGGGTTTCACCAATGTCAACTTGACCACCACGCTGCATCCGTCAACGCTGACGGTGAATAGCACCTATCCTTACAGCTTCACCGGTCCGGGCTCGATTGCGGGCGCTGGTGCTTTGGTGATGAACAATTCCGGCTCGCTGTTCCTCGGCACGAGTAACAGTTACACCGGTGGCACGGCCATTAACGCCGGCACATTGATTGTGACCAACGACAATGGCCTCGGGGCCAACTCCAGCGCGCTGACGTTGAACAGCGGCACGATGCAATACGCCGCCAACACGGCGGGCACGCGCGCGGTGGCGGTCAATGCCAATTCAACGATTGATGTTGTTGCGGGCGCGACGGTGCAATTGGGTGGCGTGCTTTCCGGCACAGGTATTTTGACCAAGACGGACAACGGCACGTTGACCTTGACCAACGTCAATTCTTACAACGCCTTGACGACCGTTGCGGGCGGCACGCTGGCCGTGGCCAATGGTCAATTCGGTAATACAGCCAATAACATTGAAATCGCGCCCAACAGCGGACAAGTCGCCGCGCTCAATGTTTCCAATGGTGTGGTGAATGCTAACCGCGTCATCATCGCCGGTATCTCGGCCAACAATTCTACGCCCGGCACCGGCACTCTCAATCAGAGCGGCGGCACGATTAACTCGCTGCAATGGTTCACGGTCGGTTCCGGCGGCACCAGCGGCGGTGTGGGCACTTTCAATATGAGTGGCGGTATCCTCAATGTGGAAAGCCAGCAGATGGAAGTTGGCAATTTTGCCGGCGCTTCGGGCACGGTCAACGTAAGCGGTTCGTCGGCGATCAACATTTGGAATAACAACTTCATTGCGCTCGGGGCGAACAATAACGCCACGAGTGGCACGTTCGTTCAGAATGGTGGCACCGTCACATTCTACAGTGATGCGGGCACGACAACGGCGAGTGGCACGGGCATTCTTTATCTGGGTAAAGCGACCACTTCAACCGGCGTCTTCACTTACAATTTGAATGGCGGCACGCTGACGGCGAATCAAATTTCGCGCGCTGGCGGCACCGGCAATTTCTACTTCAACGGCGGCACGTTGAAGGCGGCCAAAGCCACCACCACTCTCATGACCGGCTTGAGTGCGGCGCTGGTCTCGACCAACGGCGCAACGATTGATGACGGCGGATTTGCCATCACTATCGGTCAGGCGTTGACGCACGATTCAACATTAGGTGCCACGGCGGACGGCGGCTTGACTCGGAATGGTTCTGGCACTTTAACATTGTCCGGCGTGAATACCTTCACCGGATCAATTACCAATAATGGCGGCACACTCACGCTGAACAGTGCAAGCACTTACGCCGGCGCGGCGGTGATTAATGCGGGTAGTTTGGTGATGACCACCGCTTCGCAAATCGGCGGCAACGTGACGTTTAACAACGGCACTTCATGGAGTCTCACCCAGGTCGGCACGGCTACGAATCTCGTCGGCAATCTCACGCTCGGCCTCACGTCAGGAACGGGCGCGACGTTGAATCTGGCGTTGGCGAATGGCAATGCGTCGCCCACGTTACTTAACTGCGGCACGTTGACCTTGAACGGCACAAGCTCCATCACGCTCGCTGGCGGCTTTAGCGTCGGCGTGGTTCCGTTGATTCACTACACGGGCGCGATTGCGGGCTCAGGTAGTTTTAACTCGACTATTATCGCGCCGCGCGGAGTTACCGCCGTGGTGTCCAACAGTGTTAGCACATCAACTATCTATGCGGTGATTACTTCGACGGGCGGAGGCATCGTGTGGACTGGCACCAGTCCGATTAATCCGAACCTGTGGGACATTACCACCAGCACGAACTGGACGATTCTCGGAGCACCCACAGCTTACCTGCAACCGGTAACGCCGGGTGACGCGGTGACCTTCAACGATTCCGGCAGCAGCTCGGTGACATTGAATACAACCGTCAGTCCGGCCAACGTGACGATTAGCAATGCGTTCTCGAGCTACACCTTCTCCGGCAGCGGTCATATCGCGGGCACGACCAGCTTGCTCAAGCAAGGTGCTGGCTCGGTCGCGCTGAACCTCGCCGCTTCCACTTACACCGGCAACACCACCGTCAGCGCGGGCACGCTCAAGATGGGTGCGGCTAATATGATTCCCGGCGGCGCAGGCAACGGCAACGTGACGAACAATGGCACGATTGATTTGAACACCTTCAGCGACACGATGAACAATTTGTCCGGCTCCGGTATCATTGACACCGTCGCTGGTGGCACGCCGACGTTGACCGTCAATAATTTCAATACGAACAACACCGTCTTCTCCGGTTCAATCAAGAACACGGCGGGCACACTCGCGCTCGTCAAGACCGGCACTAACACGCTTACCTTGAGTGGGGCGAATACCTTCTCGGGCAACCTGTTTGCGAATGCGGGCACAATCATTATTACGAATGGTGGCTCCGCGAATAACATTGGCACGTGGGTCAGCATCGGTCAGACGACGAATGACAACGCCACGCTCACACTCAATGGCACGGGCTCTTTGGCTACGACCTTTGATTTTAACATCGGTGACATCGGCAACGCGATTGGTGTTCTGAATGTGAAGGACAGCGCATCGTTGACCATGGCGAACTTCTTTGTCGCTTCGGCGAACAACACTGGTTCCACAGCCAGCGGCACGGTCAATCAGACCGGTGGCACAGTGACGCAAACCAGTTCAACAGTCGGCTCGTTCGCCATCGGTGGACGCGCTTCGGCTTCGGGTTCGGGTATCTATAACTTGAGCGGCGGCACCTTGACGGCGGCGGCGGGTATCCGCGTCGGCGGCACGGGCACCGGCACGTTCAATCAGAACGGTGGTCAGGTGAATGCCATGGGCGGCGTCAACATTTCGCGCCTTGCGGGTTCCACCGGCACTTACTATCTGAACGCCGGCACGCTGACGACCGTCAACGTCACTTCCTCCACTGGTATTAGCGCCAACCTTTACCTCAACGGTGGTCTGTTGCAGGCGACCAATCCGGCGAATCCGTTTATGTCGAACTTGACGGCGGCTACCGTCATGGTTGGCGGTGCCAAAATTGATTCTGGAACAAACAGTATTGTGATTAGTCAGTCGCTACTGGATGGCGGCACTGGCGGCGGCTTGACCAAGTATGGCACGGGCACACTCTACTTAGATGGAGCTAACACTTTCACTGGAACCACGATGGTGACCAACGGCACACTCGCCGGTATCGGCAGCGTCGCTGGTTCAGTGGTGGTCGCACCGGCGGGTAAAATCGGTGCGGGCGATGCCGGAGCCACGGTTGGCAGTCTCACCGTCAGCGGCAATCTGACGTTGCAAGGTGGTGCAACTTTGCGCATCAACAAAACCGGCGGCACGCCAGTGAATGATCAAGTGGTCGTGAGCGGCAACACAACTTACGGCGGCACTTTGACCGTCACCAACATCACCTCGGACGCGACGGTGCTGGCGGCTGGCGATACCTTCCAGCTATTAAGCATCGGCGGTTCTACCAGCGGCGCGTATGCCGTCACCAACCTGCCGACCTTGCCGAGTGGATTGGGTTGGAGCAATTCAATCAACGGCAGCATCACCGTAGTTGCGACCGTCAACACCACGCCGACAAACATCACGACCAGCGTTTCCGGCAATGTGCTGACGATGACGTGGCCGGCGGATCACACCGGCTGGCGCTTGATTGTGCAGACCAACAATCTCGCAGCGGGCATCAGTTCGAATCCGACCGACTGGATGACCGTCGCCGGTTCGCAGAGTGTCAACACGACCAACATCACAATGGATCCGGCGTTGCCCACGGAATTCTACCAACTGGTCTATCCGTAATAGCGCCAGTTTGATTGAGGCAAAAGTTTGCCTCGAATCAGAAATTTGAAATCAACCAGCGGGGATGTCAGTCATGACATCCCCGCTGCTTTTTTCTGGGGTTAAAAATTGAAGCGCGGCAGAAAAAATTTAGTAGGTCTAATTTTTATATAAAGCCCCGCACAAATAATTCTGGCGCGCATATCAGAATTGACCAGACGACCATAGGAAGGCATCGGTGGTGCAATTGGCTTCACATTTTTTGAAAGTAACTTTTGCCAGCGAATATAAGCTGCAAGGCAACTATCCTTTATGCAATTTGCGATAGTCGACGGGTGATTTCTCGTTCACCGCGCGAAACAGCCTTGAAAAATAAAGCGGGTCGGCATAACCGAGTTGCGTGGCGATGGCTTTGACGCTCTGGTCGGTGGTGTCGAGCAATTGGCAGGCGCGGTGCATACGCAGGCGAATGAAATCGAGGATTGGAAGGCGCTGGCGGAACAATGATGATGCACAGTCCCAAAATACAGCCAATCATCACTAGGCTCCGATTCCCAAACCGCAAAACGTTCCCTAGCCTTTTCCTCCGATTCCTGTTCCGGTAGTTCTCTCGCCGTCATTCCAGTTTTAGCAGCTTGAGGAAATGCCCAAGCAGCCCAACGTCCCAGCTTCACATTAACGTAGAGCCTGACCTGACATTCGCTTTGATGCTCTTTATACGTCCACCGAAAGAACGACAGGATTTGATGCCAGAGTTCAGGATCGAGTTTTGGTCCAGTGTATTCCAATTTCCCCTTCGCTTCTTCTACCGCATACTCGATCTTTGTAGCAACTAAACCAGTGACCGCTTTTTCTTCCACCAGCTTTTCTTGTTTCAATTTAATCAATTTCATGGTTTTCCTTTCAGAGTTGTTGGGCTAGTTCGGGGTGATGGTTTTGCAGAAATGCCAATACCCGAGACTGGATTTGTTCGCGTGAATAGGTGATTTCGCCGTTCCCAGAGTCGTTGCTGTCATGCTCGTCATATTCGTAATCCCCATAAGAATCCATGTTGGGTTCACATTCATTCCAAGCATCGTCATCAATTCGGGTTCCGATTTGATCAACCACTTCCGTTAAACCACCACCCGCATCAATTGCTTCCTGAACCAGTGACAACAATTCCTCCTGACCGATCTGAAACGTGTCTTCGCCTGACCGATCCACCGAATAATTTGCCCTGCCATATTCGGTTTCAGAGAAGTGAACCAAGATGCCAATACCGTCATCTGCTTGTGGGCTGCTTTGAGGTTTGGGTCTGGTCCGTTTCACGCAATTGAACTCGACCCAATCCTTTAGCAGGTTAAACGTCACGCAATCTTCGGGCGGCAGTTTTCCGGTGAACTTCAAAACCCAAGCACGAACGAATGGGTTTGTGGGAACCAGTTCCAGCAACTCGATGAAGCTGGCGTCGAACACTTGATCGATGGCGCACTTCCGTTCCGGTGCCAATGTTGCATTCTCACTCATGGCGGCCTCCTCGATACGTTTCCAGTCGGCTCAAGTTTGCGGCGAACTTGTGGGGCAACAACTCGACCGTTTCGCTGTCCATGCGCGGAGCTTTCATCGCCCAGAGCACGTAGAGATGTTCGGCTAACGCTGCGGCCATGAAGTTCGCGGACACCAGCTGACGATTCCGCTCCTGCACTTCTCCCGTGCACCCGATAGACGCGACGCGCGGATCATCGCTACGGTCAGTGGCAATCTCCGGGTAATAAACCCGAGGATCACGGTCGGTGCCTTGCCATGCCCGTCGATAATAATACGCTTCAGACGAGTGCATCTCGTTAGCAGCGAAGATAGCTTGGCAGCCCACTTCATCGCACACTTCCAAGACCTCCAAGCGCGTCCGGTGATTGTCGACAAAACACAACAGCCAATCGTGACGGTAGTGACGGACTTTCCCCTTCGCATACCATTCTGGCACGAACGGACAGCCATATTTTTGACCAAGAGCCTGCGCCTTGTTTTGGCCGATGTTGGCAGCATCGAACAGTTGGCGGTTCAGGTTCTTTTTCTCCAATCGATCTCCGTCAATGAGGGTCACTTCCGAGGGATCGCGTAACAGACAGAATGAGGGGACGATGGCCGAACCAACGCCCCCACAACCGATGATATAATTCATATACGTTCACTTTCTTTGATGGTCGTAGCCAACAACTGGCCGACCTGGTTTTTTGGTTTAATGGCCAGTTCGTAGTTCTGCATCACTTGGCCCGCGATGATGTGCAGTTGGTCGAGTTGCGTTTCCGTCAACAGTTCGGCAAAGAGATCTTCGTCAAAAAGTATGAGCGCCAATAACACGGCCGGCGTCACTTCATCTCCTTGCCCAGGTTCTAACCGCCGAAAGCAGTTCCAAATCTCATTCACGAGCTTGGGTGTTATTGTGGTTTCGAGCGTAGGGCAGTCTCTGAGGTTTTGGACGAGCAACTGGAATGAATCTTTCGCCTTCATACCACCACCCTTTCAAACAGCGCCGTGGAGACTTTATTGCAAAGCGCCGTCCATTCACCTTGGATCGGTAACGTCTCAAACGTTTCTTTGGTCGGTAAAAACCGGTTAAGATTTTCGATGGCGGCGACGACAGCCGTTCGTCCGTTCAAAGTGAGGTTGCCGGGAATGGTGAGGTTGCCGTTAGTTCCGTCCAGCAGG
>CAILDU010000098.1 GCA_903833055.1 uncultured Verrucomicrobia subdivision 3 bacterium | reverse complement strand
TGCCAAGTCGCAGACGAAGGGAAAACAGTTTTTCTCCGGCAGGATTTTTAGTGCAGCTTTGCGCGCAACGAGCACCATCGCGACGCTGACATCGCCGGGCGCGTAGGAAATTTTTTTGCCGCGTGACCGTAATTGTTTTAGCAACTGCACATCTTTTTGCCCACCGCCGCAGCCGAGGCTGATGACGTGAACGGATTTGCTTTTGATTTTTTTTGCGCTGGCGATGAAAGCTTGATCGTAAGTCGTCAGACAATTTTTGTCGTAGCGGGCGGGCGAGTGTGCTTCGTGCAGCGCGAGCCATTTTTGGGTTTGCTTGAGGCTGTCGTAGTGAAATTTATGGTTCACGCGGCGCATGCGAAGTGAGGCCAGCAAATCACGCCGGACGTTTTCAGGAAACTGGCTGGGATGAATCGCAACTGAAACGCCGGTGTTCATGCGCGATTATCTTTGCGGGAAAATCTGGTAGAGCAAAAGATAAATCACCACGCCGGTGACGGAGACATACATCCATAACGGCCAAGTCCAGCGCGCGATTTTTTTGTGCGCCTCGAAATTTTGTTTCCACGCGCGATTCAGCGTCATCCAGATCAGCGGCACGATGGCGGCGGCCAAAATGGTGTGCGTAATCAAAATCGTCAGATAAATCGGGCGGAACCACGCGGGATTGAGAAAGCGCGTCGGGCCTTGGTGCAGCACGACGGCGAGCCAAATGTGATAAGTGAGATAACAGCCGAGAAAAATTACCGACGTGCCGAAGGCGGAAATCATGCAGTTGCGGTGCGCGATTTTCTGGCCGCGTTTAATGAAGAAAAATCCGAGCGAAAGAAAAATGGCGCTCAAGGCGTTGAGCGTGGCGTTGACGGCGGGTAAATCGTGAATGCTCATGGTTCGTTTTCCAGCAACTGGATGGTTTTCAAAATGCGCGGCTGGACGGAGTTCGTCCAATCCACGCCTTCGCCGCCGGTCTCAAAAAATCCACGCAGACGGGCGTGTTTGTCCACGATGACAAAAATCGTGGTGTGAATGAAAAGGTCGGCGACGTCCTTCTGATCTGCGAGTTTTATCGGCTGCGCGCTCAATTTCAGACTGCCGCTGGCTAGCGCGGCGATTTCATTTTTTGTTCCCGTAAGAAAAGTCCAGCGGTTGGCGTCAGCGTTGAAGCGCTGGCCGTATTTTTTCAGCACAGCGGGCGAATCATTTTCGGAATCGGTGGTGAGCGTGACGAGTTTAGCGGTGCTGTCGGACGGCAGAAAATTTTGCAGCAATTTCATCTGGCCGGTCATGCGCGGGCACGGACCGGCGCAGCGCGTAAAAACAATGTCGGCGACCCAGACGTGATTCGTAAAATCCGCGAGCGTCGTTATCTGGCCGTCCTGATTGGTTAAAGTGAAGTCGGCGACGGAACCGAGGACGGGCAGTTGCGGCAACTGGCGGCTGCGATTGACCTGAAAAAATGAAATTAGGAGCGCAAGTCCGAGCAGGCCGCTGACAAAGCTAAAGCCCAGCCAAACGGTGGGCGGCGGTCGCTGGATTTTTTCCGTCATGGGGTGACGGAATTATTCAAAGCTCGCGGGCGTGGCGGAGCCGGATTTGGATTTCAGCCACGCGGCGTAGTCTTCCGGACTTTGGACGACAATAAAACCGCCGGCCATTGCGGCGTGACCGCCACCGCAGAGTTGGGCGCATTCAATCTGGAAGCGGCCAATTTTTGTGGGCGTGAAGGTGCACGGAATCCGCAGGCCGGGAATCGCGTCTTGCGTGATGCGCATGGCGACCAGTTTGAGCGAGTGGATGACATCTTTGGAACTCAAATAAATCAACACCGGCTTGTTTACCGGAACGTGAATCTCGTTGAGGATTTGAATATCGTCTTTGCTGGCGGCGTCGGCGAGGTCAATGCCGAAGACGTTATTCTCGGCGATGAGCTTCATGTCCTGACGGCCAAATTTTCCATCAGGGCCGGGGTAACGCGCGTTCCACGCGAATTGTTGCGCGACGATTTGGACGACGGTGGATTCTTCGGGCGTGGGAAAGTGACTGACGTTTTTGCCCCACAACGGCACGGCAAACGCGAGCAGCAGCACGGCTTCGACGGCAACGATGATAAGTTCGACGTAACTGGGAATTTTGCTTTTGGATCCCTGATAATCGGCCTTGGGCGCGCGCGCATTGTTGAAGCGAAACAGCACATAGCCGAAATAAAGTATCCAGCCAATGAACAGCGCGAGCATGAGCCAGTGGACATAGACGATGAGATTATCTACGGCCTGACCGTTGGCGGAGGCAAGTTCGGGCAATCCGAGGACGTTATGGGCAAACCAGTCTTTCATGCTTTTGTGGCTTCAGGTGAATTGTGTTTTTCAGCGATGGCGTTGAGGGCTTCGCTTTTGCGGATAAAATAAATCAAGAGGGACAGCGCCGTGGCCAGCACCACGCCGAGCACAGCGAGCAGTGTGAGAATGCCCCAGTTCATCCCGTCGGTCATCGGCGAATCAATGCTGCCGCCGTAGCACGCAGCGCACGCGAAAACTTTCGCGGGCGCAAACGCGGCGAGCAGCGGCAAAATGATTTTCAGGAACGACTTCACAGGTAACTGATTTTTTTTAGCTTCTTCAAAAAATAAATTCCGTAAAGGATTACGAAAATTCCGGCGACAATCGCCGTTGCCCCCCAAAGCACGCTGCCGGATTGAAACGCCCACGCGGCGCAACCGAAGGCCAGCGCGGTCAGCAGCGTCACAAATATCAGATGGAAGGCTTTCAGTGACATTTTAGTGAACCGCCGTGCCGGTCGGAAAATCATTCATCGCCCACATGGTTAAACCCATCAAGCCCGCGAAAAAAAACACGGTGAAAATCAGGACGGTGAAAATTAATTTTTTCTCCGACAGCAAGTGCATCAGGTAGCCGGCGACAAAAAAAGCGTTCACCACCGCAATGCAAAGGATGAGCGCGACTTTCAGTGTCCAGCCTTCGCCAATGTGCGCGAACGAGGTGGCAATCATGCCGGACGTGGCGCAAAGGATGACGAAGAATACCACCGCACAGAGGCGAAGGGTGCTTTGCAGTGAAACAGGTTTTTCGGATTCGCTCATAAAAATTTCAGGTCAAATACAATACGGGGAACAGGAAAATCCAGACCAAGTCCACGAAGTGCCAGAACAGGCCGGAGACTTCGATGCGGTTGGTGAACCGTTCGGGATCGGTTTTCCACATCGCGCCGCCGAACGCCCAAAAATAAAATATCACGAGCGTGCCGCCCAAAATGTGCAACGCGTGCAGGCCGGTGAGCGTAAAGTAAATCGCGGTGAAGGTATTGTGGCGCGGACCGTAGTTACCCATGCTTTTAATGTCGGTTGCGGCCACGATGACTTCTTCGTGCTTCGCCGCCTGCGCCTCGGGACTGCGCAAATCCATCAATTCTTTTTCATCCGTGACAATGTGACCGTGCAACGTGACGGTGCCGGTTTTTTTCGCAAGGTCGAAGTCAGCAGATTTTTCGACGAGATGGCCATCAGCAAACGTGCCGTTGTTCAACTTGATTTCGTAATGAATCAATTTGTCGTGGTATTCGTAGGATTTAATTCCCAAGAACGTCAGCGCGAGCAAAATGGTGCAGGCGTGGAAAATTTTGAATTTGGTGAAGTCGCGCACTTTGCACGCGGCCCACGCGAGGAGCGTGGTGATGGCCGAGAGCGCGAGCAGCAGCGTGTTGACCGTGCCGAGCGTGACGTTGAGCCAGCCGTGCGGCCACATGCCGGGTTCAGCGCCGACGCGCAGCAAAACGTAGGCGGAAAAAAGTCCGCCGAAGAGCATGACTTCGGACGCGAGAAACAGCCAGATGCCGAGCTTGGCGTTGTAAAGTCCGGTGTCCGGTCGAGCTTGAACTGTGTAAGGAATTTCCATGAAAAATTAGTGATGCGCGTTGGGGTTAAGCGGCGCGGAAGAACTTTCGGGTTCGTCCTGCGGCGTGAAATCCGTGGCGTGGTTGGGCGCGCTGTATTCGTATGGCCCACGGACGACGTGGGGTTCATGCGCAAAATTTCCGTGCGGCGGCGGCGTGGGCGTCTGCCAGTCCAGCGTAGTCGCGCGCCACGGATTGTCACCCACTTTTTCACCGTGACTGATGCTCCAAAACAGGTTGATGATGAAAGGAATTTGCGCGATGCCTAAACAGATGGCCGCCCACAAAATGACGCCGTTCAACTGCATCACGCTGCCGGGCAGTGCGTCAATGGCGTTCGGCACGCGCGCGGCGGAATAGTTCACCGCGCCGTCGCTCATGCGGCGCAACATGCCTTTGATGCCCTGTGCAAACATAGGCATGAACACGATGTTCATGAACGCGAGGGAGCACCAGAAATGCACCCGCCCCCAGAACTCGTTCATTTTTCTTCCAGTCATTTTTGGGAACCAGAAATAGACGCCGGCGAAGAGGGCAAAAATGGTTCCCGGCGCAACGACGTAGTGGAAATGCGCGATGATGTAATAGGTGTCGTGCAAATACAAATCCGCCGCCGCGAGGCCGAGCGGCAGTCCGGTCAAACCGCCGATACCGAACATCGGCAAAAAACCGAGCGCGAAAAGCATGGGCGTGTTGATGCGGATGGAACCACCCCAAAGTGACAGGAACATACACGTCAAAATAATTACTGAGGGAATGGAAATAATCATCGTCGTTGCTTGGAAGAACGTGGCGATTTTCTGGCCCATGCCGGTCAGATACATGTGATGCGCCCAAACGATGAATGACAGAAAGCCGACGAATAGCACGGAATACACTAACGATTTGTAGCCCCAAATCGGCTTGCGCGTGTTGTTGGCGATAATTTCAATGACGATTCCCATTGCCGGCAAAATCAAAACGTAAACTTCGGGATGGCCGAGAAACCAAAATAAATGTTGCCACAAAAGCGGACTGCCGCCGCCGCTGCGATCAACCAATTGTCCGCCGACAGCTAATCCGGTCGGCAGGAAGAAACTTGTTCCCGCAAGATTATCCATGAGTTGCAAAACACCGGCGGCTTCGAGCGGCGGAAACGCGAGGAGCAAAATAAAGGCGGTGACGAATTGCGCCCAGACGAACCACGGCAGGCGCATCCACGTCATGCCGGGCGCGCGTAGTTGAATGATGGTCGCAATGAAATTTACTGCGCCGAGCAATGACGACGTGATGAGCAACACCATGCCGACGAGCCAGAAGGCTTGGCCGTTTGTGGGAATCGTGGTCGCGAGCGGCGAATACGAAGTCCAGCCCGCTTGCGCCGCACCGCCGGGAATGAAAAAACTCACCAACATCACCACGCCGCCGAGGAAGAAGGCATGGAAGCTCGCCATGTTGATACGCGGAAACGTCATGTCTGGCGCGCCAATCATCAGCGGCACGACGTAATTTCCGAACGCGGCGAACGCGAGCGGAACGACGCCGAGAAACACCATGATGGTTCCGTGCATCGCGCCAAAGGAATTGTAAAGTTCCGGCGAAATGATGCCGCCAGCAGCGGGTTGTCCGAGAACTTTTGCGAGCAACGGCCCAAACAGCGGCACGGCCACGCCCGGATGCGCGATTTGCCAACGCATGAGCAGCATCAAACCAAATCCGAACAGCATGAAACAGAGCGCCATGAAACCGTATTGAATGCCGATGACTTTGTGGTCGGTGGAGAAAATATATTTCTGCCAGAAATTCGGCTCGTGGTGTTCGGCGTGGCCGTGGTCGCCGTGCGCGTGATCCGATTGCGGTTCGCGAAAGGGCGGAAATTGTTGGACGTTGGACTGCATAAATTTTTATTTCAGTTTGTTGCCGACGAGTGCCGCGATGAGCAGCGGCAGATAAATAATCGAGGCGAAAAATAATTGTTTAGCGCGCGCTGCCGTGAGTTGTTGCGCAAAGCGGACGGCGCACCAAAAATAGCCGACGCCCAAAATCAGCGCGGCGACGAGATAAATTTTTCCGTTCAAACCGAACGCAAACGGACACAAACTCGCGAGCAAAAGCGCAATCGTGTTGCTCACGGATTGCTGCGCGGTGCGGCTGCCGGTCGCGTCAATGTTGGGTAACATAATGAAACCGGCTTTCGCATATTCGTCGCGATACAGCCAAGCGATGGCCATGAAATGCGAGATTTGCCAGAACGCGAGAATCGCAAAGAGCGCCCAACCTTCGCCGCTCAATTCGTTGCGCGCAGCGGTCCAGCCCATCAGCGGCGGCAGCGCGCCGGGAATTGCGCCGACCAAAGTATTCATCCACGTCACGCGTTTGAGCGGCGTGTAAATAAACAGATAACTAATCGAAGTCACCGCGCCGACGACGCTCGTGAGCGGATTCACCAGCACCGCGAGATAGGTCAGGCCGATGACGGAAATCGCGCCGCCAAAAATCGCAACGGTTGTCGGTTGCAAACGGCCGCTGGGCAACGGACGACTCGCGGTGCGGCGCATTTTGGCGTCGTATTCGCGTTCGAGAAGCTGGTTCAAAGCCGCCGCGCCGGATGCGACGAGCGCCGTGCCGAACAGCGCGTTGAACATCAGCAGATAATTAACATTGCTGACTTCGCCGAGATAAAAACCCACGAACGTCGTAAGCAGCACGAGCGCGGTCAAGCGCGCCTTGACGAGATCCGCCAAGACTGCGGGCCAGCTTTTTTCCAAAGCTGCCGTTGAACTCAATGCTTCCGCCGATGATTTCATTATGCTGGTAAAAGGACTTGGTGAAAACCTTGCCTAATTCTCTCTATTTTGTCATGCGCTGGCAAAATCTGTCAATGTTGTTTGCCATCAAATTAGGTTAGGCATGAGCTGAATTGAATCGGGAAAAATTATACCGCGAGCCGCGTGCGGCGTGCGGCCACGAGCCACCACAATGCGCCGGTCAACAACGCCAGCGCGCCGACCATGACGTGCAACGTCGCGATGTCGGCAGCTTTGTTCTTCCAAATCGTCGCCGCACCCAAAACAATTTGCAGCGACAATAAAATCAGCCAGAAAAAAGCGAATTTCGTCAGCGCATCGCGTCCGCCCAATTTTTTACGCGCCAGAAAAAATGCCGCGGCGACGCCGAGAAAAATTGTGTAAGCGACGAGGCGATGGATCATTTGCAGCTCCACTTGAAACGCGGTGATGGGTTTGACGTTGTAAGTTTCCACGCGCTCGGCGTTGTAACGCACGACGGCATCAGCGCTGGCGTCCGGCCAAATTTTTCCGTGCGCGAGCGGGAAATCGGAAATCGCCAGCCCCGCGTGTTGATGCCGCATGGTCGCCGCGATGAGCAACTGGATGAAAATCAAAATCGTGACGTAAAAAATGTGTTTCCGCAGTCCGCGTGGAACGGAATCTTGCTTTTCCGTTTCCGAATTTTGCCACCAGCGACTGGTGAACAACGCGATGGCACAAACGAGCACGAGAAAGGTTTGCGCGACTGCGCCGTGAAAAATTCCCAGGCTATCCATTTGCAATTTTACACGCAGTCCGCCGAGAATTCCTTGGGCGATGACGCCAAGAAACGCAGCAATACCAAGCCAAATCATCCATTTGCGCGAATCTTTCAGCCACAACCAGATTGCCAGAATCGTCGTCAAAAAACCGACGACAGATGCAAGCAGCCGGTGTGTGTGCTCAAAAAATGCGCCGCCGGTCCAGAATTTTATCGGCAGCGCGAACATGTTGTAGCCATAACTCGTCGGCCAGTCGGGCACGGACATTCCCGCCTCATGGCTCGTCACCAAACCGCCGAGGCCGATGAGCAAAAACGTCGCGACGGCGTTCAGCACGGCGAACCAGAATAGCGCGGGATGGTATTTATTATTCACGTTTCAAAAAGAACGACCGCTGCGTTTTATCCGCGCAGCGGTCGTCAGGCGAACTGAAATTTATTTAACTTCAAACGTGAAATTTTGCGCGGCGCCGTCGGCCTTCACTTCGACTTCAGCGGTCTGCGTGCCGAGTTTGCGGTGCGTGGCTTCCAGCGTGTATTTGCCCGGCGGAACATTCTTGATGGTGAATTTTCCATCCGCGCCGCTGACGGCAAAATACGGGCCATCCACGACAGTGACCCACGCGAACATCCACGGATGCACGTCACATTGGAATTTCAGAAACGGCTCCGGCTTGGCAAACGTGAAAGTCAAATCCGCACCACCGGGCATCTGCACCAGGTTTTGCGAGTCGTTGGCCTTGGGCACGGTGTGGACGTTATGAACACAGTTGTCGGAATTTTTAACGATGATTTTCTGGCCGGTCTGCACGGCGAGAATCTGCGGATAATACAAACAGCCTTTTTGATCCATGACCACGGGGGCAGCGCTCGCTCCAGTGGACGGAGCAGAAATGCCTTTCAGCACGACAACGACATCGGCCAAATCACCGCTGGCATCAACGACGTAAAATTTCGTCTTCGGCAACGCGCCCGGATAACTCACGCTGCAATTCGGATCATCCTTGATGGGCGAAAGTTCTTTCTCGGCGGGCGGCGTGCCTTTGAGCGAGATGACGCCAGTGAGATCGCCCGCCTGCGCAAATTGCGTGACGGCAAAGAGTCCGAGGGATAGGAGTAAAAGAGATTTTTTCATAACTTTTTTGAGCGGCTTGAACGTAGCATCCGCACGCCTGGCTCGCAAGCTGATTGTGAAAAGTTTCACAAGGCTGCAACCAATTTTGACGGCCAAGCGTCCAACCGTTAACCTTTTGCACCGATGAAAAACTTTTTTTACCTGTTCGCCGTTGCTGCGACCGCTGCTGTCGCCAGCGCCGCGACCGTCACCAATTTGCCGCCGCGCTACAATGTTTTGTTCATCATCTCGGACGATATGCGCGCGGAACTCGGCTGTTACGGCGGTCTCGCGGTGACGCCGAATCTCGACAAGCTCGCCGCTGCGAGCGTGCGTTTCGACCGCGCCTACGCGCAATATCCGCTGTGCTGTCCGTCGCGTTCCTCGATGCTCACCGGCCACGCCGCCACGCACACCGGCGTCCTCGGCAACCGCACTTGGGTCGGCGATGTGCATCCGGAATTCATCAGCCTGCCGCGTTGGTTCAAAAATCACGGCTACCTCACCGCGCGCGCCGGAAAAATTTTCCACGACGGCATTGATGACGAAGACGCGTGGGACATCGGCGGCGAAGCGCGCTGGCTCGCGGGCGCGGGCAGCGAAACTAATACTTCCAAAAAAGCACGGCTTGCGATTGAACGCCATCCCGCGCTCGTGAATGCCATTGGCCTGACCAATAAAATTATCAAAGCCGACGCGCCGACGCCCGAACCCGATTTACGCAACGCCGACACCGCGCAAGGCGCAAAGCGTTCCGACAGTTGGATTGTCCTTTCCGGCAATGGCGAAACCGACCACGACTATCGCCTCGCCAGCGCAACCATCGCGCAACTGGAAAAATATAAAGACCAGCCGTTCTTCCTCGCGTGCGGCTTTGCCAAACCGCACAGCCCGCCAAGCGCGCCGCAAAATTGCTACGATCGTTACGACCTCGCGAAAATTCCGTTGCCGCCGGATTTTGCGCCGCGCCCGACCGTGCCGCCGGGTTTTCCGAAACTTTCCATTCGTCCGAAAAATGCCGACCTCTTCATCAATCGCGACGCCACGACCAATGCCGCCAAGGAAATGATCCGCGCCTATCTCGCGTCGTGTTCCTACATTGACGACAACGTTGGCCGCGTGCTGGCGGAAGTGGACAAACTGAATTTACGCACGAACACCATCATTGTTTTCTGGGGCGACCACGGCTATCAACTCGGCGAACGTGGCAAATGGTCCAAGGCCGGTTCGCTTTTCGAACAAGGCGCACGCGTGCCGTTTTTAATTTATCTGCCCGACGCCAAAGGCAACGGCCACGTCTGCGAACGCGTCGTCGAGTCGCTGGATTTTTATCCGACGCTCGTGGATTTGTGCGGCCTGCCCAAGCCTGACGGACTCGAAGGCCGCAGCCTCGCGCCGCTTTTGCAAAATCCGCAAGCCGAATGGAATCATCCTGGCTACACCATCTGGAGCGAAAATGGAAAAACTTTGCGCGGCGTCGCCGTGCGCAATGAACATTGGCGCTACGCCGAATTTGAAGACAAAACCGCAATGCTGTTCGACGAAGACAACGACCCGCGCGAATTGAAAAATGTCGCGGACGAACCAAAGAATGCCGCCACTCGCACGGAACTTTCGCAACTCGTGAAAAATTATTCGGCGAGCTTCCAACCCGTCACCAACGCCGCTCCGGCTTCCGTGAATTAAGAATTGGTGTGTAATTCAGCATTTGGCGGAGCGCGGCTGTGCGCGAAGCGTCAGCCGCAGCAACTATCACAATGCTGCGGCTGGTCTGCGACACAGCCGCGCTCCGTTCATATCAGGACACTTGTAAGTTTGCCATCACGCGCGCCATTTCCAGCGCGGTCTGCGCGGCTTCCGTGCCGCGATTATGTTTTTGGTCGAGGCAACGCTCGCGCGCCTGCTGCTCGTTTTCCAAAAGCAACACTTCGTGGATGACCGGCACCTCGTGTTGAATCTGGATTTGCACGAGCCCGTTGCTCACGGCCTCGCCGATGTGCTGCGCGTGGGTCGTCGCGCC
>CAILDU010000097.1 GCA_903833055.1 uncultured Verrucomicrobia subdivision 3 bacterium | reverse complement strand
CCGAGTTGAAGATGTCGCTCGAAAAAGCGCTCAAGCAGGTGCCGGAACTCAAGGAGGCTTACGAGAATGAGGATGTGACGCGCGAGCTGATTGACACCGCGTTCATCCTCGAAGACCTCACGCGAAATGCCAGTGTTCATGCGGCTGGCGTGGTCATCGGCGACCAGCCGCTCGTGAATTTGCTGCCGCTCAAGACGGATGAAAACGGCTCGATTGTCACGCAATACGCGATGGGGCCGGTCGGCGATTTGGGGCTGTTGAAAATGGATTTTCTCGGCCTGAAAACTTTGACCGTCATCCGCAACACCTGCGAGATGGTCAAGCGCACGCAGAATATTGACGTGCCGATTGACACGCTGCCGCTGGATGATAAAAAAACTTACGACCTGCTGAATCGCGCGGAAACGCTCGGCGTGTTCCAATTGGAATCTGGCGGGATGCGCGACTTGTGCAAAAAATTTCAGATCAGTTCCGTCGAGCACATCACGGCGCTCGTCGCGCTTTATCGCCCTGGCCCGATGGATCTGATTCCTGATTTTATCAAGCGACGTCACGGCGAAATTGAAATCAAATACGAGCATCCGCTGCTCGAACAAATTTCCAAGGAGACTTACGGCATCCTGATTTACCAGGAGCAGGTCATGCAGGCGACGCAGTTGCTCGCCGGCTTTACGCTGGGCGCGGCGGATTTGCTGCGGCGCGCGATGGGCAAAAAGAAGGTTGAAGAAATGCAGCAGCAGCGCGAGGCTTTCGTCAAAGGCTGCGCCGCGACCAATAAAATTCCCGCGACAAAGGCGAACCAGATTTTCGACGTGCTGGAAAAATTTGCGGGCTACGGTTTTAACAAATCGCACGCCGCTGCGTATGCCATCGTCGCGTATCAAACCGCGTATCTGAAGGCGAATTATCCCGTCGAATTTTTCTGCGCCATGATGACGAACGACATGGCGAACACGGAAAAACTTTCCGAATACATCGCCGAGGCGCGCGCGTTTGGCATCGAAGTTTTACAGCCGGACGTGAACGAGAGCGGCGTTTTCTTCGCGCCCGCGCGCGAGGGCAAAGCGATTCGTTTTGGCATGGCGGCAATCAAAGGTGTGGGCGAAGCGGCGGTCGAAGCAATTTTGAAAGCGCGTGGTGAAAGCGGAAAATTCAAAACACTTTCGGAACTTTGCGAGCGCGTGGATGGACGGACGTTGACGAAGAAACCATTGGAAGCATTGATCAAAACTGGTGCGTGTGATTCGTTTGGACAAACGCGCGCGGCCTTGTTCGCGCAGATTGAGCGCACACTTGGCCGCGCGGCGAGTATTCTTTCGGACAAACAAAAAGGGCAAAGTTCGCTTTTTGGCGCGCTCGAAGAAAAAGCGCCCGCAATGCCGGAAGCTGTTTCCAACCTGCCCGAATGGCCGCAACACGAACTGCTCGCAAACGAAAAAGAGTTGCTCGGATTTTACGTCACCGGCCATCCGCTGACGCCGCTCGTGCCGTTACTGGAAAAGTATTCGCTGACGAATACTGCGAAGTTGGCCGAGCTTCCAAACCGCAGTTTAACGCGCATCGGCGGGATGATTGCGGCGGTCACACACGGCACTTCAAAAAAATCCGGCAAGCCGTATTCGATGGTCACGCTCGAAGATTTGGAAGGTTCGGTGCAACTGCTTGTGATGAACGATTACGACAAATTTCGTCCGCTGCTCGAACCGAACAAGGCGATTCTTGTCACCGGCGAAGTCAGCACCGGCGAGGACAAGCCGAAGATTTTTCCGCAGGAAATCATGCCGCTCGCCGACGCGCCAAAAAAATACACGAAGCAGGTTCACCTGCGTTTGCATAGCGCGCATTTGCAGCCGGAAGATTTGACGAAAATTCAGGAACTCGTCGCCACGCACGCAGGAAAATGTCCACTGTTCTTGTGTTTTATGCGTCCCGAAGGCGGAACAGTTTTTGTCGGCGCGCACGAAAGATTCGGCGTCACGCCCTCGCTGGAATTAGAACACGCGGCCAATAAATTATTTGGCGAGGAAACTTATTACGCGAAGGTGGACGCGAGCCTGCCGGAAAAAGCACGGCGCAGTTGGGAAAAGAAACCGGCTAACAACAACGATGACGAATGAAAACCCGACGTGAATTTTTCAAGTCCGCTGCCGCGCTTGGTGTTTTGAGCGCGAGCGGTTTGCCATTGCGCGCGGCGGAAATTAAAATTGAACCGGCTGCAGCCGGCGATGACCGCAGTTATTGGATTTCCGTCACGGAGAAGATTGCGCGTCCGGTGCTGGAGAATTTATCGCGGCGCGAGTTGAAAAAGAAAATGCCGGTGGAAGAACAGCCCGGCGCAAAACGCGCGAGCTGCACTCACCTTGAGGCTTTTGGCCGGTTGCTGTGCGGCCTCGCGCCGTGGCTGGCGTTGGAAAATCTTTCCGAGGAAGAATTAAAACTGCAGCAACAATTTCTAAAATTGACGCAAGCGTCACTCGATGCAGCGACGGATCCGCAGTCGCCGGATTTCATGAATTTTTCCGAGGGCGGGCAGCCGCTGGTGGACACGGCATTTCTGGCGCAGGGAATTTTGCGTGCGCCAAAAGTTTTGTGGGAACCGCTGTCGCCGACCGTAAAAAAACAAGTTGTCGCCGCGCTAAAATCTTCACGCAAAATTCCGGCGCCGACGAACAATAATTGGGTGATGTTCGCGGCGATGGTCGAGACGGCGCTACTGGAATTCGGCGAGCCGACGATTGAGGCGCGGTTGGAAGATTGCGTCCGCAAAATGCTCGGCTGGTATGTCGGCGACGGCGCGTAT
Organism: uncultured Verrucomicrobia subdivision 3 bacterium; assembly: GCA_903833055.1. Lineage (GTDB taxonomy): Bacteria > Verrucomicrobiota > Verrucomicrobiia > Limisphaerales > UBA11358 > UBA11358. The sequence goes on along the minus strand of CAILDU010000097.1, from coordinate 2,921 downwards.
GGCGACGGTGATTTTTTCCATTTCGATTATTACAATAGTTTTGTCATTCACCCGATGCTACTGAATGTGCTGCAAACATTGGTGAAACATGACGCCCGTTTTTCTGCCGCACAGAAAATAGTTTTATCGCGCGCGCAACGTTTTGCGGTCATTCAGGAACGGCTGATTGCGCCGGACGGAACTTTTCCTTCGCTTGGACGCTCGACGACCTATCGCTTTGGCGCGTTTCAAACACTGGCTCAAATTTCTTTACTTAACAAGTTGCCGGGAAAAATTTCACCCGCGCAGGTGCGTGGCGCGCTGACGGCGGTCATCCGCAAAATGATGGAAGCGCCGGGAACTTTTGACGCGAACGGCTGGTTGCAAATCGGTTTTTGCGGCCATCAGCCAGCGCTCGGGGAAAATTATATTTCCACGGGCAGTTTGTATCTTTGTGCCGCCGGACTATTGCCGCTCGGCCTGCCGCCGGGCGATGAATTTTGGCACGCGCCGGCCGCGAAATGGACGCAGCAAAAACTTTGGGCCGGTGAAAATTTGCCAGCGGATCACGCCATGAGTGACACGCGCAATGTCGAGGTGCCTTCGCTGAAGCGGTAGTTTTTTCGTGACGCCGGACGGCGAAATGGCATCTTGCGGCTGAACAATTCAACGAACCTCATAATGAAATATTTGAACGTAATTATTTTGACCGGCTTTGCCACTTTTGGTTTTTCCGCGCTGGCTGCGCCGGTGGACTGGAGCAAACTTCCGCCCGCGAGCAAGGCTGAAGGCGTCACCTTTGCCAAGGATATCCAACCGCTGTTCAAGGTATCGTGCGTGCAATGTCACGGCACGAATCGCCCGAAAGCGCAGCTCAACCTCACCACGCTGGAAGGCGTTTTGAAGGGAACCAAGCAAGGTCCAATCGTGACCGCAGGCGACAGCACGAACAGCTTTTTGGTGAAATCTATTTCGCAGCTTGATCCGGAAAGTGCGATGCCGCCCAAAGGTCGTGGTCGCCGTGGCCCCGGTGGAGAATTTGGCCACCCGCCCGGTGGCACGAACGCACCAGCGATGCAGCCGCACGCCGAAGGTGGTCCGGGTGGTGATGAAGGTGAACGTCCACGTTTCCGCGACGGTGGTGACGATAACCACGGTCCGGCTGCGCCACAGGGCACGAATGCGCCGGCGCAACGCCGTAACTTCACACCGCCCAAACCGTTAACGGCGGAGCAAGTCGGCCTCGTCCGCGCGTGGATTGATCAGGGCGCAAAATAAACTCGATTTGAAAAGCAAAACGCCGCGTTGAAAATTCAACGCGGCGTTTTTTGTTTCCAATAATTATTTCACTGCTGCCCAGACGCGATGCACGTCGTCGTGTTCATCGAGCGTGTGGAGAAATTCGCCGACTTCAGTTTGTTGCGCCTCGGTGAGTTCGGGAAATTGCTTGGGAACGTAGCCGATTTCGCTAGTCACCACCGTCCAACCATTCGCGGAAAGCCATTTGGCAACTTCGTGAACGGACGTGCGTTCGCAAATAAATTTCGCACCGGCGGCGTCAGCGGGAATGTCGTCGTTCTGCGCGTGCGAGAGAATTTCCACTTCGTTTGCGCCCGCTTCAATCGCGGCGGTTTCGCGATCAATGTTCGCATCGGGATGATGTGCTTCGACAAGGCCGACGTGGTCGAACAAAAACTTATTACTGCCCGCCGTGGCAAGCTGACCTTTCTTGAACAGCACGCGGATTTCCGGCGCGGTGCGGTTGACGTTGTCGGTATAAACTTCAACGATGAGCGGGACGTTGTGCGGCGCGCGGCCTTCATACACGACGTGTTCCATGACGAGTTTTTCGTCACCGATGCCCGCGCCTTTATTGACGGCGCGCTGGATGGCGTCTTTGGTGACGCTATCTTTTTTGGCTTTTTCGATAGCGGTAAAAAGTCGCGCGTTCGCGGCGGGATCCGCACCACCCATCTTGGCGGCAACGGAAATTTCGCGAACCAGTTTTCCGGTCGTGCGGCCTTTTTTGAGGCCGGCGACCAATCGTTTGGCATGAAGCCATTGGCGTCCCATAGAATTAAAATCTAGCAAGTCGGCAGGAAAGTTTCAACCACGCCATTTTGGATTTGGGCGGCTTGCCAGAGTTTTCAAAATAGCTATCATAGGCGTGCATGAAAAAATCTTTTGCCAGTCTTTTAACTATTATTGCCGTCAGCCTCTGCGGCGTTACCAACAATGTTTTTGCCCAAGCGGATGCCAGCCTTGTTTCCGGTTTTTTGAACGCGGCGAAATCCGCTTCCGATAGTCAGCTTGGCACGATTGCTTCCGAGTTGACCAGCAAAGTGCAGAGCCTCGGCGCGGCGGCTGGTGCGAACAGCACGATTGCCAGCAAGCTCGACAGCACGCTCAAATCGCTCACGGGCGGTGCGGATTCTGCCGCGTTGACGTCGGCGTTCAAGCTCGCGTCTGTCGCCAAACTGACGCCGGAACAAATCGGCCTCGCCAAGCAGGTCGGCAATCTCGCTTCCGCTTACGTCGTGCAGAAAAATTTTGCGTCGCTCGACGGCGCGCAGGGCGATGTCGCGACGATTGTCAATTCACTGCGGAGCGGCAAAATTAAAGACGCCCTGCCCTCGTTGAAAAATGTTGTGTCAAATGCGAAGCTTTCCGACACGCAAAAGCAACTCATCACGAGCATTGAGGAAAAATATGCGCCCGGCTTGAGCAAAGCCAGCGGCGCACTGGACAGCGTGAAAAAACTTCCGGGCTTTTGAGTTGAAACGTATTACCAAAACGCGGCCATCCGAAGGGGTGGTCGCGTTTGTATTTTTCCAATGATGGGATTACATATTTACGTCGGATAGAAAAAATCCTCAAACGATAAAAGTGATTTCCGACGAACCAGAAATTCCAAAGTGGTGCCCACGACAGGACTTGAACCT
>CAILDU010000096.1 GCA_903833055.1 uncultured Verrucomicrobia subdivision 3 bacterium | reverse complement strand
TTTGTTGGTCGTCCCTGTTCCATTTCTGGCGTCGGCTCGTATGTGCCGGAACGCATTTTGACCAATGCTGACTTGGAGAAACTCGTCGAGACGACGGACGAATGGATCACGACGCGCACCGGAATCAAGGAACGTCGCATCGCGGCGGCAAATGAATTTACTTCCGACCTCGCGACCAAAGCCGCCGAGCGCGCGATGAAAATGGCGGGCATCACCGCCGACCAGATTGATTTAATTATTGTCGCGACCCTCACGCCGGATATGCCGTTTCCTTCGACCGCGTGTCTCGTGCAACGCAAACTCGGCGCGGCGCGCGCGGCGGCGTTTGACATCGAGGCCGCGTGTTCAGGCTTCATTTACGCGCTGGAAATTGGGCAGCAATTTATTTTGTCGCGCACTTACGAAACAGTTTTGGTCATCGGCGCGGAAAAACTTTCGTCCATCGTGAACTGGAAAGATCGCAATACCTGTGTGCTGTTTGGCGACGGTGCGGGCGCGGCGATTTTGCAGCATCGCGAAAATTCCCACGGCTTGCTCACGGCGGTCATGGGCGCGGACGGCAATAAGGCGGATTTGCTTTCGATGCCCGGCGGCGGCAGCGCGTGTCCCGCGACGCCGGAATCCGTTGCGAACGGCATGCACTATCTCCGCATGGACGGCAAAGAAACTTTTAAGAACGCCGTCAACGCGATGGTTTCCGCCGCGCATGAAGCGATGCGCCGCTGTGAAATTGACATCACGAAAATCAAGTGTGTCATTCCACATCAGGCGAATCAGCGCATCGTGGACGCCGTCGGCGAACGCCTAAAAGCCACGCCAGAACAGCTTTTTATCAATCTTCACAAATACGGCAACACCTCCGCTGCGTCCGTCGCCATCGCTTTGGACGAAGCGGTTCACTCCGGAAAAATCCAGCGCGGCGACATGATTTTGCTCGTCGTGTTCGGCGCAGGTTTGACGTGGGGCGCGGCGGTGATCGAATGGTAAAACTTAAATTTGACGGCGCACGGTGACGTGCTAGTTTGAATTACTTATGAGTGCGAAGAAAATCGGAAGTCTGGGTTCGATGGGAAATTCAGTCAGTGTCGCGGGTCGCCAATCTTCATTGGAACTGTGTGCGGACAAAGTTTCTGTTCACAAAAGTGGCATTGAATTTTGCAGCCCCGCGCCGTTCAACGAATGGTCCGAAATGACCGTCACGTTGCAATCGCCGAACGACGGCAGCCACGTTTCCTGTCACGGCGTCGTGGTCGCGTGCACGGGCAGCAAACATTCCGGCTATCACGTCTCGATGTTGTTCACGAGCCTGACACCGACGGCGGAAAAACAGCTCGGCGCGATGGCGCGTTCGGAATTCGGCCTCGGTTGAAGCGCAGAAATCTCAATCAATTAAGCAAAAATTGTTCAGCCTCCGCCATTGCGCTGGGGCTGATTTTTTTTATCATTTCCTAACCATGAAAATTCTTTTGACCACCACTTCGTTCCAGGACACGCCCGGCGCGCATCACGATTTGCTCAAGCAGACCGGCTGGGAAATCATCACCGCCCGCGGTCCGTTGAGCGAAGCGGACACCCTCGCGCTCGTCGGCGATGTGGACGGCTACATCTGCGGCGACGACGCCATCACGCGCAAGGTTTTGGAAAAGGCGCGTCCGAAGCTGAAGGTCTTGAGCAAATACGGCATCGGCGTGGACAAGATTGACGTGAAGTCCTGCACCGAATTCGGCATCCCGCTGCTCTTCACGCCCGGCGTGAATCACACCACCGTGGCCGAGCACAACTTCATGCTGCTGCTCGCGCTGGAGAAAAATTTCCTATTCCACACCGACTCCACACGCAGCGGCGACGCCAAGACGAATTGGAAGCGCAAGACCGGCCACGAACTGCTGGACAAGACCATCGGCATCATTGGCCTCGGCCGCATTGGCAAGGAAGTGGCGATCCGTTCGCGCGCGTTCGGCATGAATGTGATCGGCTTCGACGTTTATTGGGACGAAAAATTTGCGACCGACCACAACGTGAAGCGCGCCGGTTCTCTCGACGAAATCTATGCCGCGAGCGATTACATCTCGCTGCACACGAACCTCACGCCGGAGACGCGCGACATGATTTCTGCGAAGTCGTTTGGAAAGATGAAGAAGGGCGTTTTGATTTTGAACTGCGCGCGCGGTGAAGTGGTGAACACCAACGACATGGTGGCCGCGCTGAAATCCGGGCAGGTCGGTGGCTATGGCACGGACGTTTTGGATCACGAGCCGCCGGCGGCCGATCATCCGCTGCTCAAGCTGCCGAACGTCGTCTGCACGCCGCACGTCGCGTCGCGCACTTACGAGAGCGTGGTGCGGCAGGCCACCTGCGCCGTGAAAAATCTCATCCTCGCGATGAACGGCGAAAAACCCATCGCGCAGGTGAATCCCGAAGTGCCGGTGAAAAAAGTGAGTTAACGCAAAACAGACATTGTGATTGCTGAAATGCAGCCAACCCCGACAGTCACTCGTGAAGATGTTGAACGAGTGATTCGTCGCGATTTTCCTGCTGATCAATTTGAAAGCGCAATGAAAGTTTTGGAAGAGTATGGGGAAAGCCAATGGCATCGCGAACAAGATCGCGTTCGACTGGCGGTGTTAAAATTGGCAAATGGAAAAATGGATGAGCTTCGTCAAAGCATAGAGATGGCCAAATGTGATTACCGCGATGCGCTGTCTTTTGCTGAATACCCAGCTTACAGTAAAAAGCTTTTTCGGATTAAAAATTTGCCCGAGCAACAACGCGAGCAAATTATTGATCAAGATTGGAAGCAGTATGAAACTTGGCTTCACGCCAAATAGAATTAATTTTTATGCCCGAAACCTACTACATCATTCCCAAAGACAAACACGATTCACTCGTCACGAAGGCGTATCTCAAGCGCGGTTACGACGCCGCCGAGGCTGCCGCCGGCGCGCGGTTTTGCGCCAGCGCCGCGTATTACGGCATCCGCACACACAACGCCATCAAGGCGCTGCACCTCGACGAATTGTTCGGCAGCAAGGTCGGTCGCTGGACGCCCGGCGCGAAGATCGAGAAGCTGCCGTCGCGCTTCGCCGCCGCTGAAATCTGGAACGGCCACAACAAGCTTGGCCAGGCCGTCGCCTACGAGGCGATGGACACCTGCATGAAGCTCGCCGACAAATTCGGCGTGGGCATGGTCAGCGTGGACAACGCCACGCATTATCTCTGGGGCGGCGGCTACGTCATGGACGCCGCGCTCAAGGGCTATCTCGCCTACACGAATTGCACGTCGGCCACGTCCGAAGTCGTGCCGTTCGGCGGCAAGACGCCGACGATGGGCACGAACCCGCATTCGTGGGCCTTCCCGACGCAGGACGCGATCGGTTTTCCCATCGTGATTGACTGGGCGACCTCGACCATCGCCATGGGCCGCGTGCAAGTGATGAAACGCGAAGGCAAGCAGCTCGCGCCCGGTTGCGCCGTGGATGCTGAGGGTAATCCGACGACCGATCCGAACAAAGCCGTCGCGTTGCTGCCGTTCGGCGCGCACAAGGGCTACGGCCTCGGTTTGATTGACGAACTTTACGCGGGTTACATCGGCGGTTCGCTGCCGCAAATTCGCGGAACGAAGCTGGGCGGCGAAGGCGAGAAGCGCGGCTCGACGTTTTATTTTCAAGTCATCCATCCCGACGCGATGAAGGGCAACGACTA
>CAILDU010000095.1 GCA_903833055.1 uncultured Verrucomicrobia subdivision 3 bacterium | reverse complement strand
GGCTGACGACGATTTTATCGCCTTCAACTTTGAGGCTCGTGCGCTGGGGCAATTCCCACGCGAGCTTGCCCTTCGGTCCTTCGACAGAAACTTTTTGACCCTTCACTTCCACCTTCACTTTGGCGGGAATGGCAATCGGTTGTTTTCCAATACGCGACATAAAAAATAATTACCAGATATAGCAGAGGAGTTCTCCGCCGAGGTTTTTCTTGCGCGCCTGCTGGTCGGTCAACAGACCTTCCGACGTCGAGACAATCGCAATACCGAGTCCGCCACGCACGCGGGGAATTTCCGTCGCGCCAACGTAACGGCGCAAACCGGGTTTGCTGACACGCTTGAGACCTTCAATGACACTTTTCTTGCCGTTGAATTTCAGGCGCATCTTCAATTTTTTCTTCGTGTCGCCTTCCACGGAAACGTCGGTGACGTAACCTTGTTGCTGCAACACTTTTGCCACGCTTTCCTTGATGCGGGAATGCGGCAGTTCAATGGCCGGAAGTTGCGCCGCACCCGCATTGCGGATGCGCGTCAACATATCAGAAATCGGATCGCTCATTTTGTTTTTTAACTTTCGTCCTGCGTTTCGGCTCCTGCGTTATTGCGGAACCGACAGCCAGCACGAATAAATTTTTACCAACTCGCCTTCGTCACACCGGGAATCAAACCATTCAACGCCGCCTCGCGGAACGTCAAACGTGACACTCCGAACTTGCGCCAAAAACCACGGCGACGGCCGCTGAATGCGCAACGGTTCACCACGCGCGTCGGGCTGGCATCGCGGGGCAACTGCGACAGACCGGCGTAATCGCGTTTCGCCTTCAGTTCAGCGCGAATCGCGGCGTATTTCTTGACCGTTTCTTTTTTGCGGTTGTTCCGCTCAATCCAGGATTTTTTGGCCATAACAAATTATTTTTCTGCGAACGGAAAACCCATCAATTTCAACAGGTCGAGCGCCAAATCATTTTTTCCGGCGGTCGTCACAATCGTGATGTCCATGCCTTGCTGACGTTTGATTTTTTCCAGTTCAATTTCCGGAAAAATAGTCTGGTCGGGCACACCAAAAGTGTAATTACCACGGCCATCAAACTTGCGCGGCGACAAACCGCGAAAATCGCGAATGCGCGGCAGCGCGGTGGCGACCAGACGGTCGTAAAATTCATACATCGCATCGCCACGAAGCGTCACGCGGCAACCAATCGCTTGGTTTTTGCGGAGCTTGAAATTCGCCACGTCCTTCTTGGACTTGCTGACAATCGGCTTGCGGCCCGTCAACTGCGTCAAATCTTTCGAGGCGTCTTCCAGCGCGCCTTTTTCAAGCGACGCGTTGATGCCCATGTTGACGACGATCTTCACGAACTTAGGAATCTGGTGGACGTTCACGAAGTTGTGCTTCGCCTTGAGCGCCGGCACCACTTCGTTCGTGTATTTGGTGTAAAGTCTGGATTTCATTTTTTAGCTCACGGATTTGGCCGTGAAAATTTTATTAGGCGGCGGCGGTCTCCGCTTTTTTCACATTCGAGATGTGAATCGAGCCTTCCTGGTCGAGAATCGCGCCGTTCGGATTCTGCTGGCTCTTTTTGACGTGCTTCTTGACCATCTGCAAGCCTTCGACAATCACGCGCTGCTTTTCCGTCAGCACATGGATAATCTTGCCGCTCTTGCCTTTTTCTTTACCGGCAATCACAGTGACCTGGTCGCCTTTTTTAACGTGAAATTTTGACATAACCTTCAAATGACTTCCGGCGCGAGTGAAATAATTTTCATGAACTTCTTTTCGCGCAATTCGCGGGCGACCGGGCCGAAAATACGCGTGCCCTTGGGATTCAATTCCTTGTCAATGATGACGCAGGCGTTGCTATCGAAGCGCAGCACCGAACCGTCGGTGCGGGTGATTATGTGGCGCGTGCGAACGACGACGGCGTCATGCACTTCGCCTTTTTTCACCGAGCCATCCGGCGCGGCTTCTTTGATGTGAACCTTGATGACGTCGCCGATGCCGGCATAACGCTGGTTGCGACCCAACACGCCGATGTTCCAAGCAATCTTGGCTCCGGTGTTGTCCGCCACATCCAAACTGGATCGAATTTGCAACATACAATTAAAAAATTAAGCTGCGACCGGGGTTACCGCTTCGCTGCGTTCCACCACTTCCACCAGCGTCCAGCGTTTCAACTTGGACAGCGGGCGGGACTCTTCGATGCGAACCGTGTCGCCGACTTTCGCCTCGGACTTTTCGTCGTGGCAATAAAACTTCTTATAGGCCGTGACAATCTTCTTGTATTGCGCGTGCGGGAAACGGCGTTCCACGCGCACCACAATCGTCTTGGTCATCTTGTTCGAGACAACTTCACCGACGCGCTGCTTGCGCTTGCCGGTCGCCGCCACAATATTCGTTGATTCAGCCATACAAAATTATTTCGCTACCGGTTTCGCCGCTTTAATACGCAATGCCGACATGCGCGTTTCAACGCGGGCAATGTCCTTACGCAACGTCCGCAGACGCGCGGGTTTTTCCAACTGCGCGCTCGCCTGCTGCAGGCGCAGGTTGAAGATTTCGTGACGGAGGTCGCGACCGAGGGCCGCTAATTCCACCAGCGTGGCATCTTTGATTTTCGTATCGGAAAATTTCATATTACTCAGCTCGTGTGTTGATGGCGCGAAATGAACTTGGTTTTGATCGGCAATTTCGTCGCCGCGAGGCGCATGGATTCGCGCGCTTCCGCTTCGGTGATGCCTTCCACTTCAAACAAAATATTCGCCGGACGAATGACCGCCACCCAACCTTCGAGCGGCGCTTTGCCCTTGCCCATTCGGGTTTCGAGCGGCTTCTTCGTGTAAGATTTTTGCGGGAACACGCGGATCCACATTTTGCCTTTGCGCTTCATGTGGCGCGTAATCGCGACGCGGCAGGATTCAAGCTGCTTGCCGTCCATCCAGCAACGTTCAAGCGCCATCAAACCGTATTCGCCGAACGCGACGGTGTTGCCAGTCATCGCCAGCCCCGTGCGACTGCCACGGTGCATTTTGCGAAACTTTACTTTTGCCGGTTGCATTGCCATAACAAAAAATCTTAAAAAATTAACCAATGACCGGTGCGGCCGGTTTCACTTCTTTCTTCTGGGGCTTGTTTTCGCCCTTACAAATCCAGCACTTGATGCCGAGTTTGCCATACATCGTCTTCGCTTCCGCGAAACCGTAATCAATGTTCGCGCGCAACGTGTGCAACGGCACACGACCCCAGCGCTGCGTTTCCACGCGGGCGATTTCCGAACCGCCGAGACGACCGCCACAGCGAATCTTGATGCCTTCCGCGCCAAAATCTTTCGCCGTCTGCACGGCTTTTTTCATCGCGCGGCGGAATGAAACGCGGCGTTCAAGCTGCAACGCGACGTTCTCCGCGCACAATTGCGCGTCGAGTTCCGGCTGCTTCACTTCAACGATGTCAACGTAAACGTCTTTGCCGGTCAACTTGCTCAAGTCTTCCTTGAGCTTGTCAATTTCCGTGCCTTTGCGGCCAATGACCACACCCGGACGCGCCGTCAAAATCGTCACGCGGCAGCGGTTCGTCGCGCGCTCAATCAAAATCGTCGGCACCGAGGCGCCTTCGAGTTTTTTCTTGAGCAGGTCGCGGATCATGCGGTCTTCCGTGAGCAGCTTGCTAAATTCTTTTTTGTCGGCATACCACTTCGAGCGCCAGTCTTTGTTGACCGCGACGCGTAAGCCGATTG
>CAILDU010000094.1 GCA_903833055.1 uncultured Verrucomicrobia subdivision 3 bacterium | reverse complement strand
GTAATAATTTTATGTCTCGTATTGGAAAACAGCCGATTGTCATTCCCGCCAAGGTCAAGGTGGATGTGAAGGGGCAAAAAGTTTCTGTCGAAGGACCGAAGGGCAAGCTCGCTTGGGAATTGCCCCAGCGCACGAGCCTCAAAGTTGAAGGCGACAAGATTGTCGTGAGCCGCGCCGGTGAAGACGCGCAGTCCCGGGCGTTGCACGGCTTGAGTCGCGCGCTCGTCAACAACATGGTCAAAGGCTGCTCCGAAGGTTTCGTCAAGAAGCTGGAAATTCAGGGCGTCGGTTTCAAGGCGGCCGTCACCGGCAAGGTCGTGAACCTTTCGCTCGGTTATTCGCACCCAATTAATTACGAAATTCCTGAGCAGATTAAAGTTACGGTGGAAGAGAACACCAAGATTACGATCGAAGGACCGGACAAGATGATTGTCGGCAAGGTCGCTTCGGAAATCCGCGCTTATTATCCGCCGGAACCTTACAAAGGCAAGGGTGTCCGTTACGCTGGCGAACATGTCGTGCGTAAGGAAGGCAAGACGGTCCAATAACAATTTTAGTTTACGGCCAAGACCGTGAACCTACTGAGATGAGAACCGAAAAAAAATTAAAGTTGAAGCAGTTGCGTCACTGGCGCATTCGCAAAGTGGTCAGCGGCACGTCCGAACGTCCGCGCATGAGCGTCCGCTTCACGAACGAAAACATCCACGTCCAGTTCATTGACGACGTTGCGGGCAAGACGATTGCCGCGACCTCGACGGTGACCAAGGGCAAGGAACGCGCCTTGTCCGCCAACATGGAAGGCGCCAAAAAAGTTGGCGTGATCGCGGCGAAAGCAGCGATTGACAAGGGTATCTCGGCAGTAGTGTTTGATCGTGGTGGCACGCGTTACCACGGCAAAATCAAGGCGCTGGCGGATGCTGCGCGCGAAGCGGGATTAAAATTTTAACCTGAACCGGAGAATTTATTGTGGCTGAAAACGAAAACATTCCAGTAGCTCCTGTCGCTCCCGAAGCGCCGAAACCGTCCGAATCACGCGGTGGTCGCGGTAACTTTGGCGGCGGACGCGGTGGTCAGGGCGGACGTGGCGGTGGCCGTGGCCGTCGTCCCGATGTCGGCGAAAACGCTTTTGGTAAAGGCGGCGAAGAAATTGTCGAGAAAGTGGTTTTCATCAACCGCTCCTCCAAAGTTGTCAAAGGCGGACGCCGCTTTAAGTTCAGCGCGCTCGTCGTTGTTGGCGACAAAAAAGGTAAAGTCGGCATGGCGCTCGGCAAGGCGACGGAAGTCGCGGACGCCATCAAGCGCGGCGGCGAACTCGCCCGCAATCAGCTGCAGGCCGTCTCGTTGAAAGACGCGACGATTCCGCACGAAGTTTATTCCTGCTACGGCGGCGCGAAGATTCTCTTGCGTCCGGCCTCCCCGGGAACTGGAATTATCGCCGGCAAAACGGTTCGTTCCGTTTTGGAATCCGCCGGTATCAAAGACATTTTGACAAAATCGCTCGGTTCCAGCAACGCGGCGAATGTGGTGAAAGCCACGCTCAACGGTTTGTTAAGCCTCCGCACTCGCGAGCAGATTTACCAAAACCGTGGTTTGGAAATCAAAAAAGTTTCTACCCCGAAAGCGCCCGCAGCAATCGCTGCCTGATAAATAATTTTTATGCGACTGCACAATCTTAAACCCCGTCCCGGCGCGAAACATCGCACGAAACGTCTCGGTCAGGGCGAATCCAGCGGCCACGGCAAAACGTCCGGTCGCGGTGGCAAAGGCCAGACCGCGCGTTCCGGCAGTTCCGTTCGTATCGGTTTTGAAGGCGGCCAGATGCCGCTCATCCGCCGCATCCCGAAACGTGGTTTCAACAACACCCGCTTCACGATTGCTTACAGCCCCGTGAATGTCGGCGACTTGAACCAGTTCGAAGATGGCGCGCGCGTTGATGAAACCGCTTTGCGTTCCGTCGGCCTCGTCAATGGCCCGAAGCTCGGCGTCAAAATTCTCGGCACCGGCGATCTCACCAAGAAATTGGTTTTGGTTGTCACCGCCATCAGCGCTTCGGCGAAAACGAAGATCGAAGCCAAGGGCGGCTCGGTTGAACTCATCGTCAAAAAATCTTCGGCTCCGGCCAAGAAATAATTTGGCTGAAGAATGTTCCGCTCCATCGCCAGCACCCTCAGCAATTGCTTCAAGATTCCGGAACTGAAATCCCGAATCTGGTTCACGCTCGGTATACTGGCGGTTTGCCGTCTATTGGCGGTCATCCGCATTCCTGGTCTGAACGGTGATGCGTTGTCGCATTTTTTTGCGACGAAGGGTGGCGACGGCGGCATTTTGGGGATGTATAACACCTTCGCCGGCGGCGCGTTTGAACATTGCGCCATTGGCTCGTTGGGCATCATGCCCTACATCAGCGCGACGATTATCATTCAATTGCTCACGGCCGTTGTCCCGCGTTTGAGCAAATTGGTTCGTGAAGAAGGTGGTCGCACGCAGATCATCAAATACGGTCGTTACCTCACCGTGTTGTTGTGCATCGGCCAAGGAATTTATTTTGCGAAAAGCTGGTTGCATCCCGAAGCGCAGTTTCCCGGCATCGGCCAGCTCGTGCTGATTGACAATCATCTGCTTTATTATTTTGTGGCCGTCACCGTCATGACCGCGGGCACGATGGTCTTGATGTGGATGGGTGAACAAATTACCGAACGTGGCATTGGCAACGGCGTTTCTTTGATTATCACGATTGGAATTTTGGCGCGGTTGCCGCGTGCAGTTCGCGCGCTGATTGACATGTTCCATCCGGCTAACGGACAGGAAACAGATTATCATTTCATGGGAACTGGATTGTTGTTGTTGGCTTTGCTGGTGCTGGTCGTCGGCGGCGTTATCGCCATCACGCAGGCGCAACGGAAAATTCCGGTGCAATATGCCCAGCGCGCCGTCGGTCGCAAGATGTATGCGGGCGGAACGTCCTTCATGCCGCTGCGTGTGAATTACGCGGGCGTCATGCCGATTATTTTTGCGCAATCTATTTTGATGTTTCCGCAGCCGGTTTGCACTTGGCTCGCCAGTGCGTTCACGAAAACGCCGGTGTTGCATGACTTTTTCATCAGTCTGGCGCAGACGTTGAATTACGGTTCGTGGCTTTACATGGCTACTTACTCGGCGATGATTTTGTTCTTCTCATATTTCTGGGTCGCGACGCAGTTCAATGAAATTCAGATCGCGGACGATTTGAAAAAGAACGGCGGCTACATTCCCGGCGTGCGGCCAGGGCAGGGCACGAGCGATTATCTGCATCACGCCATGAGCCGGATCACGCTGGCGGGCGCAATTTTCCTGACGGTTATCGCGACGATTCCGATTATTCTCGGACGCAAGCTGAACATTCCGCCGGACGTCGCTCAGTTTTTCGGCGGCACGAGCATTTTGATTTCCGTCGGTGTTTTGCTGGACACGATGCGGCAGGTGGAATCGCACTTGATGATGCGCCACTATGACGGCTTCCTGAAAAAAGGAAAAATCCGTGGTCGGTTCTAAAATTTTGTGGCCGGAATAAAGCTCAAGTCAGCGGACGATTTGAAATTGATGCGTCCGGCTTGTGTGGTGGCCGGAAAAGTGTTGGACGAGATTGCGGCGTTCATCAAGCCGGGCGTCACGACGCGACAGATTGATAATTTTGCGGCGGAGCGTATCAAGAGTTACGGCGGCAAGAGCGCGTTTCTCGGCTATCGGAAATTTCCGTGCCACACGTGTCTCTCGGTGAACGACGAAGTGGTTCACGGCATCGCGGCAGAACGCGAATTAAAATTTGGCGACATTGTTAGCGTGGATGTTGGCGTGTTGCATAAAGGTTTTATCGGTGATAACGCGCGGACGGTGGCGGTCGGCGGCTGCGGCGTCGCGGCGCAACGGTTGCTGGACGTGACGGAGCAGTCGCTTTATTTGGGCATCGCGCAAGCGCGACCCGGTAATCGCGTGCTGGATATTTCGCTGGCGGTTCAGCGGTATGTCGAACAAAACGGATTTAGCGTGGTGCGGGAATTTGTCGGCCACGGAGTTGGTCGCTCAATGCACGAAGAGCCGCAGGTGCCGAATTTTGACGAGGGCAAAAAGTCCTCGCCGAAGTTGAAGCCGGG
>CAILDU010000093.1 GCA_903833055.1 uncultured Verrucomicrobia subdivision 3 bacterium | reverse complement strand
GTCTACAAAACGTGCCGACCATTTTTCGTGGCCGGGCGAAACGCTGGGGCCGCAAAATTTTGCAGCCGGCGAATTGGTGGGCGCGGTGATGGCGGCGGCGAAGCGTTTCCATTCGGAAATATAAACGTCGTAGTTCGTGGAAAAAACATTCGGCTCGTTGCCGATGGCGAAGCAGTCGAGTTCACCTTTATATTTGTTGGAAATGTAATTCGCCATTTTCACGGCGACGTTCATTTCGCCGTGATTCAGGCGCAATGTGTAAATCACCTGTAAATCTGTGGCTTTGGCGAAGGCGAAAAGATTGTCCACATCCGTTTCGGTTGGAACCGGTAGCGTTGGGCGGTCAGCGGTGTTGCCGCCGACGCGCAGATTTTTTATGCCGAGCGTTTTGAAGGTGGCGATGAGATTTTTATTTGTTGCGCTGAAATAATGATTTCCATTTGTGTCCGCCAATACGCGTTGCATTTCAAAACTCAGGCCGAGAAAGTCGGCGGGAATTTCCGCGCCGGGCGTTTGCGAATCAATCGTCACGCTGACCAACTCGCTGGCGCGACTGGTCGAAAGTGGCGCGGCGATTTCGCCGAGGCACAGCGCGACTGCCGTCAGGACGGCGAGAATACGGCAAGGATTCACGCCGCAAGGATAATCATTGCGCCGCCGCTTTCCACGAAAAAGCGGCGTGCCGTCGCGCATTTGCTGTTTCAGAAAGCTCATGTTTACCGGCATTTTTTGCAGTGCGGTGGGATTGACTTAGCGTGCCCCGTCCATTTCCATGAGTTAATGAAATCCCCGCTGTTTTGCGTCGCGCTGCTTGGCTCGTTGCTATTGACTCAAATTCAAATTGAAGCGCAGACGAATGCAGTTTTGGTTGCGCCGGCAGTGAGTGCGGCGGATAAGGAAGCAGCGACGCTGGAGAAACATCTCAAACCGATTTTGACGGCGTTGAGTTTGAATGACGTGGGCAAGGAGGCGAAGGTGCGCGAAACTTTCGCGGCATATTTCAAGGCGTTGAATGTCTGGCACGACGCGAACGACGCACAGATTAAATTGCTGTGGAATGAATTCAATGAGGCGCGCGGCAAGCAGGACGTGACGAATGCGGCGGCAGCGCTGGCGAAGATTGATGGCGTGTATGCGACGTTCCAGCCGTCGCACGAAAAATTTGTTTCTGATTTATCCACGGTGTTGACGCCCGCGCAGGTGGAAACGGTGAAGGACGTTTTGACCATCAACAAGGTCAAGGTGACTTACGATGTCTATCTGCAAATCTTCCCCACGCTGACCGACGCGCAGAAGGCGGTGGTGCTGCAAAATCTCAAGGCCGCGCGCGAGCAGGCGATTGATTGCGCATTGATGACGGAAAAATCTGCGTTCTTCAAAAAATACAAAATCAAAATTGAAGACGAATATCTCACCGCGCAGGGCTACGATCCGAAACAGGCGCGTAAGGATTTTGCTGCGAAACAAAAGACGGAGGCCGCCGCTAAAAAAACTTCGGACAATCCACCGACTGAGAATAAGTAATAAGGACGCGGCTTTTAATGAATCGGATTCAATTGTCCGTCGAAGATGTAGCTTTGGCCTGACTTGGTTGGCAATTCAATTTCCATTTTGCCGCTGCGGATTAGGCAGGTTTCGCCAAGTTTGGAATGAATCACAGCGCGGGTCAGCGCGCCGTTTTTCCAGGCGAGATTAATTTCAAATCCGCCGCGCGCGCAGAGGCCATTTACTGAACCGTTCGGCCAGACTTTCGGCGACGCAGGCAGCAGATTCAAAATTCGCAACTCACTTTTTCCAGCGGGAGTTTTCGTTTCGTGACTTTGTAAAAGCATTTCGGCGATGCCGGCGGTGACGCCGAAGTTGCCATCAATTTGGAACGGACCGCAGAGATCAAAAAGATTCGGTAGCGTTTTGCGTTGGAACAAACTGTTCAATTGGCGAAAGGCGATGTCGCCATCGCCGACGCGTGCCCAAAGCGGCATGCGCCATGCGTAACTCCAGCCAGTGCTGCCGTCGCCACGCCATTGCAGAAGAACTTTTGCGGCGGCAAAAATATTCGTGTCGGCGGGCGTGATGTCGTTGCCGGGATACAGCGCCCAGAGCGGCGACATGTGGCGATGGTTATTGTTCGGCTTGTCCATGTCGGTGAGCCATTCCTGAAGCTGACCGTGCTGGCCGATTTGATTTGGCGGCAATTGATCGCGGACGGCGGCGAGTTGCGTGGCGAATTTTTTATCCGTGTCTAAAATGTTCGCGGCGGCGATGGTGTTGTTTAGCAAAGCGCGAATCAGTTGGTTGTCCATTGTCGGGCCTTGCGTCTCCTCGCCTTGTTCCGGCGAATACGATGGCGAAGTGACGAGCCAGCCAGTCTTCGAATCTTTTATCAGAAAATCCACGAAGAATTGCGCCGCCGATTTCATATCAGGATAGGCGCGGGCGAGAAATTTTTTGTCGCCGGTGAATAAATAATGTTCCCACAAATGCTGGCAGAGCCACGCGCCGCCGGTCGGCCAGATGCCGTCAATGCCGTTGATGGGTGCGGAGCCGCGCCAGAGATCGGTGTTGTGATGGACGACCCAGCCGCCCGCGCCGTATTGCACGCGCGCGGTGCGCGCGCCGCTGATGGCGAGATCGTCAATCAGGTCGAACAACGGCGAATGACATTCGCTCAAGTTGCAAACTTCGACCGGCCAATAATTCATTTCGCAATTGATGTTCAACGTCCATTTGCTTTCCCACGGCGGATCAAGCAGGTCGTTCCACAAGCCTTGAAGATTCGCCGGCTGACCGCCCGCGCGGCTGCTGGAAATCAAAAGGTAGCGGCCATAATTAAAATAAAGTGTCGCGAGCGCGGGATCATTGGTGAGGCCGGTCAACTTGACTTGCTTCAAACGCTCGTCGGTTGGCAACGATTCACGGTCGCTGTGGCCGAGGTCAAGCTGGACGCGTCGAAAAAGTTTTTGGTAATCGGCGAGATGGTCGGCAAACACGTCGGAAAATTTGCGTTGGCTTAAATTGGTCAAATCTTTCATGCAACTCGCGGCAGGATCGGCGCTGATGTCCTGAAAATTGTTGAAGCTCGTTGCTGCGACCAGTTGTAGGTGGACGGAATCGGCGTTTGCAACGGTGATGGCGTTTCCGTTCGTAGAAATTTTTCCGCCGAAAGCGAAAACGCGGACGCGTGATTCAAAACGCAAACCGTCAGCTTGAACGCGTCCTGTCAGAATCAGGTCGCAAGTGCCACCCCAATTTTCCCTTGTTCCAGTTTCAGCGCGCGTCTGCGAATTGGTATGCGGGCTGTCCAGCTTCAACGTGAAACTGATTTGCCCCGGCTTGGTGGCATAGAGCATCAGCATGATGGCGCGATCGGGATAACTGGCGTAGGCCGAGCGCACGAATGTTACTTCGCCAATTTTGTAACTCACGCTCGCAAGGGCGGAATCCAAATCCAATTCGCGGCGGTAATCGGTGACGTTGGTCGCACCGCTGAAATGCAAACGCAAATCGCCAAACGGCTGATACGCCTTTTGCCGCGAAGGCGTGCCGAGAAAATTGGTTTTAGCGAAACCGCCCGCTTCCTTATTTTTTCCAGCGGCGAGCAGTTCGCGGATTTTTGGCAACGCTGCCAGCGCGTTTGTATTCGCGTAATCGTGCGGATGCCCCGTCCACAAAGTATCTTCGTTGAATTGAATTCGCTCATCCGTGACGCCGCCAAAAATCATTGCGCCGAGCCGACCATTGCCGATGGGCAGAGCTTCCGTCCATTTCGTGGCGGGTTGGGTATACCACAAAGTTGACGGCGCATTGGTTTGTGCGCCCGCAAGCTGAACGAAGGACAGCAAGGCGAGCGTTATGAAAATAAAAAAGCGGGCGGGCATCCCAAGATTATCGGCGCGCGTCGGTCTTGAGTTCAAGCCGCGAATCGGGTTCAATCATGGCGGTTGCGCGCGTGGTGGAATTGGCAGACACGCCAGACTTAGGATCTGGTGCCGCAAGGCGTGAAGGTTCAAGTCCTTTCGTGCGCACCATTCAGTTTTCACCGGCTTTCAATTTTTCAACTTCTTCAGGGTTGGGTGCGAGATGTTTGGCGGAAATCAGCGCGGAAAAGCGCATTATCTATTGAAGCCAAAAAGTATGTTCAACCGCCAAACCACCATCGCAAAAATCATCCGTGGCGAATTTTGGGTTGGCGCAAGATTTCCGCGTGATTGGTTAGATGTTCTGACTTCCCAAAAAACTTCATGAAGCCAACTGGAAAAATTTCCCGCGCACAGCTTTTGGTGGTTTTGGCTTTCTCCCTTTTGGCTGGTCTGGCTTTATTTTTTGTTTTGGTATCGCATCCGCAAACTTTGCAAACGCCACCGCTGGCGCAAGTGCCGCCGACTGCGATTATTTCATCGCCCAAATTTATCGCGACTAACGTGCCGAGTTCGGCGACGACATTGGTGAACCATTCGGAATTTCAGGAGCGTCCGTTTGCCGTGGCGTATGAAGGAACTACCGGCCAATGGACTTTGGCCGACGGCAGGGACACGAACATCATCCGGCAACTCGCGCACAACGATTTAGAATTTGCGCGCATGGTGGATGAAAATTCCCGCATCTTTCGGCGGCAACTGGTTTATCTCAAAGAAACCGTCGCGGCGGTTTTGGAGCAGGCCAAGCTGACCGGTGCGCCGGTGCAACAACTCACGTTGCCCGCGTTGGATGGTCAGGAATTAAAATTTGAAATTGTGAAAAGTGAAACGCAATCCAGTCGGCACGGAATGTTCAGCGGACATTTGGCGGGCGACGCGGATTCGTTGGTAACACTGGCGTTTCAAGACGGGCGCGAGGCGTTCACGGTGATTTCACCTGCGGAAAAAATTTATTTGGTGGCTGAGCCGCGCGCGCCGGGACAGGTGATTGTCAAAGCCATTGACCCGGAAACTTACGGCGGACCGGCTGGCGGTGACGATGCCATTATTACGGCGGCAACTTCCAAATAAAAATGACTTTTCCTAGTCAGTTAAAAATGAATCGCCGCCGTTTGAAAAATTTTGTCGCGGGTGGATTGCTGATTTTATTTGTCAGTTCCGCGAGTGCTGCGCTTGAGCAAGACATCGCGCTTTGTTATGCGCCGAGTTACGCCACGAGTCTGGGTGGCGAAGCGAATACGCAGGTGGCCTTGGCCAACATCGCCGCGTCGGTCAATGCGATTTACGATCAGTGCGGCGCGGGCGCGCACTGGCACATCGCGGGGTATTATCAATCCGTCAACGATCCGGTCAATTGGACGACCACCGGCGGCATGGTGGGCTGGCTTTCGGGAAATAATGCCAATGTGTCCGACGTGGTCAGCTACGGCAGTTCCGTCGGCGCGGACTTGGTTGAATACATCGTGCAGAATAGCGACAACAGCACTATCGCCGGTGTCAGTCAGCAGCCTGGGATGTATTCCTCAATCAATCCCGCCAGCGCCTGGTATGCGATTTTTGCCCATGAAATTGGCGGTCACGCTTACGGGTGCAATCATCAGGACGGCCACATCAATCCCAAGACCATCATGATGCACAACTACTGCGGCGGTGGTTCCGCGCCGCCGTATTATTTCAGCAATCCGAATATGTGGTGGAACGGAACGCGCATGACGGGCGATGGTAATACTTCTTGTCTCGGCGGCAGTCTGGTCAACGGTGGCGACAACACGTATTGTCTCTCGGCCAACTCGCAAGGTGTGCAAGATCGCCGGCCGCGTCCGGTCGTTGCGCCCGTGCTAAACAACGCGGTGTTGCACTGGTGTTTCACCAACGCGCCGGGCGCAGCGGCGGCCGGCACGACGAATTATGATTTAATTTCCGGTGCGCCAGCAATTGTGCGTGGGAATGGTGCGACCTACACCGGCAGCGCATTACGCATTCCCGGTGGAACCACCGGCAACGTCGCGATGAGCGCCATGTCCGCCTACATTGATTTGCCCAACGGAATTATTTCTTCGCAGACCAGCCTCACGATTGAAATTTGGGCGACGCCGTTATCCGCTCCCAACTGGGCGCGCATCATGGATTTTGGGCGGACGGATTTGGCGGGCGACGGTCTGGGCGCGGCAGGCGAATACACCGGCGCAGCCAGCGATCCCGCTCCCGGCACGACCGCTTCTTACAGCGACATCATGTTGAGCGCGGCCATCGGCACAGCCATCGGCCAGCAACGGTTCGAGGCGAAACTCAATGGCACGGCGGTCACCGTCAATTCTGCATTGGCAACCACGGCCGGCGTGCAACATCATTATGCGATTACATTCACCGATGGCGCGGGCGTCAACGGCAGCGCGGGTGGTCGCTGGCAATGGTATCGCGACGGCGACGCGGTGGGATTTCTGGACGTCAACTATCACCTCGCCAGCCTTGCGGATGTGAACAATTGGCTCGGTCGTTCGCTGTGGAGCGGCGATTCAAATGCCAACAATGATTATGCCGAAGTTCGCATCAGCAACGTCGCCATGTCGCGCGGACAAATCCTCGCCAATTATTTAGTCGGTCCAAATTATTTTCCCGACGTGACGCTGACCGGCACGGACGCACTCGGCAGCACTTCCTTCAACGCCATCGGCAATTGGAGCAGCGGCGTCGCGCCTGCGTCCGGCCATAAATACGAGACCTATGATTTCACGTTACGCACGCCCGCCACGACCAGTCCTTACACTTTTGCGGGCGATGCGTTGACGATGTCCGGCGGCTTTATTTTGTGGAAAGGCACGGCCAGCAGCACGATTACCGTGAATGATTTTCGCTTGAACAATGCGAGTTTGCAGAACGCCGGTTCAGGAACTTTCACCTTGGCAGGCAGCTTGAAAATAACGAACGACGTGACGTGCAATGGTATCAATGGCCCCACAACTATCAGCGCGAATTTGAGTGGCAACGGCTCGTTAACTTTTTACGCCAACACCGCAACGCTCACCGGCAACAACACCAATTTCACCGGCAAGATGCGGATCGGCAACGGCATCATTGGAAATTTAGTCATCAGCTCCGAGGCGCAACTCGGCGGCAATCCGTCCACCTTCACGCCGGATCAACTGACGCTCAATCGCGGTTGGCTCTACACAACGACCACTTTCACGATCAGCAACAGCAATCGCGGCATCCAAATCGGCATGAACGATGGCCTGATTAATGTCGCCGTTGGCACGACCTTGACGTTGGGTTGTCCCGTGACCAGTCCGGCCTTTGGCAGCGGCGTCGTTGGTGGGGTTTTACTAAAACAAAATTCCGGCACGCTGACGTTGAGCAGTCCCAGCAACACGCATTCCGGGCCAATTCAAATTGACGCCGGCACGTTGTCGGTCAGCGGCGCGGGCACGTTGACGAGCGGAAATTACACCAGCCCGTTTTTTCTGAACAACGGCACGTTTGATTTTAGCAGCACGGCGACACAGACCATTTCCAGTCCCATTTCCGGCACGGGTGCGCTCACCAAAAATGGCAGCGGAACCCTCACGCTTTCCGGCGCGAATATTTATTCCGGCATCACGTCCATCAACGGCGGGCGCTTACTGGTCAACGGTTCCATCGGCAGCAGCGCGGTGACTGCGAGCAGCGGCGGAATGCTCGGCGGCAACGGCACGATTAGCGGCGCCATCACCGTGCAATCCGGCGGCACACTTTCGCCCGGAACGGGGATTGGAATTCTAACCGCCAGCAACAACGTCACGTTTCAAACCGGCAGCACGAACGTCATGGAAATCAGCAAGTCGCCGCTGACCAACGACCAATTGCGCGTGACCGGCGCGCTGACTTTCGGCGGCACGTTGGTGGTTTCAAATCTCTCCGGCTCGCTCGCAGCGGGCGACAAATTCAAATTGTTCCAAGCCGGTTCCATCAACAATTCATTCGCGTCCTACAACCTGCCGACGCTGACCGCCAATCTCGCGTGGAACACCAACAATTTGAGCAGCGGAATTTTAAGCGTGGTGCAAACTGCGCCGACAAATTTGGTGTGGCAAATCAGCAACACCAATTTGAATTTGTCCTGGCCGTCCAGTTACACCGGTTGGCGTTTGCAAGTGCAGACCAACGCGCTCAACGCCGGACTCGGCACTAACTGGTTCGATGTCGCCGGTGCGAGCCAGACCAACAATATGACGTTGCCGGTGGATAGCACCAAAGGCAGCGTTTTCTATCGGCTAATTTTTCCGTAAAAAATTCACAGTGCAGTTGGTCGCAGTGCTTCTGTCAGTCCCGACATCCGTCGCATCGGTGTCGCAATGGCCGCGCGCAAAATAGTTTCCGACGCAAGAATGCGGACAGATTTGCGCGCGCGTGTCAGGCCGGTGTAAAAAAGTTGGCGCGTGAGCACCGGACTCGCCTTATCCGGCAACACGATGAGAACGTGATCAAACTCCGAACCCTGACTTTTGTGAATCGTCAGCGCAAAAACCGCTTCATGTTCCGGCAACCGTTCGCGCGCAACGGCGCGGATGCCGCCCGCCTCGTCAGAAAAATAAATTAGCGAAGCGCCGCCGCCATCCGGCCACGCCACGCCCGTGTCGCCATTGAAAAATTTAAGCGCGTAATTATTCGCCGTCACCATCAGCGGCTTGCCCGCGTAACTTCCCGAATTAATTTTGTCCGACGCGACGAGTCCGGCTTCCGCCAAAATCTCTTCGGCCAGCCGATTGATATTTTCCGTGCCAAAAGCGCCTTCGCGCACCGCGCAGAGAATTCGAAATTTTGCGAGCGCCGCGAGTGCCGCCGCAGGTGAAGCTGATTTCAGCACCGCGCCAAAATGTGTAACGACCGCGTCGCGCAACGCCGCCTTGAGCGAACTCGCAGTTGGTAATGGCTCCCACGCGAGCGCAGGGGCAGCAGGTTTTCGGAGTAAATTTATTGCCGCGTCAGCATTGCCGCTGTTCACGACTACGCCGATTTCATTGAGTGAAACCATTTCTCCCGAACGATGATTTGTTTGCAGTTGAATAACCGTGTCCGCCAAATGTTTATTCGCAGAAATCTTATTTTCAACCAGCGCTTCACCGCCGCACAGTTCATAGTCACCCTGAAATTCTTTACTAAAACCATTAATTGCTGCCGCGCGACAGAGGTCGCCGAGCGCATTGCCCGCGTCCACGGGCGGCAATTGATTCTGATCACCAACCAGCACGAGCCGCGCGTCCGGTTTCAACGCTGCGAGTAACTTCGCCATCAACGCGAGGCTTACCATGCTCGCTTCATCCACCACCACCACATCCACCGGCAACGGATTTCTAGCGTCGTGCCGAAATTTCGTCGAATTTGGAATCACGCCAAGCAGACGATGGATTGTGGTCGTCAGGTCTTTCGCTTGTAGCCGCATCTTGACCGCTTCCGAACAAGCCAGTCCGGCGACCGCATGCGACAGCGCTTCCTGCAACCGCGCCGCCGCCTTGCCCGTGGGCGCGGCTAGCTTCACCCGCAAATTTTCGCCACTTGGCTGTTCCAGCAGCAACGCTAGCAACCGCGCCACCGTCCACGTCTTGCCCGTTCCCGGCCCGCCGGTAATGACGGAAAATCTCTGTCGCACCGCCGCGAACGCCGCGACTTTCTGCCAATTCATTTTTTCTGCCGTGTCGGGAAATAATTTCTTCAAACTGGCCGCAACCAATTTTGCGTCCAGGGCAAATGGCGGTTGTTGACTGCGTTTCAAAATTTCCTCAGCGACAAAACGCTCGTATCGCCAATAACGATGCAGGTATAGTCGGCCTGCGCCGTCGAGAATCAGCGGCTTGTCCTCACCCGGTTGGCCGACGACGGAAGTTGCGCGCAAAAGTTTTTCCCATTCACCGCGCGGCGGAAATTTCAGCGGAGAGATTTTTTCCGCGCCCAAATCAGGAAAAGTTTTTCCGGCAAACTCATCCAGGCTAAAACAGGAATGGCCTTCCGCCAGTCGCAGACTCACGAGTGCTGCCGCCAAAACCAGTTCGGGACTGTCGTCGCCGGAAAGTTTTTGCATCAGCTCAGCAAAGTGGCGATCAATCGGGCTGAACGTATCGCTTTCCAAAATGGCCGCGAGCGGAGAAATTTGGTTCACGATTTCACCTCCGCAAAATCGCCCATCAGCGCCGACAGCGCGGTAATTTTCCCCGCCGATGGCCGGTCACGGAAAATACCAAGTTCCGATTTTCCTGGCGCAAGGCCGCGCAGAAAAATGTAGCGCACACCGCCAAAATGTTTTTCGTAATTGTAGTTTACGAGCCGCGCCCGCAGATACTTATCCAACGCCACGGCGTAAATGTGATACTGCAAATCATAACCGCGCTCGACAATTTCGCGCTGCATCGCCGCCGCGTTGTAATCCTCCACGTGATGGCCGAGCGAATTTGATTTCCAATCCACGATGTAAAACCGTCCATCAAACTCAAAAATAAGATCAATAAAACCTTTCAGAAAACCTTCGACGCGTGGCGCAACTCGTTTTGCCACCGGAGAAATTTTATCATCACGGATCACCTTCAATAATTCCCCCGCATCCAACTGGCCGGTGGGAAAATGAAACTCCATTTCACTCAACCGTTGCGTCGAACCGACGTGCGCGAGCGTGAAGTTTGGATTTTCAAAATCCAGCGGCGCGTGCCGCAACCGCTCCAGCATTTCCGCAACCGCCTCGACGTGCCGCGCCTCGGCCAGACCGAAAGTTTCCAATTGTTGCTTTGCGAGTATCGCGGTAGAAGCTTTGTCATCATTGGCGAAATCAAATTGCTCCAGAATTTTGTGCAGACAGTCGCCCGTGCGCGCGCCCGCTGGCAACGCAAAAATTCCGGCGGCAATTTCATCTTCGATCGCATTTGGCTTTGGTTCCACTCTAGTCGCATCATAATCCGGCAAGTCCGTCGTGGTAGCCGTTTCGAGCGGCGATAAAACCTGCTGCGACAAGTGCGTGAAGCTGGACAAAAACCACGACGGTTTGATTTCGCGGTCGCAGGATTTGGAAATTAATTTTGCAGCAACAGATTTTTCGGGTTGCCACAGCACGCCAGCCTCCAGCGGCAAGTCGTCAACCGCAATGCTCGTCGGCGATTTTTCTGCCAGCGCGAGCCAGCGGTTTTTCCAGACCGTCGCATTGGCGTCCTGCGCTTCCAAAAACGCAACCGGGTCGGCCAGATTTTCGCTGCGCCCATTCAGCAGCCACGCGAGTGCCGTGGATTTCTTTTTGGCGGAAGGCGCGCTGATCAGATAACACCGATGGCGTGCGCGCGTCAGCGCGACGTAAAGCAGGCGAACTTTTTCCGCGAGTTGTTCTTTTGTGGCTTGCTGTTCGTGTGCGGGTGCCGGTTCAGGATTCAAATCCCACGTCACATTTTTCGTAACCAAATCATGGAAAAGCACAACGTCCATGACCTTTTTCCGGTTATTTCTAATTTGACCCAAGCCAGCGTCCTTGGAAATAAACGGACAAAATACCACCGGATATTCCAATCCCTTCGCGCGATGGATGGTGATGATTTGCACCGCGTCCTCGTCGCTTTCCAGCCGGAGTTGAAATTCATCTGCCGCCGCCTCCTCGCTCGCGCGGCGTTTTTTGAGCCACTGCACGAGCCGCGCCGCGCCAAGGTGTTCCGCACGACTAGCAGTCTCTAACAATTCGGCGAGGTGCAGCACATTCGTAATCCGCCGTTCGCCATCAGGAAAGCGCAGAAGATTTTCAATGATTTTTTCCGCGCGCAGCAATTGCGAGAACATGGAGAAAAATCCATCGCGCTCCCAACTTCCGCGAAATCCGGTAAATTCCTGCAAGCGCGTTTGCCATAAAAATTCGTTCGCCGTAAGTTTCTCTAAATCATTTCCATTCAGGCCAAGCGCGTCCGTTGTCAGCGCGCATTTCACCGCCGCTTCGCGCGCGGGATTCAAAATGGCGGCTAGAATCCATTGTAATTCGCGCGCTTCGTCCGATTCAAAAACACTGTCCATCGCCTGTTCAACACTAGGGATTTGCAGTTCGTGCAACGCCTTTTGCACCCAGCCTGCTTGACGATGCGATTCCACTAACACCGCGATATCGCGCGGATTCAGCCGCTGATTTTGAATGCGGACATCATCGCGTAACAGCTTAGAAATTTCGATGGCGACGGCGGCGGGCAATAATTTTTGCGGGGACTTCGACGACAACGAACCATTCTCCGCGCTCCAGCTCCAAACTTGAAACGGTGGCGGTCGCACACCATCGGGAAAAATAATTGGCTGCGCGTCCGCATTTTTTGCCGCTCGCACCGGTTCGAACGAAATTTGTTCTTCTACAAATGCCGTGGTTTCCCCCGCACTTTCAAAAATCGTGTTGACCGCGTTGACCAGCGCGGTTTCGGAACGCCAGTTCGTATCCAGCGAGAATTTTTCAGTCGCCGTTTCCGCCGCCGACAAATAAGTATTCACGTCTGCGCCGCGAAAACCGTAAATCGCCTGCTTCGGATCGCCGATGAGATAAAGGCGATGTTCGGCGCTTTCGGCAAAAATCCTGCGGAAAATTTTCCACTGCAACGGGTCGGTGTCCTGCGATTCGTCAATCAGCGCCACGCGGAATTTTTTGCGGACGGAATTGGCTAGCGCGTTGCCGGACGAACCGTCCAACGCCACCGCGAGTCGGCTGATGAGGTCGTCGTAAGATTGCTGTTTCGCCTCCTGTTTGCGTTTCGACAAGGCTTCGCGCGCCATCCGCAAGAAATCTAGCCGCTGCGCCAGCGCAAATTCTGTCGCCAGCGAAACCAGTTTTTCGCACTCGTCAAACAGCGGCGGATGCGGCTGGGGCATTTCCTTTTTCTTGCCGACGTGGTTGCGGATTGCCGAAATGGAGAAAAAATTTATCGCCTCCCAAACTGCCGTGGACATTTTTCCTGCAACAAAACCCGCGTCCAGTCTGGCCATCGCCTCGGCGATTAAATTTTCCTTCGCGTGTTCCTTGGTCGCCCATTTTTTGTCGCGGATAAAAAAGTTCAGCAGTTGCGAGCGGTTTTTTG
The DNA here is from genome assembly GCA_903833055.1 of uncultured Verrucomicrobia subdivision 3 bacterium. GTDB lineage: Bacteria > Verrucomicrobiota > Verrucomicrobiia > Limisphaerales > UBA11358 > UBA11358. The sequence continues at coordinate 4,410 of CAILDU010000093.1, read as the reverse complement.
CGAGCGTTGTCCATTCCGAAGCGCATTTGGCAAATGTGTTTTCCAAATCCACAATCACTTCTGCCAGCGCGCGCGGTGGCGCGGTGGGCAGCAGTTTTAATTCAGGATAAGTGAGAAAACGCTTTAACAGAGCGGCAAAAACGTCCGGCGTGAGATTTTGGTGCAGCGCGATGCTTGCCCGCAGCGTGTTGCCGGAATAAATATGGCGTCGAAAATAGTCGGCCGCGATTTCACGGATGAGGCTGTCCTGATCGGCGACGAGTTCGACATTGAAAAGCCCGCCGCTTTCAAAGGCATTGTCCGACAACGTGCGCTGGCAGAAACCGTGAATCGTCGAAATCGAAATGAGATCAAAAATTTCCAGTGCGTTGCGAAGTGAATTGATTGCGGCCTCGCGTCGCGCTTGCGTGCGCGCGACCAGCGCGAGCAATAATTCATCTTCTGTAGGTTTTCCTTCCAGCGCGAGCAACGCTTCCGCAAGCCGACGGCGGATGCGATCGCGCAATTCCGCCGTCGCCGCCTCGGTAAAAGTGACGACCAAAATGTCGCTCGCTGGAATTTTTTCCTCGACGAGCAGACGCAGAAAAATTCCCGCGAGCGCAAATGTTTTGCCCGTGCCTGCGCTGGCTTCCAGTCGCGTGACGCCCAAGTCCAACGGTGTATGAACCAAGTCGAAGGTCATGGCGACGACTCCTTTTCCTGATGCAACACCAGCGGATTTACAATTTGTTGTGCCAATTGCTCAAACTCTTCATCCAGCGGATTTGCCGCGTTGCGGAAACAAAGATTGAAATATGGGTCTTGCGAATCGCCCGCGCCAAAATCGCCAAAGTCATCGCCGTCCCATTTTTCCTGCGCCGAATCCGCCGGAGTTTTTTTGCCTTTCGGATTGGCGAAGGCAAAACTGCTGGCCGGAAAAAACGGCAGCGGTTTTGTGAGGCCGAGAAAATAAATTTCCAAAAGCTGCTTCAGAATTTTTTCAGCATCGGGAACTTCATTGAAACGCCAGGTTTCGTTTTCGGTGATGAGCCAGCTTGTTTTTGCTTCCGGCAAGCCCGCCAGTTGCAGCGCGAGATGCTCGATCCAAAGTCGCAACTGCGCCGCGGGTTTGATTTTTGACGTGCGGCAATGGACGATTCCGACCTTGTGAAATAAGGAGATTTCACCTTCCAATTGAAATTCTCCAATCTGCAATTTGATCGGCTGGCGGATTTTGTCTGTCGCGCCAATGTGCTGCTTGAGCGATTCGATGAGCGGTTGGGTTTTTGCGAGCAAATCATTCGCCGCCAAAATTCCCGTCGCGCCGGGGGGTAATTGACCGCCGCTCTGCCACGCGGCCAGAAGTTTTTCCGGCGCGCGCTTTTCCAAAAAGGCTTCGACAATTTCCTGTTTGAAATTAAAGGCATCGAGGGCATCCACGGAAAACGGTTCTTCGTCGGACAAAAGTTCCTTGTCCTCCGGCAAGCTGAAATCGAGTCGCCGCTGCACAAAAAACCTTGCGGGATTTTGGAAAAAACTTTGCAGGTCTTTTATGGAAACGATTTTTGAGTCCGCGTCCGGCGCGGCGAGCGGCTGTGCAAGAAACGGCTGAATAGAAATGCGTTTCGTGCGGTCGGCGATATGGCGGCTGATTTCCGCGTCCGCTGCCGAGTAACTGAACAAATGCGGATTTTTATTTTTGTCCGCTTGAAAATAGGCCGGATTAAAACCATGCAGCCGGTGGCGCGTGACGAGCAGTTCGCTGATGAGCGGCGTTTCTTGCGGCTGCAACTTTGCGTCCAAAATTGTTTCCGTAAGTTGAAAGCTCGCGCCGAGATAATCGAGCAGTTCGCTGACGACGACGGATGGCGGACGCGGACTATTGTCGCTGACGGACTGGCCGGCGTAGCTGATGTAAAATTTCTCTCGCGCGGCGAGCAGCATTTCGAGAAAGAGATAACGGTCGTCATCGCGGCGCGAGGCGTCGCCGGTTTTTGGCTGCGCGGCCATCAGATCAAAACTCAATGGCGCGGGGCGGCGTGGAAAATTGTGGTCGTCCATGCCGAGCACGCAAAGCGCGCGACGCGGAACATTCCGCATCGGGTTGAGGCCGGAAAAAGTCACGCGCCCGCGCAGAATCGCCTTGCCAGATGGCTCTTCCGTGAGTTTCGGCAGCACGCGTTCGAGAATGACCTGAAACGGAATTTTTTCGGCAAAACCGGAAACTTTCTGTTGCTGGCGCAGGCTGTCGAGAATTTGGCGGATGGCGTTGGCGGCAAATTCCTCTTCGCGGTCGGGCGAAAATAATTCATCAAGAATTTGATTTAGCGTATTTGCCCAATTCGCCAAGGTGCGCGGTGCGGCGAGTTCGTCGAGCGTAGCAAAAAATTGTTTTTGAAAATCCAGCCAGCGACCGAGCAGTTCGGTGGCTGTGCCTTCGATGTCGGCGCACGGCAAAAGTTCGTTGAAAATGGAGCCGTCATCGGCCATCGCGTAACCGAGGAGCAGGCGCGAGTTGCCATGTTCCCAAGTGTGTTCGGCAAACGCGGGCAGGCCGAGTTGCGCGCGTTGCGCCGCGTCACGTCCCCAGCGGATGCCGGAATTTTGAATCCATTCGCGGATTTGCGGTAATTCATTTTCCGCCACGGAAAATTTTCGGCGCACGGCGGGCGTTTCAAAAAAATCCATGACGGCGGTGGCGGTGAGGCGGTTGGTGGCGAGTTGCAGCAAATCGGCGAAGCTGTTGACGAGCGGACTTTCCTGGCGCGCACCTTGATCGGCGAGCGTGTAGGGAATTGCGGGCGAACCGGGTTCGGCGCTGTCAAAAACGCCTTTGATGAACGGCGCGTAAGCTTCAACGTCCGGCAGCATCACGAGAATGTCCTGTGGCGACAAGGCGGAATCGTTGGCGAACCATGCGAGCAAATGATCGCGCAGGACTTGCAGTTCGCGCAACGGGCTGTGGCAATTATGAATTTGAATCGAGCGGTCGTCGCGGCTGATTTCCAAAAGCGGTTTGTCCGTTTGCGGTTCTTCTAAATTCAAAATGGCGCGCTGGACTTGGCCGAGCAGATTTTCCGTCGCGGGAATTTGGAAGTCGTCTATTTCTTCGTTCACCATTTGCAAGTCGGTGATGAGGCGCAGAAATTCGCGGCCGGTTTTGCCCCACGATGCGAGCAGCGGATGGCCGCGATCCAGATGCAATTCGCGCGGACTTAATTCGCCTTTGCCGGCGACGGTTTGAATCGCTTGATCTTCCAACGCCGAAGTGATGTCGCCCCAGTATTCGGCGCACGGCGAAAGCCAGAACAGATGCACGGGAATGTGTCGCGCGAGTGACTGGAAAACTTCGAGATAAACCGGCGGCAAGCTGGTCGGACAAAAAATTGTGAGGCGCTCGGGCAATTTTGTTTTGTCACAATCGGATTGTTTGAGCGCGTTGTTTAGTTCAAAAAGAAATTTGCCCTGACACGCTAGGCCGTCGCTCATCGCGGCGCGCCACAACTGCGCCTGCCAGTGCGATTCCTGTCCGCGCTGCCACGCGTCAATCCACTCCGGACGATACACGCTGTATTGGTCGAACAAACCGGCGATGCGTTCGGCGAGCTGGAATTTTCGGCGCGGATCGGTGGAACTGTGGAGATAATTTTTTATTTCCTGAAACGCCGGTTCGTCGAGCAGCGGCTCCAGTTTTTCCATGAGCCGCCAAGTCAGCGCGTCGGGTTCAATCAAACCGGCGCGGGTTTTTTCAGGCAATACATTTCGCATCAGCTCGAAAAAAAAGGCGCGCGGGAAGAGCAGTTCCAGATTGGCGGCGATGCCTTGGCGGCGGGCGAGTTCGAGCTTGAGCCATTGCGCGAGACCTTGCGCGGGGACGATGATTTGTTCCGGCGCGAACGGCGAACTCAGCGGCGAGCGGAGCGTTTCGCGGGCGAGCCGCTGCGCCAGATTTTCCAGCCGGTTGCTTTTGTGGAGGATGAGGCTCACGTCGGGAAATTTATTTGAAGGCGGTGTCCCGTCGGAATTAAATCTGAAATTTGCCCATGCCGATAAACGATAATGTTCACGGCCATGTTGTGCGCTCTAAATCGGGAAGTCAAGGTGCGCTTCAGCTGGGGCGAGCGCGGCGGTGTGAGAATCGACTCAGAAAACCGGACCGATTATTTTGCGTCGGGTTCGTCCACCAATTGCGCCAGCGCAGCGGCGATGAGCATGAAGATGCCGCCCGCCATCACCGCGTAAACAAGGTTGCCGCCGAGAAAATTTTTCACAAGCGGGCCGAAGGTGAGCGCGGCGAGAATTTCCGGCAGCACGATGAAGAAATTGAAGATGCCCATGTAAACGCCCATGCGCGCGGGCGGCAACGCGCCGGCGAGAATCGCGTAAGGCATCGAAAGAATGGACGCCCAAGCTACGCCGCCGAGCGCGAGG
>CAILDU010000092.1 GCA_903833055.1 uncultured Verrucomicrobia subdivision 3 bacterium | reverse complement strand
TAATTTTACTTTTGCTTTCTATGTTGTCGTCTCGTCGTCTGCCAGTGCCCCGGCAATTTTTAGTTCACGGCTTGCGAACCGACGATTTACGTTTTTGTTTCTTGTTGGTTTTTTCCGATTTGGAATTTTAAATTCCAAATCAAAATTGTTTAAGCCGGTTGCTCGACTTTTTCCGCTTTGGCCTTGATGACCGCCGCGATCTGCGTTCCGGGCGTGTTGATCAAGCCCATCAATTTCGCGCGCAGCACGTCGAGGCTCGGCAAATCGGCATACGCCATGAGCGTGGCCGGTTCGACGCGCTTGTTGTCCAAAAAGCCGAACTTGAGTTTCAGCTTGTCGAACTCCGCCGCGAAATTTTTCAACGCCTTGGCGGCGACGAAAATATCCTTCTTGCCGGTGACGACCGCCATCTGGCCAGAAAGACTGCCGTTCAGTTCGCCGATGCCCGCCTCTTTCGCAGCCACGTTAAACACGGTGTTTTTCACAACGTGAATTTCCGCGCCCGCAAGCGTCAGACGTTTACGCAACTCGGAGAGGTGCGCGACCTTCAAACCTTGATAGCCAACGACGATAAAAAACGGCGAGGCGTTCAACCGGGCGACATATTCGCCCGTCAATAATTTCTTTTCAGCACGCATGGTAAAATCCTTTTTTAGTTGGCGACAAATTCACGGATGTCAACACGCACGGGCGGACTCATCGTCGCCGACAGCGTGCACGAATTGATGTAAGCACCCTTCAAACTGTTCGGGCGCGCCTTGGCGACGGCTTCAATAACCGCGCGGGCGTTTTCCTCGATGTGTTCCGCGCTGAACGAAGCCTTGCCCACGATGACGTGAACATTCGCAGCTTTGTCCACTTTGAATTCGACGCGGCCAGCTTTCACTTCGCGCACAGCTTTCGCCGTGTCTTCCGTGACGGTTCCGGTTTTCGGATTCGGCATGAGGCCGCGTGGTCCAAGAACTTTGCCGAGCTTACGAACTTCGATCATCGCTTCCGGAGTCGCAATCGCGACATCAAAATCGTTCCAGCCAGAATTGCACTTGGCAATCATGTCTTCAAAGCCGACGTTTTCCGCGCCCGCAGCTTTCGCCGCGTCCGCCGCGTTGCCGCGAGCGAAAACAAGCACGCGCACCGTCTTGCCGCTGCCGTGGGGCAACGGAACCGTGCCGCGAACCATCTGGTCGGACTGCTTCGGGTCAACGCCGAGGCGGAACGCGAGGTCAATGGTTTCGTTAAATTTGGCCTTGGGGAATTTGGCGAGCACGCCAACCGCGTCTTTGAGTGCGTAGGCTTTTTTGCCGTCCACGACTTCAAGCGCCTTTTTGTATCTTTTGCTGGGCATTTATGTTTGTGCGGTGCATGCGAGCTTTTGGCTCTCCCGCGATTGTGTTTTTAATTAACCGACAACTTCAATTCCCATGCTGCGCGCCGTGCCTGAAATCAGGCGAACCGCCGCTTCTTCTGAATTGGCATGGAGATCTTTGGATTTCATTTTAATGATGTCCAAAATTTGTTTGCGCGTGACCTTGCCGACCTTGTCCTTGTTCGGCGTCTTCGAGCCAGCGGTAATACCGGCGGCTTTTTTGAGCAGCACGGACGCAGGCGGCGACTTGGTGATGAACGTGAACGATTTGTCCTGATACACCGTGATGACCACGGGAATGATCAGGCCGGCGTCGTTCTTGGTCGCGGCGTTAAATTCTTTGCAGAAGCCCATGATGTTCACGCCGTGCTGACCGAGCGCGGGGCCGACGGGCGGCGCGGGATTGGCCTGACCGGCCGCAATCTGCAACTTGATTTGTCCTGTAATTTTCTTTGCCATAAAATTCTAAAATCTAATTAAGCTTTTTCGACTTGCCAGTATTCCAATTCCACCGGCGTATTGCGTCCAAAAATATTGACTGTGACTTTCAACTTGCCGCGTTCCGGATCAATTTCTTCAATCACGCCGCTGAAATTCAAGAACGGTCCATTATTAATCTTGACCGTTTCGCCGACCGTAAAATTCACCTTCGGTTTTTCCGTTTCTTCCGACGCGGAAATCTGCACTTTGATGGCGTCCACTTCTTCGGTCGGCGTCGGCTGCGGCGGATCACTCAAGAAACCAATAACGCCCTGCGTTTCCTTGATAAAATACCACGGCTTCTCAATGATGCGATGCTCGTCGTCGAGCAAAACCATTTCCACGAAAACGTAACCCGGCCACAACTTGCGGTTGGACACGGTTTTTTTCTGGTTGCGAACTTCGACAACCTTTTCAATCGGCACCATGACTTCTTTGATGAAGTCCTGCATTTCTTCGGTCTTGACGCGTTTTTCAATGCTGTCTTTGACCTTGTTTTCCTGGCCGGAAAGCGTCTGGATGATGAACCACTGGTTACGCATGAAATTATAAAATTATTGACGCTTCGATTGGAGAATGAGCCATCCGACATAACCAGCCACCATGACTGCGGCGAGTGCGAAAGGATTGAACGACGTCTTGAAAAGAATCGCATCAATCGCCACAACGAATCCGCCGAGCAACGCAACCATGATAATAATCAGAGCGGTCGAACCTTTTAATTCGTCCCAGCTCGGCCAAGCGCATTTCTTAAGCTCCTCGCGCGTTTCCGCAACGTAAGTCGCCAAGCGTTGAACTTGCCCCTGCCACCAAAGGTAGCCGAACACGGCTCCGATGACTGCTGCCCAAATCAAAATTGTCGTCCAGTTATTCACAAAAATTTATCTGTTTTCTGAACCGCCGCCCGCACATTTTATTTTTCCTTCACCGCCAAAAATCTGGCGGAGAGGGAGGGATTCGAACCCCCGTTAGGCTTTCGCCTAAAGCGGTTTTCAAGACCGCCGCGATAGACCACTCTGCCACCTCTCCAACTTTAGCAGACTGGCACGGCAGGCAGGACTTGAACCTGCAACCAATGGTTTTGGAGACCACTACTCTACCAATTGAGCTACTGCCGTAACCGTCAAAACCACCGCCGCATCTACGGACAAAAAGGGAGCACGGAGGTT